>CACPJA010000007.1 GCA_902634075.1 uncultured Gammaproteobacteria bacterium
CTGTGACCAAAGTTACGCTTATAATTCTTTCTTCTCTTAAATTTAACAACTTCAATCTTCTTATCTTTACCCTCATCTATAACTTTAGCTTCAACAATAGCATCCGCCAAATAGGGTGTGCCAATCTTAATATCATTACCCTCACCAACAGAGAGAACTTGGTCAAAAACAACTTTCTTACCTACATTAGCCTCTAGTTTCTCGAGTTTTAACTTCTCGCCTTTACTAACTCGGTATTGTTTTCCGCCTGATTTAAATACGGCATACATAGCTTTCTTACCTTTGTTTCACTTAAAGAATTTGGCAATTCTATAGATTAAAGCTTTTTAATTCAATAATTATAAAGGTTTGCTATATTGTCGTCATTAATAAAAAGTATAGATAAAGTGATACAAAGCGTCGACAAAGTAAAACAAACTAAAACTTCAATAGAAGAGATAAGAGACCTGGTCAAAGACGACTGGAAACTTATGGATCAAGAGATTGAAGATCAATTAAGCAGTGATATTGGTCTTATCAATAGTATTTCCAGCTATATCATTAATAGCGGCGGAAAAAGACTAAGGCCTTTACTTGTGCTTCTATCCTCAAAGGCTTGTGGAATTGATAACAATAGAGAAGCAATCAAAGCAGCAGCGATGATAGAGTTTATACACACAGCCACCCTGCTCCATGATGATGTGGTCGATAATTCCGATACGAGGAGAGGATCAATTACTGCACATAAAAACTTCGGCAATGAAGAAACAATTCTTGTGGGTGATTTTTTATACTCGAGGGCTTTTCAAATCATGGTTGAAATAGGAAATATGAGGATTATGGAAATTATGTCAGAAGCCACAAATAGGATTGCGGAAGGAGAAGTAATGCAACTCATCAATTGCGGTAATCCAGATACTACTGAAGAACAATATATGGAGGTCATTTATAGAAAAACTGCAAAACTGTTTGAGTCAGCTGCAAAAATTGGAGCCGTTTTATCTGGCCAATCCAAAAGAATTGAAAATAGTCTGAATGATTTTGGAAGAGAGTTAGGGATTGCCTATCAATTAATAGATGATGTATTAGATTATAATTCTTCGTTTGAGATAATGGGTAAAGACATTGGAGATGATTTATCAGAAGGTAAGCCAACTCTTCCTTTAATTTATGCATTAAAACGGGCAAATCCTGATGAACAAATACTTTTGAGAAATGCTATTAGCCAAAAAGATAGCTCTAACAGCAATAATATAATTGAAATTATAGAAGCAACTGGCTCATTAGCTTTAGCCGCTAACAAAGCTGAAGAGACAACAACAAAAGCTACCAATGCCTTGAAAGAATTACCAAATAATAAATACAAGGAGGCATTAATTGAACTCTCAGAATTTAGCTTCAAGCGCACTTTTTAGAGCGGGGAAATGGAAGAGAATAAATTAATTGCTGCATTCTATAAATTTGTTGATTGGAACAACCTTAAAAGAAAGAAATCAGAGATCGAGAAATTATGCCTAAAAAATAATATCGTAGGCACGATTCTTCTAGCAAATGAAGGTATCAATGGAACTATAGCCGGATCAGAGGAATCTATTTTAGCTGTTATAAAAGGGCTCAAGGATGACCCTCTTCTCTTAGACATTGAGCCTAAATTCTCTAAAGCAGAAGGTGAAATCTTCAAAAGAATGAAGGTCAGATTAAAAAAAGAGATCGTTTCAATGGGTATGGAGAATATCAGACCAGCAAATCTTAAGGGTAAGACTGTAAAGACAGGTGACTGGAATGAATTAATAAGTGACCCAAAAACATTAGTTATTGACACAAGGAACCAATATGAGTGTGCTATTGGAACATTTAAAGGTTCTCTAGACCCTAAAACAAAATCTTTTAGAGATTTTCCAGAATGGTCCAAAAATAATCTGAAAGCCATAATGAAAAAAGAAGGGAAAACCAAAGTAGCAATGTTTTGCACGGGTGGGATAAGATGTGAAAAAGCATCGTCTCACCTCCTAGAAGAAGGTATTGAAGAAGTCTATCAACTGGAAGGTGGGATTCTGAAGTATCTAGAAAATATATCATCTGATGAGAGTCTATGGGAGGGTGACTGCTTTGTCTTTGATGAACGTGTTTCTATTCAGCATGGTCTTGTTGAAGGCAATTATTCAATGTGTCACGCCTGTAGGATGCCTATTGATGATGATGATATGAAAAGTAAGAAATATAGCGAAGGAATCAGTTGTCCACATTGTTACGCAACACACTCAGAAGAAAGAAAGGAAAGATTTGCTGAAAGACAGAAACAGATTAAGTTAGCAAAAATAAGGAACGAAAAACATCTTGGAAAAACCTATTAGAACTTCTTATAAGGCTAGTCTTAAGTTGTATCATATTCAAAATGTTCACAATCGTTTGGAATAGAATAATAATTGCCAGCATCTTTAGTATACATATGAGCCGCTGGTTCTAAGTCTGCTGAATCTGAAATTGTTCCAACCCAAATAAAAATTCTAGATGACCCTTCTTCTTTCCAAAAGAGACTAGATCCACAATCTTCACAAAATCCTCTCTCGGCCACTTCAGATGAAGAGAACCATTTTAGGCTTTCTGATTTCGAAAAACTGAGTTGAGATTTTTTGATTCCAGCAGCGGCAGCAAAGTGTCCACCCCAGCTCCTGCATTGTTTACAATGACAGAAATAAACCTTAGATATAGACCCAGAAACCTCAAAGCTTACTGACTCACAAAGACAACTCCCTGTTGTAACATTACTCACAATGATCTAATTATTTATTTCAGCCAATGCAAACTGACCCAAGACTTGGCTCTCAAAAGTATAAGTTCCTTTCTCTTGATCAATTTTATTTTTGTAGCTATTTCTAACCTTGGGATGCTCTTCAAATTCTTCGGTCAACTCATTGTAAACAATGGGTGTAATACTCTCTGGATTAGTCATTCTTTCCTTATCATAAGGAATAGTTATCTCTGCAGGAACATTCAGAGTTGTTCGGTACGGACCAAAGAATACGGTTTTAGAAATTGCATTTGGATGTATCGGCATCTGCACTGAGGGTGTGGCTTTTTCTTGGGTACCAATTACAGCAATAAAATCGTCTTTAGCACTGTCCAAGAAATCTGAATTTTTATCATATTCATTTATTGCCCTGACGGCATCCTGTCCAGTATTTGGTTGCTTGTCTGTTGATGGTCTCCAGCGGTTATACCAACTATAGGACTCTGGTCTATCAGGATTTGGATCGGCACTTATAAGGAGCTTTGCTCCAGCCAAAGAGCCGTCTTTTACCTCTACGATTCCTCCTTCAATTTTAGTAACTTCACCTTCAGCTGCAATGCTGATGTCTAGCTCGGGGTATATCTTAAGTCGCTCTATCCCACCTCGAATTCTGTTTACATAATTGATCGCCATTTCCTTAGAATAATCTTCAAAAGCCTCTGTTAACTGGAGTCTAGTAAAACCCTCAGGACATTGATGCTCAATAGCTGGAACTTGTTCATAATCTCCAGGTGCATTGTGCTTCTCACACCAGGTCATTCTTAATTCGCCTTGATGTATCTCTTCTATGGAGTTCAGAGGTATATTGAGAGCCTCTCTCATATTGATGATCAGCACCCAGTAGGTATAGCCCCAATGGGATAATTGAATAATCACCTCTTTTTTACCTTGATTAAGGATGGCGTCCTCAATTGCTCCTCGAAGATTTGTAAAACGAAGGGGATCTTCTTTGTAGCCTAGTTGAGTGCCACTGAATAAAGCATAGGAGTATAAATTATTTGTTCTAGCATCCTCGGTTCCGAAGCCTCCGGTTTTAAGGAAACTAATCTTATGGTCATTTTCATTTTGCTCAATATATCTTTTGAAACTTAGGAAATTTAAATAGGCATTCTCATGGAAAACTTCATTTATAAATGGTGCTGCATTTGACATCGGACCCACAGGGTTAGCTCCAGGCCAAGGTAAACCAAATGTGGTGTAGATAACTGAAACCTCACTTCCTGGTTCTATATGATCCAAGTGACGTTCTAAATTCTGATGCATCATATAGTTGTATTCTGGAGTTCTTCCATACATTCTCACTTGATTAATATTAAAATCTTTAACATCAAAACGAGCCCTACATAAAGATTGCAATGAGAGATGAAGGTCCCAAAAATTGTTTGCATAGACATTGTGATCTGTTATCGGCTTAGCTAGCACGATGTTTCTATAACCATTTCTCGCAGCGCGAGGCATGGTATCTTTGAGATGCTTTGTCATTCTTGGGACATTAGAATAAAAACCTTCTGTAACCTTGATATCTTCAGAAAAATATTCCCCTATCCAATCCGATATAAACGGGTCTTGAACTCCCTCAACTGCATCATATTCCGGGTAGAAAACAGGTTCATCTAGATCCCAACCCATCATTCCTGCAACTCTCGCTTTGTAAGCTTTATCTATCTCGTAGAAATCATTGATCCCATTGGGTTGTTTTATTAGAAAAATACCTTCCAAATAATCTTCACCATTTCGAGGGTCTGGCGTGTAACGTGTTAGTGGAAATCCTCCTGTGTCAGAAGATGCTGAAGCAGGAGCATAATCTTTCATAGCAATTATTTCTATTCCGCCTAGGTCTTTTTTATAGAGTGTTGGTGCATCTCCTCCCGCATAAGGAAAATCTCCAGCACGGTTATTAACAACAGGTATATAACTTTGTTTGTCCTCACTAATCCTATAAGCTCCAACGCTGTCCCAAAGTCTCTCCATACCTTCTACTTTCCTCCCTACTGCAAAAGGCAATCGAGAAATTTCAACTTGGAAGGGGTAAGAACCTACATGCCATTCAGTGCATGCCTGATTTGGAGAAGTTATTCTTTCTCCTCCTGAAGTTCTCCAAAAGAGATAATCATCATAGGCCTTATTGAAACCTTCTGGAGTTCCCCAGCCAGATAATACAACTATTGGCTTCTCCTTTTTTCTTAAGGATATTGGGTCACCTTGATGATCTAAAAGTACCGCTGGTGCATAACCACTAGCTGGTATGTAAGTATTTCTAGCAAAAAATATTGCAAGAAATAATAGGTATAAACCAAGAGATAATAAAACTGTGTTTTTGACTAGACGCATATGAATACTCCCCTTTGATAATACTATGATGAAGAGGCATTAATTTCAAATAAGGCACGTACTAAAAGGTATATAGCCAAAGTAAAAAATACTCTGGCTATTTTAAATAATTAGATTCTTTAGTCCTGTATCAGAATTAGCAAATCATCTGAGTGAGTTCTGATGTCTAGGTCTGCTGTCCCAAGCTCTTCCCCTATGATTGAATTAATTTCGTTATGCTTTTTTCCGAAGTCAGAGAAATCCTCAAAACCACAATTGATATAATGCCCCATAGTTGGGCCCCAAGCATGATTATAAAGATTACAACCATCAAAAGCTCTATTGAAAGCATCATAGAGTTTTTCTGCCCTATCCTGCCTTTCAGCATTAGTTAAATATGGTCCAAATTCCCATTCCATCCATAAAAGATTGGTTGGTGCTTTTGTCAAACCTACCTTCTGCCTAAGGAGTATATGGTCTGTGTGTGATGAATAATTCTGAGTTATACCCATACGATCTTCATTTGCTTCTGCTCTTTTATGGATTGCATCCAGTTGGTCAAAGTCTGTAAAAAAGCAATACGCATAAAAAGCGCGCTCTCCGCCATACCAATGTCTATATAAACCACAATCGTTATAGCCATCCTCTTCTTGATCTAGAGTTAGTTGAACTAATTCCTTTTCAAGTTCTGCTGGATTTTGCCCAGCGGCAATTTCATAGGTAGAAAGCAACATAAAAGTATTCTCCGCAGGTTTAGCCTCCTCATGGCCTCCTGCAAAGACATTCATAGAAAAGCTCACTAAAATTAATAACAATAAATTCTTCATTTATTTTCTCCTTAAAAATATATCCTTAACCTTAGATTAATAAAAAAACTTAATAAATTGTGACAATTTCATCTCCTTTGGAATTCTTGTAAGCTCTTGCCATCCCATCAGTGTTAAAAATCATTGATGCATTGCCTTCTTTATCGATAACAATTACTCCACCTTCAATTCCCATTCCACTAAGCTCATCAATCACCTGTTTAGAGGCTTGATCTGAACTTAATCCTAAATAATCCATCCTTGCACAAATCTCTCGAGCCACATTAAATCTCATAAAATATTCACCGTGACCTGTGCCTGAAACTCCACAAAGATTATTCTGTGCCCAAGTTCCCGCACCTATTATTGGCGAATCTCCTACTCTTCCAGGTAGCTTGTTGGACCTTCCGCCAGTCGATGTTGCGGCAGAAATGTTCCCCTCCTTATCAATAGCAACTGCACCCACCGTGCTCAATTCATCCTTTGTTTTTTGTCTTCTTACCCTGTCTAATTTTTCTTTAGAGTAAAAATAACTTGGATCAACAACCTCTAAACCGCCTTTGATAGCTACTTTTTCAGCTCCTTGGCCAACAATTAATACATGCTCTGTCTTTTCCATAACATATCGAGCAAGTTTAATAGGGTTTTTTATTGTTGAAACAGAAGCTACGGCGCCAGCGTTCTGAAGCTCCCCTGTCATTATAGAAGCATCCATTTCTTGCCTCTCTTCAGCTGTATAAACAGAACCTTTGCCAGCATTAAAAGTGACATCATCCTCTAATATAACTACCGCAGCCTCCACAGCATCTAGGCTAGTTCCGCCCGATTCAAGAATTGCGAAACCCTCATCCAAAGCTCTCTTTAATCCATCTTCAATGGACTTTAGTTTTTCTTCAGTCTGATTTCTGCTCCACCCTGCGCCTCCATGAATAACTATGGCAATATTAGAAGCCATAACGTCTGAATTGGGCTGGCTCGCGATCAAAAAATTTGATTGAGCCAGAAGAAGAAAGAGTAGTAGGTATTTTTTCATTAGCTAAATAGTATTTCATTATTTACAAACATAACAAATCTCAGATTAGCTTAATAGAGCTTGATTATTGTATTATTTAAAAAAATATAACTGAGAAGGATTCTGAGCAACTCTGAAAAAATTATCGATATACCCTGGAAAATGGCTGTCTGGGTATTACCTATCCATCTTTATGCACTTCTCGTGCCTTTAATTCTTATCCCAGCAGCAAATAACAATAGATTGTTACTAGAAGAAAAGATCTTCAATGTTGAGCTTTTGTTTCTCGCTGCAGCGATTTTGGTATTAGGTAGCTTATTTGAAATCATACAAAACCATATAGACCGTTGGTTTGTCTCAACTGAAAGCGCCAGCGGAAATGGCTATAGCCTGATGGATGGATTGTTTGCTTTTTTCATCCTACTTGGTCAAGCTCTTATTCTTATTGCGCTCATAGGTCAAAGCAACATAGTTAAAGCTTTTGCAGTAATTTGTGTGCTTGCAGGACCAATTTTATATTACAGGAAACAACTGGTTTTCTTGCCAACTAGTCTAATAGGCACTGTTAACACTATAGTTGCTTTCATAATTTTTAATGATTGGGTTATTTTTATGCAAATAATCACCGTTGCTCTAACTATTATTTTCTTTAACCGGTTGCTGGACACTGGTAATCAGTTCTATCATGGCTTAACAACATTGGCAGCCTCATCAGGAGTCTTGTTTCTGGCCTTCGTTATTAACAATGCTAGCTATGGATAGACGCACTTTTTCAAAATTGCTTTCACTTCTGATGATTTCCTCGAATCATGCATTAGCAGCTTTCAATAAGCGTGAAAAAATAATTGTAATCGGGGCCGGCATTATAGGAACCTCGATAGCCTATGAATTATCAAAAATGGGGGCGCAAGTTACTCTTATAGATCAAAAATTTCCTGGGTCGGCTGCTAGTGGAAGCACTTTTTCTTGGATTAATGCCACCTACCCTAAAAAACCTTATCCCTATAATTTTCTCTCCCAGCTCGGTATAGATGCTTACAAAAGTTTAGAGAAAGAAATAAATTTAAAAATAAAGTGGGGCGGTTCTCTTGAATGGTTCGATTCAGATGAAGAGCAAACCACCCTTATGAATGAGGTCAATAATTTAAAAAAATATCCAAGATACTCAGCTGTTGATGTGATCAATGAAAGAGAAGCTAGAAATCTAGAACCTGGTATTGATTTCAAAAATAAAAATATTGTCTTCTCCAGAGCTGATGGAGCAATAGATACTATTCATGCTATCAACTTGATGATAGAGAATATTGAATTTAATGGGGGTTCTGTACTCTACCCCTGTCAGTTTCAAGGACTAAAATACACAAATGGAAGATTGTCATCTGTGGAAACCACAATTGGGGAATTAGAAGCACATCAAGCAATATTTGCAACAGGCATTGATAGTGGACGATTATTATCAATCGAAATGATGAAACCATCAACACCAGGAATCATAGTTACATCAAAACCTACAGAAAATATATTAAACAGGATAATAGTAGGTCCAGGAGTGCATATTCACCAACAAACAGACGGGAGAATAATCTTTGGTGAGCAAACAGGAGCTCCCAGTTCTCACATAGATAGATTGAGCGATAAGCCAAAAGAATTTCCATCCGAGATTTTTGCTCAAGATCACACCAATCGAATTTTTGATACGGCAAAAACGTTTATGAAAAAAGTTGAAGATCTTAAAGTTGAAAGAGTCTCCATCGGGTGGCGTCCGCTTCCAAGAGATGGAATACCCATAATAGGAAGGCTTGAAGGATTATCAGATGTATATGTGGCAGTTATGCACAGTGGGGTAAGTCTTGCAGCAATCGTTGGGAAGCTTGTATCAGAAGAAATTCTTAGTGGATCAACAAATTTATTATTGAAAGATTTTAGACCATCTAGATTCAATTGATATCTTCTATGATTACTATAAAATTCGACTCATAGATGAACCAAGATAAAAAATATCTCTATATTTTTGCAGGACTCGCACTGATCCCGTTTGTAATACTGTTACTATTTAATGCCTGGGCATTAATTTCATCTATATATTTTCCAGAATATAACCCAGTGGCAGTTATATGCGGACCTCGTGTTTAATGATTAGAAAATCACTGCTCTTCTTAGGGCTACTATTTTTTATACCTCATTCAGCAATAAGTGAAATTGTTGTAAAAAATGCATGGGTCAGAGCTGCGCCAGCGGGATCTAAAGCTATGGCAGCTTATATGTTTATCGATAATCAAGGACCAAAAAAAATGAGTTCCTCAAAGATCATCGCCAATGGTTTTGAGAAAGCAGAAGTACACATGATCTTTATTAGCAATAATATTGCACAAATGAGAAAACTAGAGAATATCTCTATTGATGGAAAAGAATCAATAGCCTTAGAGCCGGGTGGGTTGCATTTAATGTTAATTAATCCTAACAAAGTACCTAAAAAGAATTCTAAAGTTGAGATACTCATGTTTTTTGAAAATGAAAATAATGCTGAAGTTGTAAGAATTGAAGCTGATGTTAGGAGTCAAGAATTATAGAAACGAAAAATAAATTGTTCTTAATATTTGCTGTGATTGCTTTGGTATTCATGGTCTTAATCATACAAAAAGGTCCAATATTAAATGAGAAACAACCCATACTTCAAAGTGGAAAAGCATTAAAACAACCCTTAGAAATTATTGACTTTGAGTTGAAAGATCAGAAGAATCAAGTGTTTACAAAAAATGATTTTAAAAATCAATTTACCCTTCTTTTCTTTGGTTATACGAACTGTCCAGATGTTTGCCCAAGCACCATTTATAAACTTAGCCAGATGAAAAAGAAAATAAGTCAGGATATACCAGAGGCAACTCTCGAGATTGTTTTTATTACGCTTGATCCAGAAAGAGACACGACAGATCGACTTGATGAGTACATGAATTTTTTCGATTCCACGATGATTGGTCTAACAGGAGAGATTAGTGAAATTGTTAAGCTATCTGCAAATCTTAGTGTATTTTTTCAAAGGATAAACAAAGAAGATGGGTATGATTTTAATCACACAGCTTCAATTTTTGTAATCAATACAGAGGCTCAGCTTGGAGCTTCGCTCAGCCCGATAAGTTCACTTGAAATGCTTGAAGAAGATATAAGAACCTTAGTGTCAAAATAATACTAAGTTAGATCAATTCTTTGATATGCCAATCTTATCTCTGGCCAATAGATTATTCTCTTCTATATCATCAAGAACCCAATCACTTGTTAAAAGCCTTGCAGAATATTGCCTGTTATATAGAAAAGGCATAATTAGTTGGAAAATTCCGAAAGTTACTAATGAAAAAATTAAGTGAAAGACGCCAATAGAGATCTCCCCTCTGAAAATAGGAACAAAAAAGCCAAAAAAGAAATAGGTCCAAGAGTAGCCAACAAAACAAGTCCCGTTTAAGCCTGATCCCTTATGCCTTATTTTTATCTTTTTTTGCCAGCCCATAACCAAGGTTCCAATGATTAAGGGTAGGAAAATCATGATAATTATAAATAAAGCAATTCCCATTAGATAACTCCTATATCTTTAATATTAGTTACTTTAGAAGCATAATCCCATACGGATTCTTTTAGATTATTATCATATGAAAGTGTCGATGCTTCTTTTCTTTTGCCATGCTCCCAATAGAAACCAGATTTGCCAATATATTGTAGATCAGAAGTCATTACAATATGATTTAAAGCCCCTTTTTCAGCAGACTGCAGAAAAGGTTTGATTAAATTTACAATAACGCCATGCATACCTCGCATATGCCGATGAATATTTGTATTAATAAAATAACCAGGTGAAACTGCAAAAACGTCTATGTTTGTTTGTTCTAGTTTTTCAGACAATATAAAGCTAAAAAGATTAAGGCACAATTTTGATCTTGCATAGGCTTGAAATCCCATGGAATGATTAACTTTTTCCCAGCCAGTTTCAAAATTAATATCATCAAAATCAAATTCCTTTGCCATTCTATGACCATCTGAAGAAATATTTATTATCCTAGAATTGTCAGGTTTCATGAGTAGATCCAAAAGAAGATGGGTCAAGAGGAAGGGCCCAAGAAAATTCGTAGCCATGGTCATTTCAAAACCATCCTCACTTTGTCTTCTGATTGACTCAGTAATTCCAGCATTATTAATTAAGACATCTAATTGAGAATAATGATTATGGATTTGTCTTGATAACTCTCTTAACGCACTAAAAGAAGAAACATCACAATCAAAATATTCAATATCTTTATTTCCTGAAGCGTCAATAATCTCATCTTTTGAGTTGATACCCTCTTCAGTATCAAAATCAACCAGAATCAGTCTAGCCCCCTTATCTGCGAGTGCTTTGGCTGCAATTCTACCCATTCCGCTGGCTGTGCCAGTAATTAAGACTGTCTTATCTTGCATTAATTTAGCTGAGCATGCTTGGATCCATACCAACACTTTTCATCTGTTCCAAGACTACAGATTTTGTTATTTCTTCAATTCCATTTTCCCTTGCAAAATCTTCTACGTTATTAATAGCCATTTCTATAATGCCTGGTGGGGTTGATGCAATCATATCTTTTGATTCCTGATCCCAAATCATGCTTAGTTTCGACTCAAATTCATTTTTTGGAGCATCTTCTTTTAACTTTCTTTCTTTTGCTTTTTTAGCTCGTTTTCTTTTGTCCCAGTATTCAGATTCTTCTGGCTTAGTGGCTTCTAATACAGCTCTTGCGTCAGGGGTTGAAGTCATAATATTTAATAAACTTTCCAAATACTCATTTGGAACAACCACAAACATTTCCTCAGGTTTTAATCGATTATTCATTCTCCCCCCCAGATCACCAGGAGTAATGACAACGTTGCCGTCATGCCAAGGTGTTGCAAAAAGATCACTGCAAAAAGAAGAGCCAGCAGCTCCTCTTGGCGGGGTGCCATCCAATACAGTCCTTGCACCTCCAATAAAGTTAGCCCAATGGGGTGTGCAAACTACGACTATCCAATCTACAAATATGTCGTCAGGGACATCAGAAAGCGGTGCGGCACCAATCCCGACAACAGTTTTTTGGGGTAAAACATACTCTCCAGTTTTAATTTTCTCAGCCCCCACATCTGTATAGGCAGGTATATTTTGTGCAAGGTATTGTCCGTTCCTTATCTCGTCAGTTCCCTCATGAACTCCTGCGGTGTAGACACCTGTGGTGCAATCGTGATGATGTCTATCAAATGAAACTATCTCCCCTTTATCCATAGCGTGCCTGACAATGGAACATGGAACCACTTTCTTTTGTTCATAAGGTTTAGGTATTTCTTCTTTAAATAAGCTAATAGCAACCGGGTTACCTCTTACCTTTCCAGCTAAAGAGTCACTAAGTTCTTTGAGATCTATCATATTTGAATTATAGCCTGTTTTATTCTATTGGTCTTCCAGGCAAAATGCCGCCGTATAGCATCAGGTCTTCTTTTGGTTTAGATCGCCAAAGCTCCTTAGCAAAACGGGGTATTGCCATTGCTGCTATAGGAAAACATTCAACAAACTCTGAAGTTGAAAAAGGTAATCGATGGATGGCGTAACAAAACATGTCTCTTTCTGTTATATGCCAAAACCCGCTGACCCCCTTAAGGCTTGTAGAAACTGATCCATTAGTATTGAAGTAAGCATCAAATTCAATCTGGTTGTCACTATCAACTAAACGATAGTGAGTAGTGTTGGTCATCAGATGATTCCAAAAACTAGGAAAACGCTCAGAAACAGGGAGACTTTTATCAATTGTTTCTGCAATAAATGATCTCTCAATATTGGGTTTATTTGGAGCACCTGTTTCTATCATCATAAAAGCTATCATATCGATTAAAAATTCTTCAGGAACAGGCTCAGGAATCATCATGGTGCTCCCTGGAAAAAGCTTTTGAGGACCTTGTAGAAATCTATAAATTAATTCCTTATCCCAAATCAAATCAGATGAACCCATTGACAATGAGTAATTATAAGCAGGATCTTCTCCAACACTTCTACCAAATATTTGCCAAAGATTTGGGCCTACAATATTTGCGCTATCTGCCGCTAAAGTATGGCAAGCGCTACAACGTTGCTGAAATGCATTTTTACCATTGAGATAATCAGCATTATCCAGCTCATCTGTTGTTGGTGTCGCAAGAACCGCTGTGCTTAAAAAGCACAAGAAAAATATTTTTAATCCAAAACCCACTTTAATTTAGTATTTTTTTTATAAGAAATATAAATTAGCATTATTACTTTAAAGATAAAACGGTTAGAATTTTGACATGAAATTTTGGGGTAAGAAAAATGAGAAGTGGGTTGAAAGCCCAATGCATAATAACTGGTATCAATCCAGTTCATATTTTCTAAGCTCTTTCGCTCTAATAACCTCTGTAAGCGAGGATGGAGTAACAAGTATTGGACCTTATCAACTTTCTTTCCCTTTTGGCGTTATTGAACGCAGAGAAGTAATTGTGATTTCAAGAAGAGGATCAAATACCTCAACTAACTTAAAAAGAGTCAAAAAGTGCGCAATGAATTGGGTCGAATACGATAGAAGCAAGGTAAAGAACATCGTTGACCTAGGTTACCCTGGCCAAGAACCGGTGGAAAAAATGGAAGACTGCCCTTATGAGCTTGAAGAAACGCCAACAGAAGCTTTCCGCGATGATCCGGATAGACCCAAAGTTATTAAAGATGCGTTTCAAGTTTTTGAATGTGAATTAAATGATAATCCTGATGATTTTTACTACAAGGGAACGGAGCATACAGAGTATCTTCTTCTTAAACTTAATAACATCTACCTAAGAGAGCGATGGAGAAATAATCTGGATTTAGGCGATGACATGAAGATTCCAAATATGCCTATTAGCTTTGGTTTTAGAAATGCTAATCAGTTCTGGTTCGCCAAACATAAGAAACCATTTTGGTTGCCAACTCCAGAAGGCAAAGGTGCTGCGCATGACGCTGTAATGTATATAGGAAATCGAATCGATCCAGAAATCAACTTTACAGAAGATGCCTGCAAGCAACTAACTGGGGTACCAAAGGTTTTTGTCAAAACAGTCCTAAAAGGAATCATTAAAGAAGCAAAAAAAGAAGGCGTTACAGTAATCGATGAAGCTTTCGTTAAAAAAGTTAACGAAAACAGAAATAAATAGATTAATGTCACATCGAACCAAGGACCTTCCTAAACTATCTGGGTTAGCTCACCTGATTAGAGAACTCAGATATCATGAATTCTCTAGGCAAAGCATAGGCATAATACTAGTAAGTGTTTTTTGCTTTGAAACATCTCCTGATTTAATTTTTCCTTATGCATCTCATTTTGCTATAAGTCTCATTCTTATCGGACTAAGTCTCCGAATGTACGCATCAGGATTCGTGTTAAAAAATAAAGAACTTTCGACCACAGGACCTTATGCTTTTATGAGACATCCTCTCTACACTGGAAATATAATGATTCTAATAGGTTTGTGTCTAATTAATGGTTTCTTTTGGTCTTTTGTAATTGCATTTATTTTCTTTTGGTTTTATTACCCAACTGCAATTGAATATGAAGACAGAAAACTAAAATCACTTTTTCCAGATACTTGGGAAGAATGGGCATCTATGACACCAGCGCTAATACCTAAAATGGATCTTAAGGGCACTATTAAAGGAAAAATCTTTTCTCAATTGGATCTTAGAAGCTGGTCTTTGAAGAAAAGCTTAGTAACAAACTACGAACCAGTCATTGTGATTTATGTAATTGCCTGGTTAATTGTTATTGGTAATCGTGGCTAATCAAGAAAATGAATCAATAGAGTCGAGTTTCATTGAATCTGTTGAAAAAGCTCTTAGAGATGATAAAGCTCTAGTCAAATCCTATGAGGGCAACCAAGGCATTCTCTTTAAACTTAATCTTGGAGGTAAAAACTATCTCATTAAACGAGCAAATAAATCAAACGTCTTCTTAAGATACTTTAATCAAAGAACTCTCAATCGTGAATTAGAAATATACAAAAAACTTCAAGACATCGATGGGATTCCGAATTGTTTTGGCATGACTGGGAGAGGTGATCTTATTCTAGAATACATTGAGGGACAATCCTATCGAGACAAACAATACGAATTAGCAGGCAATCAATCATTCTTTCAAGAATTATTGGATCTAATATTAAATATCCATAATAAAGGCATTGCCCATGGCGATCTTAAAAGAAAGGATAATATCCTTGTTAATAATGATAACGAACCATTCTTAATAGATTTTGGCACTGGAATTTCCATAGATAAACCCAAAGGGCAAATAAAAAGATTCTTCTTTCGTTTTTTGAAGTCAACTGATCTAAATGCCTGGATCAAGCACAAGTACAACAGGAATTATGATGATATAAGTAAAGATGATAGACAATATTACTCTCCTACACTTATAGAAAAGTGTTATAGAATTATAAGAAAGATATTTGTCAAATACGGATAGTAAAAAGAAAGATGATGCTTGAACCTCCATTGCTTTATTACTGGGTTATACCACTCATAATTTGGTCGGCCTGTTGGAAACTTGTTGCACTTTGGAAAGCTGCTAGGAACAGACAATTAGCCTGGTTTATATTCCTAGCAATTTTTAATACAGCAGGGATGCTCCCAATTCTCTATATCTACTTCTACCAAAGAGATAAATCTGAATTCTAAAGATGAAATATATTTTAGACACTGGAATGGGAACAGAGCTCCAAGAAAGAGGAGTCAATGTTCCTGACTGGAAGAAATCAATATGGTCAGCTGACGCTCTAATTCATAACCCAGAATCAGTAAAAGATATTCATAAAGCAAACATTGAAGCTGGCTCGAATGTCATCATTACAAACAACTACTATGTCACACCAAATATTCTGAAAAGAGAAAACTTAGAATTTGATTTCACAACACTTATCCAAAAATCTATAGATCTTGCGAAAGATGCTAGATCAGAGTGTGATGATGTGCTGATTGCAGGTTCTTTTCCTCCTATTGAGACAAGCTTCAGACCAGACCTTACACCAGAAAATGATGAAATCATTGATTTCTATAAAGATTTATTGGAAATCATGACCGGACAAGTAGACATCATCATTTGTGAAACCATGAGTTCAATTAGAGAAGGCAAAATAGCTTGCGAGATCGCATTGAAGGAATTTGATGAGGTTTGGTTAAGCTGGACAACAAGAGGAGTAGACGGATCAACACTAATAAGCGGAGAATCTTTAGAAGATGCAATCATGATTGGTAATAAGATTGGAGCTGCATGCCAACTGTTAAATTGTACTGCTACAAACTTAGTAACAGATCACCTTGAAACAATGAAAAAAGCCAATTCATTTGGCGCTTATGCCAACTCACATGCATTAAAAGAATCTCATTTAATCGAAGACTTAGGTAAAAATGTTGACCCAGATATCAATCACTATCATAACTCCGTAAAACTCACACCTGATGAGTATGCAAAGCAAGCAAAGATTTGGTTCGATGAGGGGGCTTATGTAATTGGAGGATGCTGTATGACAGGGCCAGATCACATAAAAGCACTCGTTAAAATAATCAGTTAACCTGAAATTTCTTTTGCTTTTCTTACAATGGATTTTGCACTTATACCAAAATGATCTCTTAGGGCTTCTCTGGTTTCGCTCAATCCAAAGCCATCAGTACCAAGAGCAGAAAAAGTTCCAGGAAATAAATGGGCAAGACTATCGGGTAAGAGCGTTATCCAGTCGCTAACAGAAATAAAATGACCCTTTTCATTTTTTAGTATCGTTTCTAGATAAGACTCCCTGCCCTCTTCAATCGATTCTCGGTAATCTTTATGCAATAAATTGTAACTCGTTACACTCCATATATTCGTAGGAATCCCTTCTTTTTCTAATTCTTCTTGTGCTTGAATGACTTGTTGCATGATGCTGCCACTTCCTAATAAGTGAATTTGATCACCTTTGAAACTCTTTACCAAATCCTTAGATGCTTTCTTGAAACAATACATCCCATTGAGGATATTTTCTTTGTTCACGTCCTTTATTGGTGGATGAGTGTAATTCTCATTGTAGACAGTTATGTAGTAAAAAACGTCTTCTTGTTCTTCGTACATCCTTCGAATTCCTTCTTGGATAATAACTGCTAATTCATATCCAAATGCAGGGTCATAAGTCATAAGATTGGGGACTACAGAGGCTAAAACATGAGAATGCCCATCTTGATGTTGAACCCCTTCTCCATTTAGAGTTGTTCGACCTGATGTCCCGCCTATTAAAAATCCTCTGGTCATTGCATCTCCACAAGCCCAAATCATGTCACCAACTCTTTGAAAACCGAAAATAGAATAAAATATATAAAAAGGAATCATTGGTAGCTCATAGTGTGAGTAAGCTGTTCCTGCAGCCATAAACGAAGCCATCGCACCAGCTTCACAAATTCCTTCCTGTAAAATCTGACCGTCCTTAGCTTCTTTATAGGGAGAGATTGTACCTGCATCGACAGGCTGATAATTCTGTCCATCATGCGAATAAATACCTGCTTGAGAAAACAAGCCATCCATCCCGAAAGTTCTAGCCTCATCAGGGACAATTGGAACGATATACTGGCCTATCTCGTCTTCTCTTAGCATCTTTGAGATCATTCTTACAAGAACCAACGTGGTTGATATAGATCGATCTATACCGTTTGTAAAATCTTCAAAAAGCCCTATATCAGGAGCCTTAATGGATTTGCATGAATCAAATCTAATCGGCTGATAACCTCCAAGCTCTTTTCGTCGTTCATGAAGATATTGCATTTCCTCAGATTTTGGATCGGGAACATAAAATGCTGCGTCTTTTTTCTCTTGATCTGATAAAGGAATGCCTAATCTATCGCCAATTTCTATTCTCTCTTCATCAGACATTGTCTTCTTCTGGTGAGCTATATTTCGACCTTCTGAACCCTCACCTAAACCATAACCTTTCAATGTTTTAATTAAAACAACCGTTGGCTTACCCTTCGAATTAACAGCCTTTTCAAAAGCTGCATAGAGTTTCTTACGATCAAAACCACCTCGTTTTATATCTTTTAACTCATCATCACTCAAATTAGACATAATAGACTCAAGTTCTTTATTGTCATGAATCCAATGAGCTCTCTGATCAGCGCCTGAAGAAACAGAATAATTTTGATATTCTCCATCAACTACTTCGTCCATTCGTCTTTGCATAACATCGTTTGTGTCAATTGCAAATAAAGGATCCCATTCAGAGCCCCAAATGACTTTGATGACATTCCAGCCTGATCCTCTAAACACAGCTTCGAGTTCTTGAATAATCTTTCCGTTACCTCTAACGGGTCCATCTAAACGCTGAAGATTGCAATTCACAACAAAAATAACGTTATCTAGTTGCTCTCTTGAGGCAATATTAATTGTGCCTATTGTCTCTGGCTCATCCATCTCACCGTCGCCTAGAAAGGCCCATATTTTACCTGGTGATTTTTTCAGTAAGCCTCTGTTTTCTAGGTACTTTGCAAAACGTGCGTAATAAATTGAACTCACCCCATTAAGACCCATAGAAGCAGAAGGGCTAGGCCATAACTCAGGTCGGCGTCTAGGATGCGGATATGAAGGAAGCCCTCCTGCGTCCTGGAGCTCTCTCCTGAAGTTACCTATCTCATCTTTTGTCAGACGTCCCTCTAAGAAGGCTCTAGAGTATATGCCAGGTGAAGCATGGGCTTGGATATTCATCATATCGCCTTGGTAGTTCTCCGTTCTGGATTTGATAAAGTGATTTAAAGCCACTTCTGTCATTGTTGCGGCAGAAGCATAGGTAGCAATATGGCCCCCAAGACCTTCGCCTGTATCATAGGCTTGTAAAACCATAGCCATAGCGTTCCAACGGATAATATTTTCAATTTTATCTTCTAATTCATGGTTACCCGGATAACTGGGCTGTTCCGAGAGTGGTATGGTGTTTCTGTAGGGTGTGTTTAGCGTTGCTTCAGTGAGCGTTATTCCTTGGCTCAAGGCAAAGTTCTGTAAAGATCTTAAGAGGTCCTTAACCTCTTTGTTCCCATAACTCTCCTTGACTGCCTCAAGGGATTCAATCCACTCGTTGATTTCGATTTTCCATTCCTCTTCGAATTTTTTATCAACCGAATCACTCATGGAAATAACCTCAGCCGTTTTTTTTGGATCACTCATTGTTTGTCGTTAGCTCAATTAAATAATACCAAGTTAACTAAAATTTACTGAGACTACTGTACCATGAGAATTATAATTGTTATTCAGAAATGAGATAATATTTCCAATGGAATTAACATACTGAAAAATTACTATGCCTGACTACAGATCAAAAACATCAACACACGGCAGAAACATGGCTGGTGCTCGAGCACTATGGCGTGCGACTGGCATGAAGGAAGATGACTTTGGCAAGCCTATCATCGCTATTGCTAATTCATTTACACAATTTGTACCCGGTCATGTTCACTTAAAAGATCTCGGGCAAATGGTTGCCAGAGAGATCGAAAAATCGGGTGGGGTAGCAAAAGAGTTCAGCACTATTGCTGTAGATGATGGTATTGCAATGGGGCATTCAGGTATGCTCTACAGCCTTCCTTCCAGAGAACTTATTGCTGATGCGGTTGAATACATGGTCAATGCTCACTGTGCAGATGCACTGGTCTGTCTATCCAATTGTGACAAGATTACTCCTGGAATGCTGATGGCGTCTATGCGATTAAATGTCCCAACTATTTTTGTTTCTGGGGGACCAATGGAGGCTGGAAAAAGTATCGTTCAGGGGAAAGAAACAACACTGGATTTAGTTGATGCTATGGTCCTTGCAGCGGACGATTCGATTTCAGATGAAGATGTTGCAAGTGTTGAACGATCCGCTTGCCCAACCTGTGGCTCATGCTCAGGAATGTTTACAGCCAATTCTATGAACTGCTTGGTTGAAGCACTGGGTCTAGGTCTTCCAGGGAACGGGAGTGTTTTAGCCACTCATATTGATAGAAAAGGTTTGTTTTTAAAAGCTGGGCAATTAATTGTAGAAATGACAAAGTCCTATTATGAGGATGACAATGAAGATGTTCTCCCTAGAAATATTGCCAATAAAGAATCCTTTGAAAATGCGATGACACTTGATATCGCCATGGGAGGATCCACCAATACAGTACTTCATATTTTAGCTGCTGCTAAAGAAGGCGGAATTGATTTTAATATTAACGATATTGATCGATTATCTAGGCGTGTTCCCAATTTATGTAAAGTAGCACCAAGCAGCCAATATCACTTGGAAGATGTTCATAGAGCTGGTGGAGTTATGGCAATTCTAGGTGAGCTGGAAAGGTCAAAGCTCTTAAACTCAGAGACAAAAACAGTGCATGCATCCAGTCTAAAAGAGGCGATTGACAAATGGGATATTAACCGTAAACCAAGCAAAGAAATTGAAGAATTCTATTCGGCAGCACCCGGAATGATTCCTACAACTGAACCGTTTTCACAAAACAAGCGTTACGACGAATTAGACACGAATCGGGAAACAGGATGCGTCAGAGATTTAGATAACGCCTACAGTCTTGATGGAGGTCTTGCTGTGCTTAGAGGGAATATTGCTGAAGAAGGTTGTATTGTTAAGACTGCTGGCGTTGATCAAAATAATTTGGTGTTTAGTGGGCCTGCAAAGATATTTGAAGGACAAGATGAAGCGGTGGATGCAATTCTCAACAATGAGGTTAAAGCTGGAGATGTTGTACTAATTCGATACGAGGGACCCAAGGGTGGTCCTGGAATGCAGGAAATGCTCTACCCCACGAGTTACCTCAAATCTAAAGGTCTTGGTAAAAAATGTGCCTTGATCACTGACGGTCGATTTTCCGGAGGAACATCAGGATTATCGATTGGTCATATATCTCCCGAAGCTGCTTCTGGAGGCAATTTAGCGTTAGTAGAAGATGGTGACCTGATCAATATCGATATCCCTAAAAGAAGCATTGATGTTGATTTATTACCTGAAGAAATTGAACAACGAAGGCTGGCAATGCAAGGTAGAGGTTCAAAAGCCTGGAAACCTAAAGTTAGACAAAGAGTTGTAAGTGAAGCGTTGCAAGCCTATGCATTAATGGCAACATCAGCCTCTGATGGAGCAGTCCGAGTGGTTCCTAAGGAACAAGATCATGAGTAGTGAAATAAAAAGTATTGCAATCTTAGGTGGAACAGGTGCATTGGGCTCGGCTTTGACAAAAAAATGGGCTAATGCTGGCTACAGAATTGTCATCGGCTCGAGAGACCCAGAAAAGGCAGAAAGAATAGCCAGAGAAATTAATCAAGAATTAGATTCTGATAAGGTCACTGGCTCTGATTTAAAGACTGCGGCGAGTCAGTCTGATATCTCGGTTTTAACTGTCCCTTATTTTAGCCAAAAAGACACTCTTACACTTATCAAAGAAGATCTGGCAGGAAAAATTCTAATTGATACAACAGTTCCATTACAAAAAGAGGTAACTAAAGTAAAACTCCCAAGCATAGGCTCTGCTGCACTTGAATCTCAAGCCATTCTTGGATCTGAGACCGAGGTTGTATCTGCGCTTCAAAATATTGGCTCACATTTGGTTGGCTCAAAAGAAGAAATTAAAGCTGAGGTTTTGGTTACTGGCAATAATGAAGAATCTGTTGAGACTGTCATTTCTTTACTCGATGATTTGGGATTAAAATCTTGGTATGCAGGCTCATTGGAAAATTCAGCAGCAGCTGAGGCATTAACATCAGTCCTGATTGTGATTAATAAGAAACACAAACTAAAATCATCAGGAATCAATATAACCTCCAACTGAATTCAAGATATAGTTTATGAACTCAAGATCGGCTAATAATAAGCTTGAAGTGTTTGCACTGAATAACGTGCCCTCAATTAAAGAGCACGATGATATAGCCAAAATCATTCTCGAGAATTCCAAAGAAGACAATCTCGCTATTCAAAAAAATGACATCGTGGTCATAGCTCAAAAAATTATTTCTAAATCTGAAGGACGATTGATTGATCTAGAGACAATCGTTGCGAGCGAACAAGCAGAGAAAATAGCTAAACAAACCTCAAAAGATGCTCGACTGGTTGAACTGATCATTCAAGAGTCCAATGAGATTATAAGAATCCAGGATGGAATAATCATCGTGGAGCATCGACTTGGCCATGTTCTTGCAAATGCAGGAATTGACCAATCAAACATAGAAAATGGAAATGGACACGTTTTATTATTGCCTGAGAATCCAAGTAAATCAGCGGATCAGATCAGACGTGCTATAGAATCCTCCATAGATGTTGAAGTGGGCGTGATTATTACTGACAGTATGGGTAGAGCATGGAGGCTTGGAACAACTGGTCATGCAATTGGTTCATCAGGTGTAAAAACCATTATTGACCTGAGAGGAAAAAGCAAAGATTTGTTTGGGCGAGAATTACAAACTACCGTTATTGGTTTCGCAGACCAAATAGCCTCGTCAGCAGCCTTGGTTATGGGGGAAAGCAATGAGGGAAAACCAGTTGCTATTGTCAGAGGCATTGATATGCCGTCAGATTCTGATAACGTCAATGATTTGATAAGGTCCAAGGAAGAAGACTTATTCCGGTGAGCATGAGTGAAAATAATCTTATAGCGATAAGTGGTGGCATTGGTGGCGCCAAATTATGTTATGGCTTAGACCAGATACTAGAACCTGGGCAGCTTCGGGTTATTGCTAACACCGGTGATGATTTCTTGTATCTTGGCTTTTATATCTCACCAGATATCGACACCTTGATCTACACCTTAGCCGAAGTAAATAATAAAGAAACAGGCTGGGGAAGAGAGGATGAGACTTGGAAGACCCATAATGTCCTAGGTGAACTTGGCGCAGACAATTGGTTTAAATTAGGGGATAAAGATTTGGCTCTGCATCTGCATCGATCGAAAGCATTGAGGAACGGAGAAACCTTAACATCTATAACCCAAGATATTGCTGAACGATTTAAATTAAAAACTGTAATCTTGCCAATGAGTGATCATATCATCCAAACAGTTGTAGACACTGATGAGGGCTCGATGCCCTTCCAAGAATACTTTGTCAAAGAATCAACTAATCCTAAAGTTCGAGAAATCTCATTTGAAAGCAAACACCCTGAAACCACAAAAGAGGTTCTCGAGGCAATCAATGATCCTGAACTGTCTGGTTTTATGATAGCTCCTTCAAACCCTTATTTAAGTGTAGACCCGATTCTGTCAATAGATAAAATCAAACAAACTATTATGCAATCCAACAAACCTAGAGTTGCCGTCTCACCAATAATTGGTGGTGATAGTGTCAAGGGTCCAACAGCTAAAATTATGGAAGAGATGGGACTTGAAGTTAATGTTATGACTATAGCAAATCACTATGAGGATCTTATCGACGGCTTAATCATAGATAATACTGATGAGGAGTACATCCAAGCGATAGAGTCCTCTGGTATTAAAGTTAAAGTCTCAAATATTCTCATGAATAACAACGACGATAAAACTAGATTGGCAGAAGAAGCTATCGAATTTTTAAACGAGTTAAGCTAGTTAAAAAATATGTGGGCTATCATTCCGATTAATAGTTTCAAAAAGACCATGACTAGGCTCTCTGAAGTATTAAATGCCAACCAAAGAATTAAACTAACTAAACTTCTCACCCAGCAAATAATTGATCATCTCTTGGGAATCCCAGAGATAGAAAAAATAGTTTTACTCACAAATGAAACTGAATGGGCACAATCTTTTGATGATAAAAAAATTATTTTAAAAGCAAACCAAGATAGATTGAGCCTAAAAGAGAACATCAATCAAACCGCTGATTGGTTATGGGAAAAAGGTGCAAAAAAAATGCTCTATCTATCAATTGACCTCCCCTTAGCATTAAAGGACGATGTCTTGGATCTAATTAATCAGCACAGAAATGGGCTTACGCTTGTTATTGCAAATAAAGACGGGGGGACCAATGCATTGATTCTAGATATGCCGCGCTCTTTCCCCTTCCAATTTGGAGAGAATAGTTTAGAAAAACATCTAGCAGAAGCAAAAAAATTTGGAGTAGAAACCCAAGCTCTTAATATTCATGGATTAAGTTTTGACCTCGATGATATTGATGACTGGAATCATCTTATTGCCACAAATAAATCTTTATTAAATAAGCTGGATTAATTAACAGGAAATAGTCATGGTGTCACGACAATTAAAAGGGTATAAATAACTCATGAAGAATGAACTAAGTCGTTATAACGAGATTGGAATATCGACGCCATTGATCGATTTAATGGAAGAAGCTAGCGGTCTTCGTGATCAAGAAAAATTTCTCATCACCTATTCAAAAAAAGTATTCATACCCTTAACCATGTTGTGCCGTGATGTTTGTCATTACTGTACTTTTGCCAAGGTTCCAAGAAAATTATCCAGTCCTTTCTTAAGACCTGACCAAGTTTTAAAGATTGCCAAAACTGGAGAAAAAAATTACTGCAAAGAAGCCTTATTTACGCTGGGTGAAAAACCTGAGTTAAGATACAAAGCTGCCAGAGAAGATCTTAAATATCTAGGCTATGACACCACACTAGATTATTTGCATGCCATGGCAAAAATGGTTCTAGATGAGACCGGTCTTTTGCCTCATCTCAACCCTGGAACAATGAGTATAGATGAGATTAAGCGTCTGAAAGAGGTCTCATTGTCTATGGGGATTATGCTTGAGTCTGCTTCAAAAAGACTGTGCCAAAAAGGAGGGCCGCATTATGGCTCACCGGACAAAGATCCCGAGTTAAGATTGCAAACAATACAAAACCTTGGTGAATTAAATGTTCCTGTCACCACCGGCATATTAATAGGTATTGGTGAAACCAGAAAAGAGCGACTGGAAAGTCTTTTGGCGATCAAACAACTGCATGAAAAATATGAGCATATTCAGGAAATTATTATCCAAAACTTTATACCTAAACCTGACACTAAAATGAAGAATGTAAAGGCACCAGAACCTGAAGAGCTTTTATGGACACTTTCTATGGCTCGCATTATCTTTGGCTCAACAATGAATATTCAATGCCCGCCAAATCTTAATAAGGGTTTTTTGTCTGAGATCATTGATTCGGGTATAAATGACTGGGGCGGAGTTTCTCCTGTTACTGATGATCATGTTAATCCAGAATCACCTTGGCCTGATTTAGAATTACTGAAGCTCTCAACGAATAATAAAGGCTTTGAGTTACAAGAGCGCCTTGCTGTTTATCCTGAATATCAAAAAGATCCTAAGTGGGTGGATAGCAACCTCAGACCGCATCTTTTGGAACTATCTGACTCTGAAGGTTATGGCCGACATAATAAATGGCGCTGTGGTGAATCTCTCAAGGTACCTAAAACTGGTAAACACCCCATTTGGACAGATCATGAACCCAGTGGCTCAGTTGAGATCTCAAATATAATCAGTAAATCCTTTGCACAAAAAGACTTAAGTCACAGTGAAATAACTTCGTTGTTTAAAGCCAGGGGCAATGACTTTCATCTGGTCTTAAATAAGGCCAATGAATTGAGGCAAATCATAAATGCAGAACAGGTGAGTTATGTTGTTACAAGAAATATTAACTACACGAACATTTGTAAATACACCTGTCATTTCTGTGCCTTTTCCAAGGGTAAAACAAAAGAAAACCTAAGAGGCAAACCCTACCTACTCTCTTTCGAAGAAATAGGTAATCGAGCATTAGAAGCATGGAATCGAGGAGCAACTGAAGTTTGCATGCAGGGTGGTATTCACCCTCATTTTGACGGTGAAACTTATTTAAATATATGCAACGCCATTACGACCAAAGTACCAAACATGCATATTCATGCCTTCTCCCCACTAGAAATTACTCATGGGGCAACCTCTCTGGGAATCTCAATCGAAAATTTTCTGATCATGCTTAAAGAGAGCGGTCTTAAGACAATGCCAGGAACGGCAGCAGAAATCTTGGACGATGAAGTAAGAAAAAATATCTGCCCAGACAAGCTTAATTCAAATCAATGGTTAGAAGTTATAAAGACAGCACATCGTGTTGGCATTAAAACAACATCGACAATAATGTTCGGTCATCAAGAACATATAGAACATTGGTCTACACATTTGATTAAACTTAGAGAAGTACAAAAAGAAACGGGTGGAATTACAGAATTTATTCCCCTCCCCTTTGTCAGCATGGAGTCACCCATGTATAAAAGAGGGAATGCCCGACCAGGGCCCACATTCAGAGAGGTTCTTTTAATGCATGCTGTGGCTAGGCTTGCACTGCATCCTTATATTCAAAATATTCAATCGAGCTGGGTTAAATTGGGATCAAGTGGCGCCGAGAGCTGTCTTCATGCAGGCGTCAATGATATGGGAGGAACATTAATGAATGAATCCATATCAAAAGCAGCAGGCAGCATTCATGGTCAAGAATTTGAACCTCTTAAAATGGAAACATTCATAAAAGGTTTAGGCAGGAAACCGGTGTTGAGGGACACCCTCTATAATGACATCAGTAATGAGAAAACTATAAATAAAGTGGATTCTGAAGCACTGGATCAAATGCAATTTTTTCTAGATAGCGCTCACCCGATTTACTAATCTTTTTTATTGGGATTTTTCGGAAACCATCCCTTTTCAACTCTTTTTTCTTGCTCGATTAACTCTCCGATGCTCCAGAGTGATGAGAAACCAAAAACGCCAAGAAAAATAGAAAAGAATATTTCTTCTGTAAACAGTGACCAGATAATAAAACCCCAGCCGATAACAAAGAATAAGGGCCAGATCTTTTTACCAATATAGTATTCAGCCTTGATAACCATGGGGTGAAAAACACCAATAATAAGAAAGACGATTAATCCCATTGCTAATCCCTCAAAGTGCATCTTTTCTCCTTTTATTAACCGTTTCCTAAACCTATATTTCGTATCTTACTTGAAAGCAGATTTATTGAAATAACAATCAAATAAAAAGATTAAAAATATATGTTTTTTTTGTTGATTTTATAATGATAATGATTATCATTATCAAAGTTTAATGATAATCATTATCATTAATTACTAATTTAATTAATAAAAAGGTATTTAAAAAATGAGTAATAAAAAGCATTTAACTTTACTTGCTATTATCACTTTAAGCATGAATCTAACTAATGTTTATGCAGACGGTCATGAGAGTGATGAAAATAAAGTTATTGATAATATAACTATTATTGGTGATAAAAATGTACCCGGTTCAGCAACTGTAGTTTCTGCTGAAGAGTTAGAAAATTTTGAAACATTAGATGTTCATAAAGCTCTAGCTACTGTCCCGGGTATTAATGTTAGGCCAGAAGAAGGTTATGGCTTAAGACCAAATATAAGTATTAGAGGAACCTACCCAGATCGTTCTGGAAAAGTTACGCTAATGGAAGATGGTGTATTGATAGCCCCTGCTCCATACGCTTCATCATCCGCTTATTATTTCCCTACATTTTCAAGAATTAATTCTGTTGAAGTAGTAAAAGGAGCATCAGCAATTGAAACTGGTCCCTATACTATCGGTGGAGCAATCAATATGATCAGCACGCCTATCCCTAATGGAACGTCAGGGATGGTCAACCTTGAAACAGGATCTGATGGGAATATGAAAGCACACTTTCACTATGGTAGTTCATCAGAGAACTTTGGATGGATGATTGAAGGTCTTGAACATAGTACAGATGGCTTTGATGATATAGAACACATTGGAGGTGATTCTGGTTTTGATAAAGGCGATCTATTACTGAAGATGAGATACAACAGCGATACTGATGCCGATGTCTATCATCAGTTTGATTTTAAATATCAAGACTCAGATGAAGAATCAGACCAAACTTATGTGGGTCTAGCAGAAGCTGATTATCGATCAAATCCAAGATTACGTTATGGTTTTACAGATTATGACCAAATGAATAATGAGCATGATCAGATTGTACTTAGCTACAATGTTAGAACAGGGAATTCAGAGTTTGAAGCAACCTACTATCAAAATGATTTTGCAAGAGATTGGTTTAAAACCGATAAGGTTTACTATGGAGGTGCTTCAAAAGGCATCAATAATGTTATTGATTATGCTAATGCTGGAGACGCTTTAGCAATATCAATTCTTAGAGGAACCAATACCGTTGCTGAAAAAATTAAGCTAAAGCACAACAACAGAGTATATACCTCTGAAGGTCTTGTGCTCAAAGGAAGCTTTGATCTAGGTAATCATAAGGTAACTGTTGGCTATCGAGATACTGAAGATGATGAAGATAGATTTCAATGGTACGAATTTACCAACTGGCAATCTGGCACTCTTAGTGCACTTGTAAGCGACGCTATGGATCCTGGGTATGGAAGCAATAATAGAGTTACAACTGCAGAGGCTAGTGCATTCTTTATTAGTGATGAAATAGACATGGGTGACTTAGTGTTAACTCTTGGAATCCGTAATGAAGATTGGAAAATAGTTGAAGAAAGATTTGTAGATAGTGCTAGAACAGCAGTTAAAACTGATAGTGGCTACCCTAAAACAAAATCTGACGATAGCGAGACTGTTTTCGGTATAGGTTTCACCTATGATATGGGTAATGGCTACTCTATGATAGGCGGGTATCATGAAGGATTTACACCAACATCAGGAGGAGCTGACCCTGAATCTGCTGATAACCTAGAAATAGGTGCTCGTTATGCAGATGAGAATACATCTTTTGAAGTTATATACTTCAACACAGACTATGCAAATATGTTTGGTGAATGTAGAGCTTCATCTTCTGGTGTAATAGAAGGCTGTGAGATTGGAGACACCTTTAATGCTGGAGAATCAACTATATCTGGATTAGAGGCCTCATATGCTACGGGCTGGAAATCAGCTGCAGGAAGTCTGATGACTGCCAAATTGGTTTACACACATACTGATGCAGAATTTGATTCTACCTTTGATAGTAGTTTCTGGGGTGCTGTTGATAGGGGTATGAATATACCTAATGTACCTGAAACACAGATTGCAGTTGTGCTTGGAGCCGACTTTCAAAATGGTTGGGAAGCAGATCTAAGGGGGCTTTATTATGGCTCAACATGTTCTGTCGCAGCTTGCTCTGCAAATACGAACATTGATTCAAACAGTATGTTGGATCTATCTGTGAAAAGAGAAATTAATGAAAAAACAGATCTTTACTTTATGGTTGTTAACCTCTTTGACTCTGAAGACATCGTTGCCAGAGCACCGAAAAATGGGATAAGAACACAAAGACCAAGATCATACAGTCTAGGAGTAAGATATAGATTTTAACCCCCTAGCGGTAGCAGGATATTGAGCACTAACCCTCAAAAAGACTCTCACAACAAAATATCCTGCTACTCACTTTTGATTTATATCAAAAGAAAGGTATTATTTTTTATTGGGAATGATTATCATTACCAATAAGATAAGGAAAGCAAGATTAACATCCTTAACCCTCAACCCACTGTTTTTCTTGCCTTCCTTTTTATCAAATAGGAATAAAAAATATGAATGAATTCATTATAGTCTTCCGAGAAAGTCTTGAGGCTTGTTTGATAGTTGGCATAATTTTTACGCTTCTGGAAAAAAACAACCTTAAGAATGAAATAAAACAATTGTGGCTTGGTGTAGCTGCCGCCTTAATTGCTAGCATCATCGTTGCAATAGCTCTAAATAATATCAAACAATCAATAGGCAATGCTTCGTATACTGCTCTTTTCGAAGGAATCTTTATGTTCATAACTGCAGGATTGCTTTGGTATGTAATCTTTTGGTTATCAAAACATGTCAGTGATAAAAGTGAATTAGAAAGTGAAACTAGACAAGCAATGACAGCTTCGGGTTGGGGAGTTTTTCTGGTGGTATTCTTTGCCATTCTTAGAGAGGGCTTTGAAACCGTTATATTCTTAATGGGTAGCTTCTCAATTCTAGGATCTTTCTCATATCTAGGCTTCATTTCTGGAATGGTTATCGCAATCTTAATCGGCTATTTAATTGTTATTCAAGGCAGAAGAATTAATCTTAAAAAATTTTTCCAAGCAACTACCCTTTTACTAGCAATATTCGCCTCTGGAATGGTTGCTTATGGGACACACGAGATTGAAGAATTTTTAGTTAAAGGTAATCACTTAAATTGGGTTGGCCTAGAAGAAAAAAGCGAAATCAAAAGGGTTTGGGATATTTTAGAACCTAAATCAGAATTAAGCTCTTCGGATAATGCTTCTATGTATTCATACAATCTAAACGGGAAAGGAAAGTACACTCATCTCTTTCACGATAAAGGTAATATTGGTGTTTTCCTTAAAGGGTTCTTTGGATACAACAGCAATCCGAATTATGTTGAATTTGTCTTCTGGTTGTTATCTCTTATCTTTGGGCTAAAGCTTTGGAGAAAATTTTATTTTCAGCCTGCCTAATCTCTTGAAAATTTAAATTCCGATCATATATCTAGGTTGTAGATGCCAATGATGGGTCTACATTTAATTAACTTGCTTAATAAAGGAGTAAAATTATGGTTAATACTATATTTGACACAGTATGGAGAGACATCTCTCCTTTCGCGGTTGGTTTTGATAGAACCTTTGATGCATTATCAATTATGGCTAATTCAAAATCACAAAGCGTTAACTATCCACCGTATAACATCAGGAAAGTTTCTGATGAAAAATACACCATTGAACTAGCTGTTGCTGGATTTGATGAAGAGGATATTGACGTTGAAGTCGAAGGAGAAAGCCTTACGATCTCAGGAAATCGACCTGAAGATGCCTCTGAAGGTCTGGTCCATCAAGGATTAGCATCTAGAAGCTTTATAAGGAAATTTGTCTTATCCGACGACATGGAAATCAAAGGCGCTGCTTTGTCGAATGGGATGCTCTATATCGGAATGGAGCGATTTATCCCAGAACATCGCAGACCTAAAAAGATATCTCTAACTTCAAAAAAGAAGCTATTGGGATAAAAAATGGAAAGGGGGCATAAAGCCCCCTTTCTTAAATAATTCTAGAATAAGTCTCTGATGGGTGGCGAGAGATAAGCCAAAGAAATTTTTAGGCCAGCCATCAAAGATGCCACTTGGACCATGACAATTGATAAGGGTGACATAATTGTCAGCTCTGGCATTAATGAGGCAAGAATATAAAAAAGAGTGATCAGAAGTATCCAAATCTCCCTTGAATGCCTCACAAAGAAAAACATCATAAAATCGGCACTAAAGGCTAACACAGCAATAAGAAGCTGAGCATTATACAATCCGCTAAATCCATCGACAGCTAACTGGCCATAATATCCATTCACAGACTCAGGAAATGGATATGCAAAATCAAGTATAACGGCCACTATCACCATAAGAATAGGAGCTACGATTAAAAATCTAAAATAACTTATATAGTTCATCTATCCTTTACTATAAAACTTCATTTGCTATTACTTCTATGGACTTCGCATTAACATTACCTAAAACCAAGGTGCCAATTCTTCCAGTTTTGTCTAATTCTTTCCAGGACTGAAGTCTTTCCTTGATTCTTTCAGGAGGTCCTATCAAAGCACACTCGTCAACTAATTGATCTGGAACCGCCAAAGCTGCTTCTTCTTTCTTTCCGTCCAAGTATAAATCTTGTATTGTCTCAGCTGCCTCTTCGTAGCCGAGACGTTTGGCGTAATCATTGTAAAAGTTTTTCGATTTTGCTCCCATTCCACCAATGTAGAGAGCAAACATTGGTTTCATTGCCATGGTACAGAAATCGGTGTCTCCCATAGCCACGGGAACAAAAGGAGCCACATCAAAATTATCATAACTTTTTTCGCCATCTGCCTTTGCAAAACCTTCTTCAACATGCTGACCAATAATTTCAAATTTATCTGGATTCATCCATATTGGGAAAACTCCATCTGACACTTCACCCGCACACCTTAAACCAGCTGGGGTAATTGATGCGGTATAAATTTTAACCTCACTAGTGCTGTGTAAAATACTTTTAAGAGGCTTGCCTAGACCTGATGAACCCTCCCCTTTATAAGGGAATTGATAGAGTTCTCCATCATGCTCTAGAGGTCCTTCTCTAGCGATAACTTGTTTAATAACTGAAATATATTCCTTTGTTCTAGTCAAAGGCTTTCCATAAGCTTGGCCGTACCAACCTTCAACTACTTGAGGCCCAGAAGGCCCAATACCTAAGAGGAACCTATTGCCTGATAAGGCATTCAAAGACATAGCTGTCATAGCAACCATGGTGGGTGTTCTTGCTTGCATTTGCATAATAGCAGTACCTGCTTTTATTTTAGACGTTGAAGCCAAAACATAAGCGGCAACTGAAACCGCATCCGACCCGTAGGATTCAGCAGCCCATACTGAGTCAAAACCAGCCTTCTCTGCGGCTAAAATATCGTCCATTGGTATTGTTAACTTTGCTGGAGAATAACCTAATCCCATTCCTAGTTTCATGATGCATCGATGCCTTAAATTGATTAATAAACCATTATAAGATGAAGTATTTTTATTTCAAAATAAGAACTTAATTAAATAAATATTAAATTATTTCTTTTCTTTTCTATGATTGGTAAATCCACAGCTATACAATAGAAGACTTAAGTTCAAAAGCGAGTATCAATAAGCGTTGAGATGAGCAAAGTAGACAAAAAATGGCGAAAGAAAGCAGAAGAAGAGTTAAGAGGTGAGAGCATTGATTCTCTTAACTGGGATACCCTTGAAGGCATCCAAGTTAAGCCTTTATATACATCACAAGATCTTCTTGAGCTAGAACACCTTGATAATTTACCTGGATTCTTACCGTTTCTCAGAGGTCCAAAGGCCACCATGTATTCCAAAAGACCTTGGACGATTAGACAATATTCAGGTTTCTCGACAGCCGAAGAATCAAACAAATTCTACCGAGATAACTTAGCCGCAGGACAGACTGGGTTATCTGTGGCTTTTGATTTAGCAACTCACAGGGGTTACGACTCCGATCACCCAAGAGTTCCTGGTGATGTGGGAAAAGCCGGGGTTGCTATTGATAGCATTGAAGACATGAAGATCTTATTTGATCAAATCCCTTTGGATCAAATGTCGGTTTCAATGACAATGAACGGTGCTGTTATACCAATAATGGCTATGTTTATCGTTGCTGCAGAAGAGCAAGGAGTGGATAAAAATGATTTAAAAGGAACTCTCCAAAATGACATTTTGAAAGAATTCATGGTCAGAAACACCTACATATACCCTCCAGACCACTCGATGAGGATCGTTGCAGACATCATCGCTTACTGCTCAAATCATCTGCCGCAATTCAATTCAGTATCAATCTCTGGGTATCACATGCTTGAAGCTGGAGCAACTTGCACTCAGGAGCTAGCTTATACCATAGCTGACGGACTTGAATATGTCAGAGCAGCCAAAAATCAAGGTCTCGATGTAGACTCATTTGCACCTCGATTATCATTTTTCTTTGGTATTGGTATGAATTTTTTCATGGAAATCGCAAAATTAAGAGCTGCTAGATTCCTGTGGTCTGAATTAATTGAACAAGAATTTAAACCAAAAGACCCAAGATCACAGATGCTTCGGACTCATTGTCAAACATCGGGCGTAAGCCTAACCAGTCAAGACCCTTACAATAATATCATTAGAACCACTATCGAAGCGATGGCAGCTGTGCTTGGCGGGACCCAATCTTTACACACAAATTCATTCGATGAAGCCCTAGCCTTACCAACACCTTTCTCTGCTGAAATTGCACGAAGCACTCAATTGGTACTAAGAGAAGAAAGTGGATTAACCAAGGTCGTTGACCCATTAGCTGGCTCGTATTATATCGAATCACTCACTGGCTCAATCATCAATGAAGCCAGAAAACTCATTGCAGAAGTTGAAGAACTAGGGGGGATGACCAAAGCGGTACAAGCTGGTGTTCCAAAACTCAGAATTGAAGAATCAGCTGCTATAAGACAGGCAAGGATTGAGAAAAAAGAGGAAATTGTTGTTGGTGTGAATGATTACTTTTCATCAAAGGAACAAGATGTCGATATCCGATCAATTGACAACGAGGATGTCAGAAATCAACAAATTACCAAGCTCGAATCAATAAAGAAATCAAGAGACGAGACCGTTTGTCAAAAAACTCTGGAAAACATTGAATCAGTTGCAAAAAATGGTGGTAATCTTCTTGAAGCAGCGATAGAAGCAGCCAAAGCCAGAGCCACAGTGGGTGAAATCTCAGAGGCAATGGAGAATGTTTTTGGAAGGCATCAAGCTGTCTCTCAATCGATCAGCGGTGTGTATCGAAAAGAATACGAAGGTGAAGATGAATTTATGGATGTTGAGAAACAAATAGAGCAGTTTTTAAAAACCAATGGGCGAAGGCCAAGGATTCTTGTTGCTAAACTCGGGCAAGACGGGCATGACCGGGGAGCAAAAGTTATTGCAACCGCCTTTGCTGATCTGGGTTTCGATGTCGATATTGGACCCTTGTTTCAAACCCCTGAAGAAGCCGCTAAACAAGCTATAGAAAATGATGTTCATATCCTCGGTGTCTCAACACAAGCAGCCGCACATAAAACCTTGGTGCCAATGCTTATAGACTCTCTAAAAGAAGAAAATGCTGACAATATCTTGGTCGTTTGTGGAGGTATTATTCCAGACAATGATATACCTGAATTGGAATCTATGGGTGTGGGTGCTGTTTTTGGCCCAGGTACTAATATCTCAAAAGCAGCTCTAAAGGTTCTAGATCTAATTCAATAAAGCAATGAAGAAAAATCTAGAAGAATTAGAGATAAGAAAACAAGCCGCTAAATTGGGCGGTGGAAAAAATCGAATAGAAAAACAACACGCTAAGGGCAAACTCACAGCTAGGGAGCGTATTGAAATATTAATTGATGAAGGGACCTTCGAAGAATTAGACATGTTTGTAGAACATCGTGCAGTGGATTTTGGGATGGAGGAACAAAAAATCCCTGGCGATGGAGTGGTCACAGGTTACGGAAAAATTAATGGTCGGTTGGTTTATGTCTTCAGTCAAGATTTCACTGTGTTTGGTGGTTCATTATCAGAAGCTCACGCTGAAAAAATATGCAAAGTTATGGACCTAGCCGTTCAGAATGGAGCTCCTCTGATTGGACTCAATGACTCAGGAGGGGCGAGAATACAAGAAGGTGTGGTTTCCTTAGGAGGCTATGCAGAGGTGTTTAAACGAAACGTTTTAGCCTCTGGCGTTGTTCCTCAACTATCATTGGTGATGGGTCCTTGTGCTGGCGGTGCAGTGTATTCTCCTGCAATGACAGACTTTATATTTATGGTTGAGGATAGCTCTTATATGTTTGTAACTGGGCCTGATGTTGTTAAAACAGTAACCCATGAGGAAGTATCAGCTGAAGAATTGGGTGGCGCTTCGACGCACAGTAAAAAATCTGGGGTCGCAGATCTCACCTTCGAAAATGACACTGAAGCATTATTGATGACTAGAGAATTTATGAGTTATCTTCCACAAAGTAATAGGGAAAGACCTCCTCTAATAGCATCAAAAGACCCAGTGGATCGACAAGAAAAATCCTTAGACACCTTAGTACCTCAAGATCCAGCAAAGCCTTATGACATCAAGGAAGTAATCCATAAGGTTGCTGATGAAGGAGAATTCTTTGAAATCCAACCCAATTATGCACAAAACATTGTTATTGGCTTTATTCGATTAGATGGATCCACCATTGGGGTTGTTGGTAATCAGCCTATGGTTTTAGCCGGCTGCTTAGATATTGACTCATCCATTAAAGGGGCACGATTTGTGCGTTTTTGTGATGCATTTAATATTCCCCTACTCACTCTTGTTGATGTCCCAGGATTTATGCCAGGAACTTCACAAGAATACGGGGGGATTATTAAGCACGGTGCTAAACTCTTATTTGCCTACGCTGAAGCAACTGTGCCCAAGGTAACTTTGATTACCAGGAAAGCCTATGGAGGAGCCTATGATGTCATGAGTTCAAAACACATAAGGGGTGATGTCAATTTTGCGTGGCCTTCAGCTGAAATTGCAGTGATGGGTCCGAAAGGTGCTGTTGAAATTATCTTTAGAGCCGATATTGGCGATGAAGAAAAAATTGAGAAACGAACTGAAGAATATAGGGATAAATTTGCTAATCCTTTTATAGCTGCCAGTCGTGGGTTCATTGACGATATTGTTTTACCTCATCAATCAAGAGAAAAGTTGTGTCGCTCATTCGAAATGCTTAAAGATAAAGAACAAGATAATCCCTGGCGTAAGCACGACAATATTCCGCTCTAATTCATGTTTAAAAAAATCCTCATTGCCAATCGTGGAGAAATTGCTTGTCGAGTGATTAGGACTTGCAAAGAAATGGGAATAAAATCGGTCGCTGTTTATTCTGATGCCGATCAAAATTCTATGCACGCAGACCTAGCTGATGAGTCTATATGTATTGGTGGATCAGCATCTTCAGAGAGTTACCTGGTTATTGAAAAAATTATACAAGCTTGTATCGAATCCAAAGCCGAAGCCATTCACCCAGGTTATGGATTCTTGTCTGAGAATGAAGAGTTTGCAAAGGCTCTTGAAAAAGAAAAAATTGTTTTTATTGGTCCCGGAAAAAGGGCGATTGTCAGTATGGGTGACAAAATTGAATCTAAAAAGATAGCAGAAAAGGCTGGGGTAAATGTTATCCCTGGTTTCACAGAAGCTATAGCAGATGCTGATCAAGCTGTTCAGGTAGCAAATGATATCGGTTATCCAGTGATGCTCAAAGCGAGTGCGGGTGGAGGTGGTAAAGGCATGCGAGTAGTTTATTCTGATAGTGAATGCAAAGACGGATTTGAACGAGCAAAAAATGAAAGCCAAGCCAGCTTTGGAGACGATCGAATTTTTGCCGAAAAATTCATAACTGAACCTCATCACGTCGAGATACAGTTGTTAGCTGATGAAGCTGGTAATACTGTGTATCTAGGGGAAAGAGAGTGCTCGATCCAGAGACGCCATCAAAAGGTCATCGAAGAGTCACCATCGCCATTCATTAGTGATAAAACTAGAAAAAAGATGGGCGAACAGGCTGTGGCATTAGCTAAAGCAGTCAATTATAAATCTGCAGGTACAGTTGAGTTCATTGTTGATAAGGATCAGCAATTCTATTTTCTTGAAATGAACACTCGTCTTCAGGTAGAACACCCTGTCACCGAATTGGTCACTGGGGTCGACCTGGTTGAAAAAATGATTAGAATTGCTGCCGGCGAAAAACTGGATCTAGAGCAAGATAAGATTGCCTCTAAAGGCTGGGCTATAGAATCAAGGATATATGCTGAAGACCCCTACAGAGACTTTATGCCCTCGATTGGTCGGCTGACAAAATACTTAACGCCAGAATCCTCAAAGGAGGTTAGGATTGATACCGGGATTAGAGAAGGCAGTGAGGTTTCGATGTTCTATGACCCTATGATTGCAAAGCTCATTACCTATGGAAGGAATCGTAATGAAGCCATTGAAAAGATGTTAGGTGCCATCGACCAGTATCTGATCACGGGTGTTTCTCACAATCTCAATTTTTTAAGCTCAATCATGCAAAATGAAACCTTTCAATCTGGGTATACAACCACGAACTTCATAGAGGAACAATATCCAGATGGGTTCAAAGGGGATCTAGCAATCTCTGATGAAAGGGAGTTAGTAGCGGCTCTCCTAACTGCTTATCATACAGCTCGACTGAAACGCATGATCTCCTATCAAGATCTTCCCAATCAATGGGCAGTTTCGATCGATGGTCAACAAATAGAGGTGCTTATTAAAGAATCAATATCATCATTAATAGCTGTGATTGGGTCTAGGGAGTTTGATGTGAATCTTGATACCCTCCCCAATGACCCAAGAGTGAGATGTGAAATTAATGATGATGAATTCCATATGCAGATTATGCATAACTCTCCAGGTTATGAATTGGTCCACAGAGGTAAAATATTCAACGCCCTGGTTACCAGACAAAGAACGGCAAAGCTGAATGAATTAATGCCAGAGAAAGTGCCCTTAGACCTATCGCAGTTCTTGATATCGCCAATGCCTGGACTGCTAATGAAGGTTTGTGTTGATGAGGGGCAATCTATAAAAGCGGGGGAAGAATTAGCTATCGTTGAAGCTATGAAAATGGAAAATAGCCTTAGAGCAACCAAAGACGTTAAAATTAAATCGATATTAGCTTCAGAAGGCGATAACCTAGCAGTGGATCAGAAAATTCTGGAGTTTGAGGATTAATTTGAACACATTAGATATTGAAGAATTATGCAAATTGATTTTTTCAGGAGATCGAAAAGCCATTGCGACTGCCATTACGCTTGTTGAATCGACAAAACACGAGGATCAAGATTCCACTAACCGTCTATTAACCCTTTTAGAATCTCAACAAACACAGAGTATAAGAATTGGTATTTCAGGTCCTCCTGGGGTCGGAAAATCAACCTTCATAGAAGCGATTGGGCATTCGGTTCTAGAAAGTGATGAGCGATTAGCTATCCTTGCTATTGACCCAAGTTCAAGCATCAGTGGCGGATCAATTCTTGGCGACAAAACAAGAATGGAATCTTTATCACGCAATGAAAACACTTTTATTAGGCCATCTCCTTCAGGAGGGAATCTTGGTGGTGTGCATCGATCCACCAGAGAATCTGTGAGTATACTTGAAGCAGCAGGGTACTCTGTTATTTTGATAGAAACTGTCGGTGTCGGACAAGCTGAAACTGAAGTATTTGAAATGACTGATATCTTCCTCGTCCTCCTTAGTCCAGGAGGTGGTGACGAACTTCAAGGTATTAAACGTGGAATTATTGAGTTGGCTGATATCCTGGTTGTCAACAAAGCTGATGGTAACTTGGAAGCCACATCGAGAAGCACAGTATTGGATTACAAAAATGCACTTAAGCTTCTCAAACCAAGAATTCAAGGCTGGAATGTTCCTGTTCTTCCTTGTTCTGCATTAGAAAAGAATGGCATTGACCAAATATGGAATGAGGTAATCAACTTAAAAGATCACTTGGTAAAAACAGGTCAACTTGAAAAGTCTCGACTAGAACAAAGTAAGATCTGGTTAAAAAATAAGAAGAAAAATCTTATACTATCTGCGATCGAGGATGACGAAGAACTGCTTGATAAGCTAGGTGAAACAATAAAAGAATAGAGAAAAAAATGATTGGACGACTAAACCATATTGCGATTGCTGTTCCGGACCTTAAGGAAGCTACTAAGATTTATCGAGATACTCTAGGTGCAAAAGTTTCTGAACCGGTACCTCTTCCTGAACATGGAGTAACCACTGTTTTTGTAGATCTCCCTAACACTAAAATAGAGCTCATAGAACCCTTAGGAGGACAATCGCCCATTGCTGCATTTATTGAAAAACATCCCAAAGGTGGAATGCATCATTTGTGTTACGAGGTTGACGATATCTTCGAGGCAAGAGATAGAATGGTTGAGTTGGGTGCTACAATTGTAGGGACTGGTGAGCCGTCCATAGGTGCTCACGATAAACCTGTAATTTTCATGCACCCCAAAGACTTTGCTGGAACATTGATTGAGCTAGAACAAAAAGACTAATTCTAGAAACGATACCTAAGTTTGGCTGAGAAGACATTGGCTTCTGGTTCCTGCCAAGTGGTTCTATATATCTTAGAAGTGTCCGCTTCATCGTCAAAAAAGTAGCCGCCGCCGCGTGTGTAGACTAGATAAAAATTAGAGAGCGCATCAATTTCATATCGGTAACGCATTTGGAAAGCTAGCTTTCCTAAGTTAATACTATTTACTGCCTCCTCTTCGCTAACTAAGAACCCATTACTATCAGCAAACCAACCTTTACCTTGCTGATTCCTAAAGGCAGTAGCTTCTAGTTTTATTTGTATTTCTTGATTGCTGGTTGGGTACCATCGACTGCCTATATTGACACTGGTTCGTCTTTGTTTAAACGTCCCGTAATGATTATCGGATAATCGGTTTAACCAATTGGTTCTTGAGTGATGATTGAAAAACATCCAAAATCTGAGGTTATCTTTAGGGTTGAAATTAAAACCAGCATTAATTTTTTTGTGGTGATCCTTAAATGCATAGTAGTCGTCCATTTCTGATTGGAATCCTACTCTATATCCCCATTTTCCATTATTGTATCTAGGGCTGTTATAACCGACCTCGAAATTTGAACCTGAACCAATTCTTATAAAAGGGGCAACAATACTTCCCCTTGGAATCTGGTCATCTCTGCCTTCCCCTCTTGCGAAAACATTAAGACTAATGGATGAAGTGTTCTTGAAGCCTTGCCTAAAAAAGAGAGTGTAAAATTCGTTCAAATTATCGTTATCAGAGTTATTCTCATCCCAATAATCGAGATTGTAGCTTCGAAAATTTACATTAGAATCTTCTGGAAAGTCAGTTCTTAGATAATTGAAAGATGCGCCCCAGGAAGCAAGGTCATTCCTCCACATATATCCCATATCATTGATGTTAATGTCCTTATCAAAATAATAATATTCGGCACCAAATTTGAGTTCTTTAGATGGTCTGTATGAAGCCATCGTTCTTGAGCCAAAACCACTGTCTTCTCCAGTTACATTAGACACCATAGATAAGTGCTCAACCTTTATCCCGCTTTTTGGAACGTACTGATAATCAACTGCACTAACTGTAGCTGACCTATCTAAGACATCGTTTTGATTATACGTAGCCATATAACCAAGCTTTTGATCATCTCCAATTTTTCTAAGTGCCCTAAAAGCAAAAAAGTCTTCGCCTTTACTGAAATCCTCGTCTTTCTCAAAAGCAGCGAAAACACCTATGTCTGTGGTCTCACCGAGTTGGGTGTATTTAATTGCAGTATCTATATCATTGACACTCTTGCGACTCGCTTCACACTGCGACTCAAGTTCATTGCTGCCTCCCTCGAGAGCTGAGTATTTAGAACAATCATAATTAGGGCTATCGCCAATACGTCTTGTATGAAAGATTGAATAAAGTTCAAAACCTGGATACCAATCCTCACTAACATCGAATAAAGATTGGCTTTGAGTAAAGAAAGGTCGTTTATCTGAATAAAATGTTTCCCTTGGAGAAAAATTGATCACCACATTATCGCTCTCAACTTGCCCAAAATCAGGGTTAATCGTCGCGCTCAATTCTCCGCCGCGACCATTGTTATAAAAAACTTCAGCTCCTACATCATAAGTGGAGTCATCTTCAATAAAATCATTATTTGCAACCATATATGGTAAAAAATCTAAACGGGTTGGGTTGGACTTAAACACTTCTATCTTCGGTAACCGTGAAAGAAATTTTTGTCTACTTGAGCTCACTTTTGCAGACCCAAACCATTTATTTATATATCGTGCTTGCCTCCCTGCTAATATCCTGATGGTTCTTTTTTCTCCTTGTTGCTCATTCATTGGAACCATTGACCAAGGAACAAAGAACTCAGAATACCAATTCTCTTCGGACTCCGAAGTCTTGGCAAACCATTCGCCATTCCAATCACCGTCCATGCTGTTTTCATTGGTGATAGTAAAATCAATTAAGGCATCACTGAGTGAGACTCCGAGTAAATAACCCGTGTTACCTTTGTTATCAAAGTCAATGGCAATTGTATTTCTATCAAAATCCCCCATTAAATCATCTCTTCTATGGGTTCTTCGATCTCTAGTGTCCATGTCTTGAGCATTGATAAAACCGACATACAGACCTTCTTCATTCGAATAAACAAGCGCCTTAGTTTTCAAAGGTGCAGCCTCTAAACTGAACGGGTCAATGACAAAAAATTCTTCTATTGTTTGTGCTTCTTGCCATTCTGGCTCATCCAATACCCCATCGATTGTTATTTCAGCCATAACAGATGTTGTGAACCCACTTAAAAGGATTATGATTGTGATAAATTTATGCATTGCCTAAACTATTCGCTGTTTCATTGATTGTGGATGTATTAATGGCAGCATAATAACTTATTTCATGCTTAAAACCTCTAAAGTTTTTCTTGGTTATTGCCTCTAGATTTGGTCTTTTTTCACTCGGCTCTTTTCCTCCGCCTATGCCACCACCAAATTCAATAATTGTGTCAATGGCATAATTAACTGAAGTTCTCATACAACCTAACCAATTCACGGTCTTGTATAACTGATGAAATAGAAGATCAGCTGTATCACACCCAGACTCGTTGTGAACTTCTGTTGAGTGATTGGATAACACTGGTGTTTTCATTGGTGAAAAATTAGTTTCTGATAATGTGTTCTTAAACTCTTCAGCTGCAACCGTCATCAGATCTGTATGAAAGGCACCTTCGGTATCTAGCTTGACGGTTCTTTTCTTTGGATAAAGTTTAGAGATACCTTCCTGAAGGTAATCAATGTTAGATTCAGTGCCACCCACAACCGTTTGCTGCTCCAAATTAATCGTGGCCACTTGACAATTATATTCTTCTGCTAGAGACGAGCTCTGTTGATAATTAAGTGGCAGAGCCAACATGGATCCCTCGCCATGTGCTCCCATCAATTGACCTCGTCGACTCACAAGCTTTAATCCATCCTCAAAACTAATGCATCCTGAGGTGACTAAAGCAGCGTATTCACCTAAGCTATGTCCAGCCATTAGCTTGGGTTTTAAATGATCCTCTGTTAACTGATTAAACACTGCCAAACAAGCTATTTGGTGAGTCAATAATACCGGTTGAGTAAATTCTGTTAGGCTGATTTTGTGATCTTCATCGTCGAATGACAATTTGACAATATCGTAACCTAAAACTTCATTAGCCTGATCGTAAATATCTTTAGCTACATCGAATTCAGAGTATAAATCTTTACCAATACCTTTGTATTGTGATCCCTGACCTGGAAATATATACATAATCTCAGACATCTATTCCCCAAATTATATAGTGAAATTTTCAGCCATTATGACTTATAAAGGATTAAAAACAATAATAAAGTCGATATTTTATTAGCTTTGAACGTAACTTTTTGTAACGATGGAGATCCAGAAATCTATATCGTAATATTATCTATATTCAAATCATGAGAGGTACAAGAATTGAGCGATAAACACATAGCTATTATTGGGGCAGGAATTGGGGGAATGACCGCTGCCGTAACCCTTGCTAAGAAGGGAATAAAAGTCAGTATTTTTGAGCAAGCCCCTGAACTGAGTGAAGTCGGCGCAGGACTTACCATTACCCCTAATGCAACCAAAGGTTTGATGTATCTTGGCCTCGAAAAACAAATGAAAGAAGTGGGTATGGCTCATACACAACAGGGGGTTAGGCACTTTGAAACCGGTGAAATGATAGTGCCCTTAGAGCGTGGTGAAAAAATGCTAGAAAAATACGGGGCATATCAGTTCCAAGCTCATCGAGCAGATGTTCATAATGTGCTGATAGACGAATTAAAATTACACAATTCAAATACAATTTATACTAATCATGAACTCATTGATCTTAACGAAAAAAATAATAGCGTCGAATTAGTTTTCAGTAACAACGAAACCCATGAGGTTGATTTTGTTATTGGTGCTGATGGCAATAGGTCGGCGGTTAGAAAAATAATTTTAGGTGATGACGATCCTCAATTTGCTGGTTACGTGGCTTGGAGGGGGCTGGTTCCAGTTGAGCTCCTTGGTGAGGATGATTTTGATGAATGCGGGTCTTCTGCCTTTATAGCGCCTGGCAGAGTCTTTGCTAGATATTTAGTTCGCAATGGAGAGCTTTATAATTATGTGGCCTTCCTCGCAACCGATGAATGGGCAGAAGAAGGATGGGCTATCCCCTCAAAAGTTGATATCGTCATGGATATTTTCTCTGACTACAACCAACAGGTAAAAAATATTATTGCTGCAACGCCAGCAAACGATCTTTTTAAGTGGGGAATTTTTGCTCGAGAGCCTGTGTCCAAATGGTCAACTAAAAACATAACCCTTCTTGGTGATGCCGCCCACCCCTTAGAACCTTTTATGGGTCAAGGAGCCAGTCTTGCAATTGAGGACGGTGTGGTTTTAGGAAGAATAATAGAGGATTCAGAGAGTTCAGATGAGATCGTATCCAGATATGAAGCGGCTAGAATTGAACGTGCTCATTTTGTTACGGAACATTCAAAACGTGCCGGAGCCAGGTTCACAGGAATAGATCCTGAAAAATATACAAAAGAAGAACATAAGAATGAAGAAGAGCTAGGCCTTTTTAATTATCACCCAGGAGATGTTATAGTTTAGCCGTGTTTACTCTGAGAGAAATATAATGTTTATCAATTTTTGGTACGTCGCTGATGAAAGCAAAAACATAACTGATAAACCAGTTAAAAAGAAGATGCTGGGTCAGAACTTTGTCCTTTTTAGAGACTCAAAAGGTAAAGTTCACTGTCTGAGTGATGTCTGCATTCATCGTGGCGGTTCGCTAGCTGGAGGAAAGATTGTTCAAGACTGTGTCCAGTGTCCTTATCATGGTTGGCGATTCAATGGAGCCGGCAAATGTCAGCAAATCCCTTCACTCGGTAAGAATGCAAAAATCCCTTCCAGAGCTAAAATCGACTCGTATCCCACAAAAGAAGTCTATGGTCTGGTCTTCTGCTTCTTAGGCGATGCTCCAGAAAAAGAACGATGCCCAATCATGAAAGTTGGTGAATACGAAAAAGAAGGATGGCAAACCACAACACAGTATTTTCAGTTTGACATCGATTACAAGCGATCAATAGAAAACGGTATCGATGGTGCTCATAATGAATTTGTTCATCCTACACATGGGTTTTCAGGGGAAGATGAGGAGTACAAGTCACCCCCGATAGATATGAAGGAAACAAAATGGGGAACAGGGTTTTGGAGTAAGATGTACGCACCCCCACTCAAGGAAAAAAAGATGCGAGAAGCATCGGGACGAGATAAAAATGCAGTGATGGAAGCGGGCACAGGTCATCATGGTATCTCAATGCTATGGACACATATCCACCCTACTGCTCAAGTTTTCATCCACCAGTACATGTATGAAACACCCATAGATGAAGATCGAACTAACCTTTATTTGATAAACACAAGAAACTTTTTAACCGATCCTCAGCATGATGAAACAGTGATGGAAAGAAATCAGGTCGTTGCATTCCAAGATAGAGATGTCCTGTCAGGCCTGCATCCCAAGCTGACTCCAGAAACAACAAAGAATGAATTTTTTGTCACTATGGATAAACCCATTAAGCGTTATCGAGACCTATTGGACGAATGGGAAAACAAAGGTTGGAGAATTAATAGTGAAGAGGTTCAAAAAAATAAAAAGAGCCATGCCTATGCAATCCCAAGCCCTGCGAGACGCAAGAGTAAGGGTTGGGTTCTTGATCCTATCCCTTTGATAAAACCCTAATTTTAGATGAGAAATTATTCAAAGTTACATTTCGTTACGATTTAACATCTTAAATAAATCTTAATATCGTCATATAATTTCCCATAGAGAAAATTTAACGGCTGATTATTATGTACATTAATTTCTGGTACCCAGTATGCTTGACTAAAGAACTTGAGGATAAGCCGGTAAAGGCGACAATCCTTGGTCTTGATTTTGTTGCTTTTAGAGATAGCAAAGGCAAAGCACATTGCCTAAGTGATGTTTGCTGTCATCGAGGGGGTTCGTTAGCTGGAGGGCTATGTCATAGCGAAGATGATACGATTGCTTGCCCTTATCATGGTTGGCGATTCAACGGTTCTGGTAAATGCACGCAGATTCCATCGTTAGGGCCAGGCAGTAAAATCCCAGCTAGAGCCAAAGTTGATAGTTACCCTGTTAAAGAAAAATACGGTATTGTTTTTGCCTTTTTGGGTGACCTATCTGAAGAGGACCGCTCACCTCTTTATGAAATAGAAGAATTTCAAGCCGAGGGATGGCGAGCAAATAAAACCGTAATAATTGATATTAATTACAATTATGAACGCTCGATTGAAAACGGGTTGGACCCTGCACACAATGAATTTATTCACCCAACTCACGGGTTTGAGGGCACAAAGAATGACTATAAAGTAAACCCTACACAAATCACAGATCATCAATGGGGAGCAGACTTTGCACAAGTCTTTGATGCGCCACCACTTGATAAAGAAGTTTATGGGGACACAGCACGAGAAGAATCAGGAGAACTAACCGTCTTTGGTGGTTACCATGGACCCAATACATTAATCACTCAAATCCACACAAAAAAAGATATCAATTGGTTTCATCAATATTTCTTTGAGCAACCCGTGAATCAATTCAAAACCAGGATTTTCTTCGTGAATATGAGAAATTGGATAATGGATGAAAAAATGGACGATATGGTGATGGAACGCAATATGGTTATCGCCAATGAAGACATCGCGGTAATGACAGATCTTAGGCCTGTGGTTACACCTCCTGTTAAAACTAAGGAGATCATGGTACCAGCTGATTTAATTATCGGTAATTACAGAAAAACTTTGGAAGGGTTTAAAGATAAAGGCTACAAAATTGATGTGAAAAAATTCAATGAAGAACAGCATGAAACCGCGTTTGCTATTCCTAGTCCAGACCGAAAGACAGAAAAAAACTGGGTGCTTGACCCCATTCCATTGCTTAACGGAAAATAATAAGAGATTTACTGAGCTGATAACCCGCCATCAATAACTAGTTCACTTCCAGTTATTAATTTTGATTCATCTGAAGCAAGAAACAATATTGCATTGGCTACATCACCAACATCTGCAAGACTTCTTGCAGGGATCTGTCGTTCTATTTTACCTATTAATTCATCGCTTGGGTCTGCAAAGAATGATTTCATCATTTCAGTTTTAGCAAAAACAGGGTGGATACTATTGCATCGAACCAACTTAGTTGTTCTAGCACAGTGGAGGGCAACTGATTTTGAAAGATGCCTTACCCCTGCTTTAGCACTGTTATAAGCAGCAAAATTATGTCCTGCAACTATTCCAGATATTGATGAAACATTAACAATAGAACCGTTTCCTGAATCTCTCATAAGAGGAATTGCGTATTTACAGCCGTAGAAGACAGAGTCCAAATCAACCTTATGAACCAATTCCCATTCCTCGATCGTCGTGGCCTCCACATCAGCCATGAAACCAATTCCGGCATTGTTAACCAATATGTTGAGTTTGCTTTCATTGACCTTAATATGATCAATAACTTTTTCCCAATCTTCTGTTTTGGTGACGTCATGACTAACAAAATTCACGCCAAGTTCTTCTGCAACTTTTTTTCCGCCCTCTTCATTGATATCTGAAATATAAACCGTCGCACCTTCAGCATTAAAAACTTCTGCAGTTTTTTTCCCAAACCCTGAAGCACCTCCTGTTATAAGAGCAACCTTGTCTTTTAACCTATTAGCCATAATTTTTTTAAGTTGTTAAAATTGAGAGCACATTATAACTTCATAAAGCCCAAATAAAATAAAAAGCACTTTAAAAAAACTTAATACCTCTGTAACGAATTACGAATGAATCAAATAAAAACTGAATATTGCACTATAAAAAGTCATTGGGGCAACAGGCAAGTAAGATTCCTAATTGCTGGTTCAGGACCTATAATATTTCTCCTCCATCAATCTCCCAAATCGGCTGATGAATATAGGCCACAGATTGAAGAATGGAGTAATGACTTTACAATTATCGCACCCGATACACCTGGATACGGTGATTCAGATGCTCTTGGAACAGATGAAGTAACAATAGAAAAAATTGCCCAGGCAAATATTGAGCTTGCTGATACCTTAAAGATTAAAGAATTCGGACTATATGGTTTTCATACAGGGGCAATTATTTCTATTGCAATGGGGCATCATTACCCTGATCGAGTGAAAGCGATTGCTTGCAATGGGGTTTTGGTTTTGACCGATAGTGAACTAGAGAATATAAGGCGTCACTATTTGCCGCCATATAAACCTCAATGGGATGGAAGTCATCTATCCTGGCTGTGGTCAAGAATGAGGGAACAACTCGTCTTCTTCCCTTGGCATGAAAGAAAAGAGGAAGCCAGAATGCGATTTGATATTTCTTCACCAGAAATACTGCATGAGAATTCAATTGAGATTATGCGTGCTGGAGACAAATACCGACAAGCCTATGGAGCTGCCTTTGAATATAGACTCGAAGATTTTGTACCAGAGTTAAGTGTTCCTGCATTAATTACTGCTGGTGAATCTGACCCATTGAGTAAGTGCTTGGAAAAACTAACCCCTTCTGATTCAGTGTTAATTGAAATCTCAAAAACACATGAAGAAGCTTTAGAAAAATCTAAAGCAATGTTATTAAGACATCCCGCTGAAGCTAGCGTTTCATTAGAATTACCAATAATTAATAATGGTAAATTTACAAAATCAATTTTTCATTCAACACTGGGGGACATAAAAATTGAAAAGAATTTTGACGCGAACACCAGCCCATTATTTTGTCTTCACTCTGCCGGCGGCTCTTCAAAAAACAATTAGATTCCTAACTGAATCAATCGCTAAAGAAATTGATGTCTGTTCAATTGATCTGCCGGGGCATGGGGAATCAGATAAAAAATTAATAGAAACGGATTGTGTTAAAGCTCACACAGACATAATTTCGCAAATTCTAGAGCATCAAAACTGCAATGAACTGATGATAATGGCCTTTCAGGCAAGTTGTGCCTCAGCGCTTGATGTGACAAAGAATATCTCTGTTGACATAAAAAAAATTATTCTTATTGAGCCTTGGATATTAAATGATCAGGAAGTGACTGATTATATTGATAACGGATTACCACTAATAAAGCCAGACTGGTCGGGAGGACATCTACAAAGCTATTGGCATATGGTGAGAGATTCTAGACTATTTTGGCCTTGGTACAACAGAACTATCTCTGGAATCATTGAAGGAAAACCGGATTTAGAGGAAAAACAATTAGATACTGAAGTCACAGAATTAATCAGATCTGAGGGTTACTGGCAACAAACCATTAAAGACCAGTTGACCTATCCGACTAAAGATTGCCTATTTGAGATTGATTCTCCAATTCTTATCTTGTCTCGAGAATCACATCCTCTAAATAATATCTATGTCGAAATTGAAAAGAATCTTAAAAATGCTAACTACCTTTCTTTGGAAAATAATCCTGAAACTTGGGGTTCGACTGTTACAAAATGCATCTTGTAAGATTATGAAAGGTTACATTTAGTTACTTGTTATGCTTAATTTTTTTAGTCAGACTTACTCATTAGCCTTATTCTTATCAAAGGAATCTCAATGAAAGCAAAAATTGGGCCAATAAAATTAGCTGAAGGTATTTCTAGATTTAATGCCGTTACATACCTATACGCCTGCATCATTTGTATTGGGATTCTTGCAGGATTAAATTTCATCCAACCCTACATCCTCAGTGTGGTTCTGGACATACCAAGATTAGAACAAGGTACAATTAGTGGGAGCCTTGCTTTTATGCAAGAAATTATTGCTATCCTTTCTGTCTCTTTCTTCGGTGTATTATCCGACCGCATTGGCCGAAGACCTGTTATGGTTTTTGGAACCATAGTTGTTGCCCTAGGTTTCGCTCTTTTTCCCTATGCTTCGAATATTAATGAATTGTTTATTTTTAGATCAGTTTTTGCAGTAGGAGCTGCAGCATTATCTTCGGTACTCGCCATTATTGTAAATGATTACCCAACTGAAGAATCAAGAGGTAAATTTGTCAGTTTGCATTCTGTTCTAAATGCCCTAGGTGTAGCACTATTTGCTGCTTTTTTGGGTCGACTCCCTACTGTTTTGACGAACATAGGTTATGACCCTATCACAGCTGGGCGATACACCATGTTGTTTGTTGCAGCTGTAGCATTTTTATCTGGGATAATCTTTGCAATCGGCCTGAAAGGAGGAACACCAGAAACTCTGGATGAAAAACCAACCTTTAAACATCTTGTTGCCACGGCAATAAGATCCATGAAAAACCTCAGAATCTCTTTGGCTTTTGCAGCCACACTCTTAGCTCGTGCTGACG
>CACPJA010000008.1 GCA_902634075.1 uncultured Gammaproteobacteria bacterium
AGGTAAACCAAAAGCATCCCATCCCATAGGCTGCAAAACATTTTTCCCAAGCATTCTTTGATATCGACTGATCACATCACCAATGGTGTAATTTCTGACGTGACCCATGTGAAGTCGTCCACTTGGGTATGGAAACATGCATAAGCAATAGAATTTTTCTTTTTCAGAATCTTCTGAGACTTCAAAAACCTTATTCTCTTCCCAAAATTTTTGAGCCTCATCTTCTATTTCCCTTGGGTTGTATTTATTTTCAGGCATTTTTATTTTTTAAACGAAGCATACCTATAAACGAACCCAATGTCATAATCATTATCATTAATATCAAGCAAAAAAAGTCTCCAAAATTTGTATAAGGGGTTGAACCTCTCTTGGGCACAAAAACATCCTTTAAAACAGAGTACTCGAAAGGCTTTAGTTGTTGTTGCACTTTGCCGTCTGGTTTAACGATAGCGGTAATCCCTGTGTTAGTTGATCTTAGGAGGTATCTCCCAGTCTCTATTGCCCTCATCCTCGACATCTGGAAATGCTGAGCTGAGGCGATTGATCTACCAAACCATGCGTTATTTGTCGCGTTTACCAATACATTAGAAGCTGGTTGAAAATCTATGATTTCTGATCCAAAAATATCTTCGTAACATATTGAAATAGATAGAAATATATCGTCTATTTTAGGCATTGCCTGACTGTTAGAGCCTTTTGCAATATCATTACTGGGTAGTCTCATTTCTCTCATCCAAGATCTAATTGAATCTGGTACTGGAAAATATTCACCGAAAGGAACCAAGTGCCTTTTGTTATATATAATCTGATCATTACCTAAGCTGATCACAGAATTATAGACTTTACCGTTCTGATCTCTGGTGTTTATACCGAGCAGAAGAAGATCTATATTCTTTTGTTTTAAAATGATCTCCAATTCCTTTAAATATGATTCAACATTTGCTGAGATAGCAGGAATTGAGACTTCTGGCCATATAACGATATTGGTGTTCTCTAATTCTGTTAATGAATCCCGATACAGATCCAGAGTTTTTAAAAATTCGCTTCTTAACCATTTCTTTTCTTGGGCAACACCGCCTTGAACTAGACCGACACTATATTCCTCCTCCATGCTTTCTGTCCATTCAACTGATCGCAGAAAAAATGAAGTGGATATAATAATGAGCAAACAGCTTACAACTAGGTAAGGTCTTTTCTTGACAATGATTAGTAGTAACAAGCTAGCAATTAAAGCCGTGACAAAAGAGATCATAAAAACACCGCCTATCGGTGCCCATCCCACTAAGAGATTATTTATTTGACTGTAACCTAATGTTAGCCATGGGAATCCAGTAATCGCATAGGCCCTCACCATTTCTGATAGAGCCCAAATAGATGGCGATATAAAGCTTAGAACTAGAAAATCAGACTTAAATTCCCTAAAAGCCAGACTGATAAGAAAACCTGTTATCAGATAATAGACGCCCATAATGGCTGCTAGCAAGCATATCAATATAATTGCTAGCCAAGATGGAGCTCCGCTGACAATATGGATACTAATGTAAAGCCAATATAGGCCGCCAACAAAAATAAAGCATCCGAACAGATAGAAAAGCCCAGCAGTGTCCTTAGGTTCATTTTGCTTTGCATAATAAAAAAGGAAAGCTAAACATAGGATAGGCAGAAAGCTTAGACCAAAAGGTTCAAATCCCAATAAAAAAAATAAAGCGGTTAGCCCAGCTGCTATAATTTTTTTAATCAATTCTTGCTACTTCTACAGTGTCTATACGCCTGGTATTTGATTCTATGATTTTGCACCTTATCGATTTTAAATCGACAATCTCATTCTTTTTTGGAAGTCTCCCAATTGTTTGTGTGAGAAGGCCGCCTAGTGTGTCATAATCCTCATCGAGAAATTCGGTGTCAAAGAATTCATTAAAATCCTCAATTCGGATCAAGGCATCAACAATAAATTTATTTTTCTTTACTTCTTTAATCAACGGGACGTCCTTAATATCGTATTCATCCTCAATATCGCCGACAATTTGCTCTAAGACATCTTCAATTGTTAGCAATCCTGCAGTTCTTCCGTATTCATCCACAACGATTGCTATATGATTTCGGCTCTTCCTAAACTCCCTTAGAAGAGTTTTCAGCCTTTTGCTTTCTGGAATAAATGTCGCTGGCCTTAAAAAAGAATCCATCTCAAAGCTGTCTTCCCCATCTTTAGAAAATTTCAATAAGTCTTTTGCAAGCAGTATGCCGACCACCTTATCCTTATTATCAGCGATTACAGGAAATCTTGAATGGCCAGAATCTATAATAGTTCTAAGCAGTTCATCAAAACTATCTGAAGTCTCGAGAAGAATCATATTAGACCTCGGTATCATGATATCTTTAACCTCAAGTTCAGAAACCTCAATCACTCCTTTGATCATTTTAACCTCATCATTACCGATGAAATTTTTCCATTCGCTCTGATTAATCATTGAATAAAAAGAGTCAATATCTTGTTTCTTCGATTTGAAAAATGATTTTAAGAAATTCATTACTTTAATTAAGCTCTCCTCTTTCATCCAATACAGCTAAAACTTTGTTCTCTATAAGCTTCATTTTATTTTCCTCCTCATCGCTAAAGTGATCATAACCTAATAGATGAAGAAATCCATGAACAACCATATGAATAAAGTGTGAAGACACACTGATATCTAATGTGCTGGCTTCTTTCTCAACAACAGCCAAACAAACCACGATATCGCCCAAAAACGGAGGGGATAGCCCCAATTCTTTTTCCTGTTCAATATCACCTATAAAGGCTAGAACATTTGTAGCATTAGTCTTGTTATTGAACTTACTATTAATACTCAGCCCCTCATCATGATCAACGAGTCTAACTGTAACGCCAATAGAACAGTCGTGGCTAATCTCTGATTCCTCATAAGCTAGAATAATCGCATTATTAATCAAATCACTTGAACTAGGGAATACTAGATCATCAGATGCTTGGATGTCTAAGGCGATAGAGTTATTGTTTTCTGTCATCTTGAGCGTTTAAATTTCTCATAAGCCTCGACAATCTTTTGGACAATCCGATGTCGAACAATATCTTGGTGATCAAAGTTAATTATTGAAATATTGTCTATCTCAGATAACACCTCGAGAGCATGCTTAAGACCAGAAGCTTTCTCAGGTGGTAAATCAATTTGAGTCACGTCACCGTTAACAACCGATTTTGAGCCAAACCCCATCCTCGTTAAAAACATTTTCATTTGTTCTGTGGTGGTGTTTTGCGCCTCATCTAAAATAATGAAGCTTTCATTAAGAGACCTTCCTCTCATGAATGCTAGCGGTGCTAATTCTATTGCTCTTCTCTCTATCAGGTTTGTCACTTGATCAAAGCCAAGCATCTCGTATAAAGCGTCATACATTGGTCTTAAGTAAGGATCCACTTTTTGTGATAAGTCTCCAGGAAGGAACCCTAAGTTTTCTCCTGCCTCAACAGCAGGTCTAACAAGAACAATTCTTTTAACTTCCTCTTTTTGCAAAGATTCTATTGCTGCCGCAACAGCTAAATAGGTCTTACCGGTCCCCGCCGGGCCAATTCCAAAGGATAGATCATTATTCCTAATCGAGTTTATATAATTAAATTGATTCTCTGTGCGGGTCTTTATTTCCTTATTGGGTGTATTAATTATAGTTTCTTTAACTGTTGCTCCAGATGATTGATCGTGTGTTTCATTAAGATGTTTTTTAATTATTAAATGAACTTTTTCTTGATCTAAATCTTCATTTTTTGCAGCTGTGTGTAAATCCTTGATAATTCGTTCACCAATGACAATCTTTGTGCCCTCGCCTTGGAGAACAAAAACATTACCTCTAGTCTTTATATCGATATCAAGTTCACTTTCTATTGATCTAATATGCGTATCAAAAACACCCAATAAGTTTGCTAAGGTGGAGTTTTCTAGGGATTCAATTTGGAATTCTTTTGTTGTTTTCAAGCTTTTAACTTCAATTAATAATTCTTGCACGAAGAGAATTGGGCAGTGCTTCGGTTATCCGGAGCTCTATCATTTGCCCGATTAGATCTTCATGCCCATCAAAATTAACCCAACGATTATTCTCAGTTCTTCCGGATAGTTGGTTGTTAGTCTTTTTTGACTTTTTCTCGACCAAGACCATCTGATCAGATCCGACCATACTCTTGCTAATGTGTCTTGAGTTCTCATTAATCTTAGATTGCAACTGGCCCAACCGCTGCAGTTTTATTTTATAGTCAGTGGTGTCTTCCATTTCGGAGGCTGGCGTATTTGGTCTCGGGCTAAAAATAAAACTAAAGGACTGATCAAAGCCTATAGTGTCTATTAAATCTAAGGTTTCCTGAAAATCAGAATCTGTTTCCCCAGGGAAACCGACGATGAAATCAGATGAGATACTGATATCGGGTCTCAGTGATCTCAGTTTGTTAATTCGGTCAATATAAAGCTCAACTTTATGTTTCCTTTCCATTAATTGGAGTATTTTATTAGAGCCACTCTGTACAGGTAGGTGAAGATAATTTGCTAATTTTGGATTTTCAAAAGTGTTGATAAGATCGTCGGTAAATTGGAGGGGGTGTGAGGTAGTGAAACGTATCCTTTTAATACCATCTACAAGGCTCACACGATCGATTAAGTCAGCCAATTTCAATTTAGTGCCATCTTTATCCTTAGCTCTGTATGCATTTACATTCTGGCCTAATAAGTTAATCTCCTTAACGCCTCGAGCTACAAGATCCTTTATTTCATCTAATATACCCTCTGGCTCTCTACTTACCTCGAGACCTCTTGTATATGGAACAACGCAAAAACTACAAAACTTGCTACATCCTTCCATAATCGAAACGAAAGCCGAAGGTTTGATATCCGGCGTCTTTGGTAGGACTGAAAATTTCTCTATTTTTGGAAAACTAATATCAACTAAAGATTTTCTGGAGCTAAGAACGTCGTCATACATTTTTGGCAAACGATGAAGAGTTTGCGGTCCAAAAACTATATCAACATAGGGGGCTCTATTTATAATCTTTTCGCCTTCTTGGCTGGCAACACAGCCGCCCACTCCAATAACAACATTTGGATTATTTTTTTTATAGTCCTTCCAGCGCCCTAGTTGAGAAAAGACTTTTTCTTGTGGTTTCTCTCTAATTGAACAGGTATTCAATAAAATAAGATCTGCGGAAAAGACATCTTCAGTTTGCTCCATATTTCTTTCGGATCTCATAAGATCAAGCATCTTGGATGAATCATACTCATTCATCTGGCACCCAAAAGATTTAATGAAGATCTTTTTAGACATGAAATTTATGGAGTTTATATATTGTTCTACTAGAAAGGTATATCGTCATCGAACTCATCTGTTGAAAAATCATTATCTGAACTTGATTGAGAACTTGATGCATTATCATTGGACATATCGTTGCTCATTCGATCTCCAAGCATCTCCATTTGATTAGCGACTACTTCAGTAGTCCATCGCTCATTGCCTTCTTTGTCTTCCCATTTTCTAGTTTGAAGTTTGCCTTCCACATAGACTTGTGATCCCTTTTTTAAGTATTGTGCAGCTATCTCTGCTAATCGATTAAAAAAAACAACCCTGTGCCATTCTGTCTTTTCTTGTTTCTCGCCAGTATCTCTATCGTTCCATGATTCTGAAGTAGCTACACTGATGTTTGTAACCGCATTTCCACTTGGCATAGCTCTGCTGTCAGGGTCTGCTCCGAGATTGCCAACTATGATAACTTTATTGATGCCTCTTGCCATAATCTTCCTTTATTCCTCAAACTAAATGTGAATTTAAACCGAAATTAATTGTATCAAAAAGCATTGGTTTTGGCTCTTAATCAAAAAAAGATTTACAATTGAATGTTTGGAAAATTTTTTTACTATGGATGAAATAAAAATAAAGGGCGCAAGGACGCATAATTTAAAGAATCTCAATCTTGAGCTACCCAGGAATCAATTGATAGTATTGACTGGTCTCTCGGGTTCTGGAAAATCCTCTTTAGCCTTTGACACCATATATGCTGAAGGACAAAGGCGTTATGTTGAATCATTATCTGCCTACGCAAGACAATTCCTGTCGATGATGGAAAAACCTGATGTGGATCTTATAGAAGGGCTGTCTCCAGCCATCTCTATTGAACAAAAAACTACATCTCATAATCCAAGATCTACTGTTGGTACGGTAACAGAAATTTATGATTATCTTAGGTTGCTCTTTGCAAGAGTTGGAATTCCCAAATGCCCTGAGCACAAAAGAAAATTAGGCATTCAAAATATCAGTGAAATGGTCGATCAATTGATGTCTCTAAAAGAAGGGGAGAAATTACTTCTCCTATCGCCTTTGGTCAATGAACGAAAAGGTGAGCATGTAGAATTGATTAAAAATATAAGATCTCGAGGCTTTGTTCGTCTTCGGATTAATGGCTCCGTTTATGACATTGATGAAATCCCTACAATAGATGCTAAGAAGAATAACACTATTGAAGTCGTCGTAGATAGATTCACAATTAAACCGCAAGTTGAATCAAGATTATCTGAATCATTTGAAACAGCACTTAGTCTATCTGATGGAATAGCTAAGGTTATATCGGTATCGAGCAAGGAAGTAGATTACTTATTTTCAGACCGCTATGCTTGCCCCGAATGTGGTTTCTCTATTGCTGAACTTGAACCAAGAACCTTCTCATTTAATAATCCTGCTGGTGCTTGCTCCAAATGCGATGGTCTTGGTGTAGAGCATTATTTCAGTCCTGAACTGGTAATCAAAAATGAAAAATTAAGCATTTCAGAAGGGGCTATAAGAGGATGGGATAAAAGAAATTTTTATTACTTCCATCTTATTAGAAGTTTATCAAGACATTTTAATTTCGATATAGAGCTGCCTTACGTCTCCTATAGTCAAAAAATAAAGGATGTGCTCTTAAACGGAAGTGGGGATGAAAAAATTCAATTTTATTACCCAGGCAGAGGGGGCAAACGTATTTCCAGAAAACATCCCTTTGAAGGTGTCATTCCCAATCTAAAAAGACGATACAAGGAAACCGAGTCACAAAGAGTCAAGGATGCTTTATCAAAGTTTATGAGCACAAAACCCTGTAGCTTATGCGAAGGATCTAGATTAAATGAAACAGCGAGGAATGTGTTGGTTAAGAACCACAATATATCCGATTTGACTCATATGAACATTGAAGAGATTTTAGGTTTTTTCAAGAAATTAAGCTTAAAAGGAAGCCGAGGAGAGATTGCAAAAACTGTAATCAAAGAAATTGTCGATCGTTTAGAGTTTCTATCAAATGTAGGCTTGAACTATCTAAATCTCGAGAGAAGTGCTGAAACACTCTCGGGAGGAGAATCTCAACGCATAAGGCTGGCAAGTCAAATTGGATCAGGTCTTGTAGGTGTTATGTATATTTTAGATGAGCCTACTATTGGCCTTCACCAAAGAGATAATAAGAGATTAATAAAAACACTCACAAAATTGAGAGACATCGGTAACAGTGTCATTGTGGTTGAACACGATGAAGAGTTAATTCGTTCAGCAAATCATATTGTAGATCTAGGGCCGGGAGCTGGTAATGAGGGTGGGGAAATTGTTTGTCAAGGAAGCTTGAATGAAATTCTAAAAGAAAATGATTCTTTAACTTCTCAATATTTAAATGGCACTAAAGAGATACCAGTTCCCAACAAAAGAATCTGTGTGGATAAATCAAAATTAATACAAATACATAATGCCCATCTGAATAATTTAAAATCACTAAATGTTGAGATTCCTCTTAATCTCTTAACCTGCATCACTGGAGTATCAGGCTCAGGTAAATCTACATTGATTAACGGCACCCTTAAACCTCTACTAAGGGCGAAACTAGAAAATAAGGTATTTGATCAATTAGAAAAAACCTCAATAAGTGACTATGAAGACATAAAAAGGATAATCAATATAAGCCAAAGTCCAATCGGAAGAACTCCACGCTCTAATCCTGCTACATACACAGGCTTATTTACCCCAATAAGAGAACTATTCTCAGGAACACAAGAGTCGAGATCAAGAGGTTATAAGCCAGGAAGATTTAGCTTTAATGTTAAAGGAGGGAGATGTGAGACCTGTCAAGGTGGTGGATTAATAAAGGTAGAGATGAATTTTCTTGCTGATATTTATGTTGTTTGTGATGTCTGTGATGGAAAACGATTTAACAGAGAAACATTGGAGATCTTCTATAAGAAGAAGAACATATATGAAGTCCTAGAAATGTCTGTGGATGAAGCACACTCATTCTTTAAGAACATACCTGTCATAAAAAATAAATTATCGACATTAATTGATGTTGGTCTAGGATATATAAAATTAGGACAGAATGCCGTAACCCTTTCTGGTGGAGAAGCACAAAGAATTAAATTGTCAAAAGAGCTTTCGAAAAGAACAAACCAAAACACACTATATCTGCTTGATGAACCTACTACAGGACTCCATTTTCATGACGTAAATCAATTAATTAAAGTCTTACTTAGGCTTAGAGACGAAGGCAATACAATAATAATCATTGAACATAACTTAGATGTCATTAAAACTGCAGATTGGATTATTGATCTAGGGCCCGAGGGTGGAGATAAGGGTGGCGAAGTAATTGCTCAAGGAACACCTGAAGAAGTCGCTTCATCTAAATCTTCATTTACAGGTAAATATTTAAGTAAAACTTTAGTCTAATTTACCTATACCTAAGGAACTCCTAATCTCCGACATAAAAGGCACTGATAATTCCCTTGCCCTTTTAGCGCCTGATAGAAGTTCTTGGTTTAAGTTTGCAGGGTCTTGAATAAGCTTCTCATACTCTTTTCTTGGTTCTGATAAATGACTATCGAGCAATTGGAATAATTCTTCCTTAGCGTCTCCCCAGCTTATTCCTTCTTCTAGCTTTTGCTTAAAATTTGCTGATTCATCATCACTAGCGAAAGCTTTGAAGATTTCAAACAAGTTACAATCTGTTGGCTTTGGAACCCCTGGCTCTAAGGAATCAGTCTTAATTTTCATAACATGGCGTCTTAGATCATCTGATGAAGAAAAAAGCGGTATAAAATTATTGTAACTCTTGCTCATCTTTCTCCCGTCTAAGCCAGGTAGAACTGATGCATTTTTCTCTAAAATAGCTTCAGGTATAACAAAGATATCGCCATTCTTATGATTAAATCTCTGAGCTATATCTCTAGTCATTTCAAGATGCTGAACCTGATCCTGTCCTACAGGTACATGAGTTGCTTTAAACATTAATATGTCTGCTGCCATCAAAATGGGATAGGAATATAAACCCATTGTAATTCCTTTATCAGGGTCAGAATTTCCTTCATTGTCACTAACAGCAGATTTATAAGCATGCGCTCTATTCATAAGTCCTTTGGCTGTGAAGGTACTAAGAATCCAGTTCAATTCAAGAATCTCTGGTATATCTGATTGCCTATAAAAAATTGTTTTTTTGGTATCGAGCCCTAATGCAATCCAAGTTGCTGCAACCTCAAGACAGGATTGTTTTATTTCTTCTGGATTTTTATTTTTTATTAAAGAATGATAATCAGCTAAAAAAAGAAATGAATCATGATCATCTTTTTTGCTTGATCTAATAGCTTGCTTTATTGCACCTGCGTAGTTACCGAGATGAGGAGTCCCTGTTGTAGTAATTCCAGTTAATATCGTCTGCTTATCCAAAATATGAGCTACTCGGAAAGCTCACCTTGATCTGTTTGGATTTGGTAATCAACAAGCTGAACTATGGCCATAGGAGCTGTGTCTCCGTTTCTAATGCCTTTTTTTAGTATTCTGAGATAACCACCAGGCCTATCTTTAAGCCTTGGCCCTATCTGAGTAAATAATTTCCCAACAGCCTGCTTATTCCTAAGAAAATCAAAAGCTCTTCGTCTTCTTGAAACGCCATCCTCTTTAGCTAGAGTGATTAATGGCTCAAGGGTTCTTCTAAGCTCCTTTGCCTTTGGTAATGTTGTAGCAATTGATTCATGCTCAATAAGCGATGAAGCCATATTGCGATACATAGCCTTCCTATGACTACTAGTTCTTCCTAAACGTCGTCCTGTTTTCCTATGTCGCATCCTTCAATCCTCAGTAACAATATAAACCTTATTGACTTACCTCATCAACAGCTATTTCCTTTGGAGGCCAATTATCTAGCTCCATTCCAAGTGATAAACCGTGACTAGATAAAATTTCTTTGATCTCATTTAAGGATTTCTTCCCAAGATTAGGTGTTCTCAAGAGCTCATTTTCAGTTTTTTGCACTAGATCACCTATGTAGTTTGCATTCTCAGCTTTCAGACAATTTGCAGAGCGAACAGTAAGCTCAAGTTCATCCACAGGCCTAAGCATAATAGGATCAATTAAAACTTCTTCTTCTTCTTTTTGTTGCTCTTGGACTCTCGTTAAATTAGTAAAAATACTTAATTGATTCTGAAGTATTGCTCCAGCATATTTGATTGCTCGTTCAGGATCGATAGTGCCATCGGTCTCTAGATCAACTATGAGTTTGTCCAAGTCTGTTCTATTTTCTACTCTAGCCGCTTCAACGCTATAGGTCACTGTTCTGATAGGACTAAATGAAGCATCAAGTTTCAATAAACCAATAGTGACATCCTCTTCCTTGCTCTGAACAGCTACAGGTCTATATCCTGTTCCTTGTTCTACTTTTAAATGCATCTTCAGTTCTTTTTTAGCGCTTATAGTAGCAATATGATGATCTGGGTTTACTATCTCAGTGTCTGCGTCAACTTGGATATCACCCGCAGTTACCACGCAAGGTCCTTTCTTGCTTAAAACATAATCTGCAGTATCATTTCCTTGCATATTAATGGCCACACCCTTTAGATTGAGCAGGATTTCAACCACATCTTCTTGAACACCTTCAATTGTGGTGTACTCGTGGAGCACTCCCTCTATCTGGGCTTCAGTTATTGCATAACCAGGTAAACTGGAGAGAAGCACTCGTCTTAATGCATTACCAAGAGTATAGCCAAAACCTCTTTCAAAAGGTTCGATTGAGACCCTAGAATGAAGCTCATTTTGTGACTCTAGCTTTATAACAAGAGGGTTTAGAAGGTCTATAACAATCTCTTCTCTATCGTCTTCTTCAACGGCTAGTGTTTCTTCTTCTAATTGTTCTTCTAAAACTTTCTTTTCATCATCTGACATTTTAAATCGTCTCCTAAATTATTTGGAATAATATTCCACAACTAAATTCTCATTAATATCTGGAAGTATATCCTCCCTTTCTGGGATAGAACTCACAGTACCCTTAAGCTTTTTTAAATCTACAGATAGCCACTCGCTGATTCCTAATTGAGAGGCTATATTAACAGCATTTTTAACTCTTAACTGTTGTTGTGCCTTTTCTGTGACTGATATCTCATCGCTAGCTGATACCTCATAGGAAGGTATATTAATTATAGATCCATTAACCATAATTGCTTTATGGCTAACTAATTGCCTTGCTTCAGCTCTTGTCACTGCAAAACCCATTCTGTAAACCATGTTATCTAGTCTTGTCTCTAATAATTTTAATAAATTTTCTCCGGTAGAGCCCTTGGCTTTAGAGGCTTTCTTATAATAATTCCTAAATTGCTTTTCCAGGACTCCGTACATTCTTCTTAGCTTTTGTTTTTCCCTTAACTGGATACCATAATCAGACAATCTTTCCCTGCGTGAACCTACCATTGAGCCAGGAATAGTATTTAATTTACATTTATTCTCGATAGGTTTGATACCACTTTTTAGAAAGAGATCAGTTCCCTCTCTTCGAGATAGCTTGCATTTTGGTCCCAAATATCTTGCCATAACTACTTCCTCTAAACCCTTCTTTGTTTTGGTGGCCTACAACCGTTGTGAGGAAGTGGTGTTACATCCTCAATAGAAACAATATTAAGCCCAAGCCCATTTAGTGCCCTTAAAGCAGAATCTCTTCCTGGTCCTGGACCTTTAACTCTAACTAAAATATCTTTTAAACCAAACTCTTGGGCTTTTGTTCCTGCTTTCTCAGCTGCAACCTGTGCGGCGAAAGGTGTGCTCTTTCTAGAACCTCTGAATCCTGAACCGCCTGCAGTAGCCCAAGCTATTGCATTTCCTGCTCTGTCAGTAATAGTTATTATCGTATTATTGAAGGTAGCGTGAATATGTGCCACGCCTTCAACAACATTCTTCTTTGCTTTTTTCTTTTTTCCTGCTGCCATAAAAATCCTTTTTAAGCTCTCATGGGCTTCTTAGGCCCTTTTCTTGTCCTAGCATTAGTTTTACTTTTTTGCCCCCTAACAGGTAAGCCTCTTCTGTGTCTAATACCTCTATAACACCCTAGATCCATCAACCTTTTGATATTGGTTGAAACCTCTCTTCTCAAATCACCCTCTACAACATAGTTATTCAATTCTGTTCGTAAACTCTCAAGTTCTTGTTCAGTAAGATCTGACACCTTTTTATCTAGAGATATACCTAGTTTGTTACAAACAACTGTTGAAAGTGAATTGCCAACACCGTATATGTAGGTCAGAGAGACTCTTACATGCTTATTATCGGGTATATTAACTCCTGCTATTCTAGCCATTTTAGCCTTGCCTCTGCTTATGCCTAGGATCTTTGCAAATTACACGAACAACACCATTCCTTCGAATAACTTTACAATTCCTACAAATCTTTTTAACTGATGCTCTAACTTTCATTTCTTCTATTATATTTATCTAATCTGTCCACTTTTACCGTAACCTTTCAAATTAGCTTTTTTCAAAAGGCCCTCGTACTGCTTTGACATCATTAAGGCTTGCATTTGTGCCATAAAATCCATTGTCACAACAACAATAATCAGCAACGATGTCCCCCCAAAGTAAAATGGTACGTTAAAGTACAAAATCATGAACTCTGGAAGCAAGCAGACGAGCATGATATACAATCCTCCCCAAAATGTTAACCTTGTTAACACTTTATCTATGTATTGCGCTGTTTGATGACCTGGTCTAATGCCCGGCATAAATGCTCCAGATCGCTGTAAATTATCAGCTGTGTCTTTAGAGTCAAAGACCAAAGCAGTGTAAAAAAAACAGAAAAACATAATCAACGATGCATACATAAGTATATATATTGGTTGTCCTGGAGCTAATTGAGCTGCAATATCTTGTAACCAATCAAACCCTTCAGAAGTTCCAAACCAACTAGCAATGGTGGCTGGAAACAAGATTATGCTTGAAGCAAATATTGGCGGGATTACGCCTGACATATTTATTTTAAAAGGCAAGTGAGTTGATTGGCTTTGCATTAATCGTCTACCTTGCTGTCTTTTAGCATAATTGACAGGTATTCTCCTCTGGCCTCTTTCTATATAAACCACAAAAGTAGTAACCGCTAAAACCAAAATTAAGAGTATAAGTACTAACGCACTAGAAATTTCTCCTGTATTTGCTAACTCCAAAGTTCCGCCAATTGCTGAAGGTAAACCTGAAATAATACTAGCCAATATAATCATTGAGATGCCATTGCCTAGTCCTCTCTCTGTGATCTGCTCCCCTAACCACATTAGAAACATAGTTCCAGTCACAAGTGTTACGCAAGATGTAAAAACAAAATTAAATCCAGGCGAAACTACAACTCCCTGATTCTGTAGTGCTATAGATGCGCCCACAGACTGAAAAGATGCAAGAAAGACAGTTCCATATCTTGTGTATTGAGTAATCTTCCTCCTGCCTGACTCACCTTCTTTTTTTAGCTCCTTTAAAGATGGAACGGTTACGCTAGCCATTTGCATTACTATCGAACAGGAAATATAAGGGAAAATACCAAGAGCAAAAATACTTAACCTCTCTAATGCTCCTCCTGAGAACATATTAAACATACTTAAAATCGTTCCAGACTGTTCTTGGAAAAAGTTCTCTAATGCATTGGGATCTATACCTGGAACTGGGATGTAAGTCCCGATTCTATATACAATTAGCGCTCCAGCAAGAAATAGGAGTCTTTGTCTCAATTCAACGAATCGAGTCATTTCTCCAAGTGCAGATCTTGCTGTATTTTGAGTCTTAGCCATGATTAATCTAGAATATTACCTCCTAAATCTACAATTGCTTTTTTCGCATTTCCAGATAAGTGAAGACCCTGAATAGTGACAGCCTTCGTTAGCTCTCCAGATGCAATGATTTTGACTTTCTGAATATATCTAGGAACAATATTCTCGTTTTTCAGTGCTTCTAGATCGATAACTTCTGCTTTTATTCGACCTAACTGATCAAGCCTAAGCTCGGAAGTTTCTTTCTTGCTTCTAGATGTAAATCCTCTTTTTGGTAATCGTCTTTGTAGAGGCATCTGCCCACCTTCGAAGCCAACCTTATGAAACCCTCCTGATCTAGACTTTTGTCCTTTGTGACCCCTGCCAGAAGTTTTCCCTAAACCAGAAGCATGGCCTTTACCTTTCCTGGATTTCTCTGTTTTACTGCCCTTGTTGGGTTGTATTGTATTTAATTTCATTATTACAATTCCTCGACTTCTAGGAGATACTTCACTTGATTTATCATTCCCATATTCTCTGGTGTTGCATCAACCTCAACAATTTGATTAATCTTCTTCAGTCCTAAGCCTGACAATGAAGCCTTATGATTCTTTATCCTTCCGAACCTACTTCTAATAAGCTTTATTCTTACTTTTTTTTCTTTTTTGCTCATTATGTAAAAATTTTAGACACCGCAATTCCTCTTCTCTTTGCAACTCTTTGTGGTGAGCGCATTGAATCAAGTGCGTTGATTGTTGCCCTAACTAAATTAATTGGATTTCTTGAACCATAACTCTTTGCTAGAATATTCCTAATCCCAACACACTCAAATACTGCTCTCATTGCCCCACCTGCAATAATTCCCGTACCATCAGCTGCTGGTTGCATATAAACTTTAGAAGCACCATGTCTTCCGGTAGTCTCGTAGTAAATTGTTTCTTTATTTAGAGCAACTGGGTGAAGGTTCTTCCTAGCAGCTTGCATTGCTTTCTGAATTGCTAGAGGCACTTCTTTAGCTTTTCCATAACCCATGCCAATTTTTCCGTTGCCATCACCAACAACAGTAATTGCAGCAAATCCAAATTGCCTTCCGCCTTTAACTACCTTAGCAACTCTATTAACTGCTACTAACTTCTCAATCAAATCATCCATTTGTTTATCTGTATTCATAATTATTATCTTTAGAAACTAAGTCCTTGTTCTCTCGCAGCATCTGCTAGCGCTTTAATTCTGCCATGATATAAAAACCCTGATCTATCAAATGCAACTTTTTCAATTTTGGCTTTCTTAGCCTTCTTCGCAATTGACTCTCCAACTATCTTAGCTATCTCTTTTTTACCTTTAGTTTTGTCATTAATTAGTTTCCTAACATCCGGATCGAGACTAGAAGAAGATGCAACAACTGCATTATCTTCAGGAGCGATAATCTGTGCATAAATATGCCTTGATGACCTATGTACGCTTAATCTGTATTGCTCTAATTCTCTTATCTTAGAACGTGTTTTCCTAGATCTTCTTTTTCTTTTTATTAATTTTGCAACCATTTAGTTAAATCTCGCTTTTAAACCTGTTTTTTTGTTTCCTTAAGTGTAATTTGCTCACCTTTATACCTCACTCCTTTACCTTTATAGGGTTCGGGAGGTCTAATTGATCTTAATTCAGCAGCAACCTGACCAACTTTTTGTTTATCAATTCCTGTAATGACTACCTCTGTTTGAGATGGAGTAGAAATCTCAATTCCCTCAGGTATTTGATAATCTACCGGATGAGAAAAACCCAAAGTCAAATTGAGCATCTTGCCTTGAGCTTTTGCTCGATATCCCACACCTACCAGTTCTAATTCCTTTGAATAACCCTCAGTAACTCCCATCACCATATTATTTATTAAACTCCTAAATGTTCCTGCTGCAGCTCTAGAAAATTTAGATTTTGAAGTAGAATTAACGGTTAAGTGATCTTTATCTAATGTCACTGAGACTTGGCGAATCAAATTAAGTTGTAGTTCTCCTTTTTCTCCTTCTACATGCAATACTTCTCCTTCCTGAAGGGAAACCTTAACTGATTCAGGGAAATTGACAGGTTGTTTTTCAATTCTAGACATAATTTAAGTCACCTTACATAGAACTTCACCGCCATGACCATCTTGTCTTGCTTGGCGATCGCTCATAATTCCCTTTGAGGTTGAAATTACAGCTATTCCTAGGCCGCCCATAACTTTGGGTAATTCGTTTTTAGATCTATAGATTCTTAATCCTGGTCTGCTTATTCTATTTATTTCTTCAATAACAGGCTTACCTTCAAAATATTTCAAACCAATTTTTAAGTTACTCTTATTATCTCCCATTTCCTCAGTATCAATATCCTTAATATATCCTTCTTCAAGAAGCACCTTAGCGATGCTTTCTTTGGTTTTGGAATAAGGAATAGAAACAGATAATGCCTTTATTTTATGGGCATTTCTGATTCTTGTAAGCATATCTGCTATTGGATCTGTCATTGTCATAATTTTTTCCTAATCTTTTTACCAGCTAGCCTTATGCAAACCTGGAATGTTGCCTTTCATGGCTTCTTCTCTTAATTTACTTCTTCCTAGTCCAAATTTTCTATAAAAACCTTTTGGCCTTCCTGAAATAGCACATCTATTCCTTAATCTAGATGGGCTTGCGTTCCTAGGCATTTTTTGTAATTTTACTCTTGCATCGTTCTTTTCTTCATAGCTAGCGGTTGAATCATTAATGATTTTCTTTAAAGCTGCTCTCTTTTGAGCGAAACGCTCCACCGTTTTAGCTCTTTTTAACTCTCTTTGAACTAGTGCTTTTCTTGCCATTTAATTTTCTTCCTTATTTTTTGTTTCTTCTGCTGGTTCTGCTTCTGTTGGTTCTTCATTTTCTTCTTGAAGACTTTTCTCTTTAATCGGAAAATTAAATGCCTTTAATAAAGCAAGCGCATCCTCGTCATTAGTTGCTGTTGTTGTGATGCTAATATCTAAACCTCTGATCTTATCTATATTGTCATAATCAATCTCAGGAAAAATAATTTGCTCTTTCACACCAATGCTATAATTACCATTACCATCAAATGACCTCTGATTAAGGCCTCTAAAATCTCTAACTCTAGGCAATGCAATATTAATTAGACGGTCTAAAAATTCATACATTCTATCTTTTCTAAGCGTTACTTTTACACCTATGGGCATTCCCTCTCTTATCTTGAATGATGCAACAGACTTTTTTGCCCGAGTTATTAATGCTTTTTGTCCAGATAAATTTTCCATATCAGATTGAGCCTTCTCAATTGCTTTTTTATCTTGAAGGACTTCTCCTACCCCCATATTGAGAGTAATTTTTTTAATCTCTGGCACTTGCATAAGGTTATTAAAACCAAGGGTTTTTTGTAAACCAGGTCTAATATCTTTTTTATACTGTTTCTTTAGTCTTGCCATTTCTAAATGTCTACCACTTCATTATTAGATTTGAAATACCTTACTTTTGTTCCATCCTCTAACTTTTTTATTCCCACTTTATCGCCCTTATTTGTTATAGGATTAAGAAGCAATACATTTGAGATATGTATTGACATTTCTTTTTCCACAATTCCAGACTCTTGACCTGTATTTGGATTTCCTTTCTGATGTTTCTTTACGATATTAATATTTTCAACAACTACTCTTGAGTTATTTAGGACACTCAAAACTTGTCCAGTCCTACCCTTATCTTTTCCAGACAGAACAATCACATCATCGCCTTTTTTTATCTTATTCAAAAAATTACCTCTTAAATTACTTCAGGTGCCAAAGAAATTATTTTTAAGTACTTCTTGGCTCTAAGTTCCCTTGTAACTGGACCAAAGACCCTTGTTCCAATTGGTTCTCTTTTATTGTCGAGTAGGACAGCAGCATTCCCATCAAACCTTATAAGTGAGCCATCTTCTCTTCTAACTCCGTGCTTGGTTCTCACAACAAGAGCATCATAAACATCACCTTTTTTTACTTTTCCACGTGGAATAGCATCCTTAACAGTAACTTTGATGATATCTCCAATTCTTGCATATCTCTTTCTCGAACCGCCAAGAACTTTGATACATAGAACCTTTCTAGCTCCGCTGTTATCTGCAATATTTAAGACTGTTTCTGTTTGAATCATTATTACTCTTCTTGACCTGCCTTGATTACCTTAGTCAAGACCCATGATTTATTTTTTGAAATAGGCTTTGACTCTTCAATTGATACTACATCTCCAACCTTTGACACCATGTCTTGATCATGAGCTAATATTTTTGATGTTTTGTATATGTATTTGTTATACAAAGGATGTCTCAGTCTTCTCTGAATAGAAACAGTGATAGTCTTCTCCATAGAATTGCTAACCACGGTGCCTTTAATGGTTTTTTTAACTTTATTTTCTGTATCTTTAGTCATTTGATTTTTCATTTAAAATTGTTCTTAGTCTAGCTATATCTTTTTTTATATTCTTAAACTGGCTTGTATTGGATAACTGACCAGTTGCTGCCTGCAACTTTAATTTAAAATGCTCTTCAAGAAGATCGTCTAATATCTTCTGAACATCTGGGCTAGACTTTGTTCTCATTTCTTTTAGGTCAATCATATTATTTGCCTACTAACAAACTTTGTACTTATAGGAAGTTTAGCTGCAGCTAGTTTAAAAGCTTCTTCTGCCAGACTTTCCTCAACTCCACTCATTTCATACAGGATCCTTCCAGGCTGAATCTGCGCAACCCAATACTCAACATTACCTTTACCTTTACCTTGTCTAACCTCCAAAGGTTTTTTAGTGATAGGCTTATCTGGGAAGATTCTTATCCATATCTTGCCCCCCCTTTTTATATGCCTAGTCATCGCTCTTCTTGCTGCTTCTATCTGTCTAGCAGTAATTCTTCCTCTCCCAGTTGCCTTAAGACCATACTCGCCAAAATTTATAGTGCTACCTCTAGAAGCTAAGCCTCTATTTTTGCCCTTCATTTGCTTTCTATATTTAGTTCTTTTTGGTTGAAGCATCTCTCACTCATTTATTTTGTTGTTTTAATTAATCTCTTCTTCTTGGAAAATCCAAACTTTTACACCAATAATTCCATAGGTTGTTTTAGCTTCTGAGACTCCATAATCAATATTTGCTTTAAGAGTATGAAGGGGAACTCTGCCTTCTTGGTACCACTCAGATCTTGCAATCTCAGCCCCATTAAGTCTGCCTGCAATTTTTACCTTAATTCCATTTGCACCAAGCCTCATTGTGTTTGTTACTGCTCTCTTCATGGCTCTCCTATATAGCACCCTTCTTTCTAGTTGCTGAGTTATAGATGAAGCAACGAGTTTTGCATCTAATTCTGGTTTCTTGATTTCATTTATATTAAGAAGAACGTTATTGATAGATGTATCCATGAGTTTGGCTACTTCTTTTCTCAAAGACTCAATGCCTTCACCTTTTTTGCCAATAACAATACCTGGTCTAGCAGAAAATATTGCTACAGTTACATTTTCAGAACTCCTATCAATTTGAATTTTACTCACTGCCGCATCCTTCAGTTTCTTATTTAGATATTCTCTAATCTTAAAGTCCTGAAAAACATTCTTGGAGTAATCTGAAGAACTAGAAAACCACTTAGATGCCCAGCCCTTACTAATTCCCAATCTGATTCCTGTTGGATGTACTTTTTGTCCCATAATTTATTCGTCCGAAATTTCTATTGTTATATGACTATTTCTTTTTAGTATCCTTGTTCCTCTGCCTCTTGCTCTTGCTCTAAATCTTTTAAAAGTTGGTGCTTCGTCAACATAAGCATTAGAAACTTTTAGATCATCTATATCTAAACCAAAATTATTTTCTGCATTGGCTACCGCTGAATCTAAGACCTTGCTTACAATTTTTGCACCCTTCTGTGGTAAAAACTGAACTAGTTTCATTGCCTGCAATACCTCTGAACCTCTTATCATATCTATGATTAAACGAGTCTTCTGAGGTGATATCCTTGCATATCTTAATTTTGAAGTTACTTTCATAATTCTTAAACCTTAGTCTTTCTATCCCCTGAATGTCCTCTAAAGAGCCTTGTTGGAGCAAATTCTCCTAATTTATGACCAACCATATTTTCAGAAATTAAAATAGGTACATGCTCTCTTCCGTTATGGACTGAAATTGTCATTCCTACCATATCTGGAATGACCATTGATCTTCTAGACCATGTTTTAATTCTTGCCCTACCTCCCTCAGACATAGCTTTTTCTACCTTCTTTTTTAAATGAAGGTCAATAAATGGACCTTTTTTTATTGATCTAGGCATATTTATTTCCTTTTCCTTCTTCTTCGAACTATAAACTTATCTGTAGTTCTATTTGATCTTGTTTTAAATCCTTTCGTAGGTAACCCCCAAGGTGAAACTGGATCTCTTCCGCCTGACGTTTTACCTTCTCCACCTCCATGTGGGTGATCGATTGGATTCATAGCTACCCCTCTAACTGTTGGCCTTACTCCTCTCCATCTTTTAGCTCCTGCCTTACCTAATTTTCTTAGGTTATGCTCAGAATGGCCCACTTCACCGATAGTAGCCCTACAGCTGGTTAAAACTTTCCTTACTTCTCCAGATTTAAGTCGAAGCGTTGCATAATTACCTTCTTTTGCAAGTACCTGTGCACTTGTTCCTGCAGAACGAGCAATTTGAGCACCTTTGCCAGGTTTCATTTCTATACAATGAACGACCGTACCTACAGGTATATTACTAAGAGGTAATGCATTACCATTTTCTATTGGTGAATTCTCACCAGAAACTACTTGGTCACCTTGCTTAAGTTTCTTTGGCGCTACAATGTATTTTCTTTCACCATCTTTGTATAGAAGTAGAGCTATATGTGCAGAACGATTTGGGTCGTACTCGATTCTTTCTACAACTGCAGATATATCATCTTTGTGCCTTCTGAAATCTATATTTCTATATAGCTTCTTGTGGCCTCCCCCTATATGCCTTGTTGTCATCCTACCCTTATTGTTTCTTCCGCCAGTCCTTTTTAAGCCCTTTACTAAGGACTTTATTGGTCTGCCATTATGAAGATCCTCAGATTTGATTGTTTGAACAAATCTTCTTCCAGGTGATGTTGGTTTTGCTTTAATAATTGCCATGCTTCTATACTTCTGTGTTCATAAAGTCTAAATTCTGACCTTCTTCAAGTTTTATATACGCTTTTTTCCAATCTTTGGTTCTACCTTGCCTCATTCCCATTCTTTTCTTCTTTCCTTTTACTGAAATTGTTTTTACTGAACTAACTTTGACTTTAAACATTTCCTCAACAGCTTTCTTTATTTGCTTCTTATTTGAATCAGCCCTAACTCTGAAGGCAATTTGTCCACTGTTCTGACTCAATAAAGTGCTCTTCTCAGAGACATGTGGTGCAATGAGTATGGTTCTTAATTGATCATGTCTAATTTTTTGACTCATGCGTAAGTACTCTCAATCTTTTTTAAAGCTTCTGCATCAATTACAACGTTCTCATGTTTGATTAAAATTAGAGGATTAATTTTGTCTGCTGTAATCAGTTCTACTCTTGGGATATTTCTTGTTGCAAGATCTAAATTATTCTCTTTCTGGTCAACAACGATTAAAGCATCTTCTATTTGAAGATCACTAAGCACTTTAATCATCTCCTTTGTCTTAGGTTCTTTAATTTCTATAGAATCTATGACGATTAATCTTTTATCTTTTAATAAACTAGTCAAGATTGACTTGATAGCTATTTTATATTCCTTCCTATTAATCTTTTTCTTATAATTTCTATCATCGTGTGCAAAAGTCTTGCCCCCGCCAACCCAAAGTGGACTTCTAATAGTTCCAACTCTGGCTCTACCAGTACCCTTTTGCCGCCATGGCTTAACGCCACCACCTCTAGCATCAGATCTATTTTTGTGACCTTTAGTGCCTGACCTAGCATTTGACAGATAAGAAGTAATTACCTGATGCACTAATCCATCATTAATCTCGGAAGCAAAAATTGATTTTTCCAAATCTATGCTCTTTGCTTTAGTGTTATCTTGTTTTTTAATTTCAAGTTTCATTATTCTTTAGTCTTCTCTTCTGCTTCTGGGGTTTCTTCTGGTTGAGCTTCTGCTTCTGGGGTTTCTTCTGGTTCAATTTCTGGGAATATTTTTCTTTCTTCTTGTTTGGATTTTATTGAGGGTGTAATTACTAGATAACTATTATCATGGCCTGCACAAGATCCTTTTATAAACAAAAGATTTTTATCATTATCGATATCAATAATCTCTAAATTTTGTATTGTTCTATTAACATTTCCCATTTGTCCTGACATCTTTTTACCTTTAAAGACCCTACCAGGAGTTTGGTTTTGGCCTATCGAACCAGGTGCTCTATGAGCTAATGAATTCCCATGAGTTGCATCTTGCATACTAAAATTATGTCGCTTGATTACACCAGCATAGCCTTTACCAATAGATTTTCCTGCGACATCAACCTTCTCACCTTTTTTAAAATAGTTAACTCTAATCTCTTTACCTGTCTCGACCTTATCAACCTCATGATCATTCAATCTGAACTCATGAAGTTTTGATCTAAGTTCTTTTTTGTTTTGGTTTATTTGACCTTGATTGGGCTTTGTTAATTTTTTGACTTTAGGGCCAGCCGAAACCTGAATGGCATTATAGCCATCACTATCTTTAGTCTTTATTTTATTAATGAAATTTGGGTGTGCTTGAACAATAGTAACCGGTACAGATCGTCCGTCGTCCGTAAAAACTCTCGTCATTCCGCATTTTTTGCCAACAATGCCTATCATTCAATGATCCTAAAAAATAATTTAAACTTTTTATATTTATACTTTTCATTAACTCTTTTTTAGTAGTAGAAACTAATAAGTTATTGATATATATGGTATTTATAACAATAACGTATAAATTTATTAATTCTACTTACTTAACACCTTTGTATCTCTCTAATCTCTATAAAGAAAGGCTATTTATTAGCATAAAATGCCTAGCCCCAAAAGTGTCGTGGAATTATATCAATTTTGAACTTCAGTTCAATTTAATTTGAACATCTACACCAGCTGGTAATTCAAGCTTCATCAAGGCATCAACAGTTTTATCACTTGGATTTAGAATATCCATGACCCTCTTATGAGTTGTAAGCTCGTATTGGTCTCTAGCATCCTTGTTCACATGAGGAGATATAAGGACTGTAAATCTTTCTCTTTCAGTCGGAAGAGGTATAGGACCGGAGACTGTTGAACCGGTTCTTTTGGCTGTTTCAACAATTTCTTCAGTAGATGCATCTATAAGCTTATGATCAAATGATTTAAGCCTTATCCTAATTGTTTGATTGTTAGCCATTCCTACCTATCCTTCGTTAATTGACATTGCTTCAGCTTGTTGTTTTGGTGCTTCGCTATATTTTTCAAATTCCATAGTATAAGTAGCTCTTCCTTGGCTCATTGACCTTAGATCAGTCGCATAACCAAACATTTCAGCTAAGGGAACTTCGGCTTTTATAATCTTACCTGCAGGCGATTCATCCATACCTTGTAAAATACCTCGTCTTCTATTCAAATCACCATTCACATCACCCATATAATCTTCTGGGGTTACCACTTCAACTTTCATTACTGGCTCCAACAATACTGGATTAGCCTTTAGAGCTCCTTCTTTAAATGCCATAGATCCAGCTACTCTGAAGGCCACCTCACTAGAATCTACATCGTGAAATGAGCCATCATATAATGTGACTTTCACATCTACCACTGGGAAACCTGTAATGACTCCATTAGACATTTGTTGTTGTATCCCTTTATCAACTGCTGGAATAAATTCTCTTGGTATTACACCGCCTGTGATGTCATTAACAAATTCATACCCTATCCCTGGCTCTTGTGGTTCCATCTTTATATAAACATGTCCATATTGACCTCTTCCTCCAGATTGCCTAACAAACTTAGCTTCCTGTTCAACGCTCTGTCTTATCGTTTCCCTATATGCAACTTGTGGTCTTCCAACGTTGGCATCGACGTTGAATTCTCTAGATAGCCTATCAACAAGAATATCTAGATGTAGTTCTCCCATTCCTGAAATGATTGTCTGTCCTGATTCTTCATCAGTCTTGACTTGGAAAGAAGGATCTTCTTTAGCTAATTTTTGGAGTCCTATACCCATTTTTGATTCATCTTCTGTAGATTTTGGCTCAACTGCAACTGAGATAACCGGATCAGGAAATTCCATCTTCTCTAAGGTAATAATATCTTTTATATCTGAAAGAGTATCTCCAGTAGTAACATTTTTTAAACCAACTGCTGCAGCAATATCCCCAGCACGAACCTCTTTAATTTCTTCTCTCGAATTCGAATGCATTTGTAAAATACGACCTATTCTTTCTTTCTGGCTTTTCAATGGGTTATAGATAGTGTCACCTGAATTGAGAACGCCAGAATACACTCTGAAAAATGTAAGGTTCCCAACATAAGGATCATTGGCAATTTTAAAAGCTAGAGCAGAAAATTTCTCCTCATCATTAGATTCTCTAGTGCTATCAGATCCATCTTCTCCAATACCAATAATTGATGGCTTGTCGAGTGGCGATGGTAAAAAATGTACAACAGAATCTAACATGGCTTGTACGCCCTTATTCTTAAAAGCAGATCCACATATAACAGGTACAATCTCATTAGTGAGAGTACGTATTCTTATGCCTTCAATTATCTCTTCGTTTGAGAGGTCGCCGTCCTCTAAATAATTGTTAAGAAGTTCTTCAGTAGCCTCTGCAGCAGCTTCTAACATAGCCTCCCTGTATTCTTCGCAAGTTGTAAGGAGTTCTTCAGGAATATCTTCTTCTGTATAAGTTGCACCTAGGTCATCTTCATTCCAATTAATTGCCTTCATTCTTATAAGATCAATAACGCCTTTAAAGTTTTCTTCTGCACCAATTGGGACCTGAATGGGAACAGCATTTGCTCCAAGGCGTTCTTTTACTTGATCAACCACTCTAAAAAAATCTGCTCCAGCTCTGTCCATCTTATTGACAAAAGCTAATCTAGGAACAGAATATTTATTAGCTTGTCTCCAGACAGTCTCTGATTGAGGTTCCACACCTCCAACGGCACAGAAAACTGCAACTGCACTATCAAGCACTCTCAGAGATCGTTCAACTTCAATAGTAAAATCAACGTGGCCAGGCGTATCTATAATATTTATTCTATGTTGGTCAAATTGTTGATCCATTCCTTGCCAAAAACACGTTGTTGCAGCAGATGTTATAGTAATACCTCTTTCTTGTTCTTGCTCCATCCAATCCATAACTGCATTACCATCATGGACTTCTCCTATCTTGTGAGATATGCCGGTGTAGAATAGGACACGCTCAGTTGTAGTGGTCTTCCCAGCGTCAATATGGGCCATAATTCCTATATTTCTATATCTCTCAATTGGTGTTTGTCTAGACATTTTGATTATCCCTTAAAAAAACTTGAGGAATTTACCATCGAAAATGAGAGAAAGCTTTGTTCGCTTCAGCCATTTTGTGTGTATCTTCTTTTTTCTTGATGGCATTGCCTTTATCATTAGATGCATCAAGAAGTTCATTTGCTAATTTAACTTTCATGCTCTTCTCTTGCCTTGATCTTGCAGATTCTATTAACCAACGCATAGCTAATGCCTCTCTCCTTTCTTGCCTAACCTCTACTGGGATTTGGTATGTAGCACCACCAACTCTTCTTGATCTAACTTCCACTACAGGTTTAACCTTTTCTAAAACTTCTGCAAATATCTCTGGTGCTTTTTCAGCAGGCTTCCCGAGCTTATCTACTAATGTTTCTAAAGCTTCATAAACAATAGTTTCTGCCGTCGATTTTTTTCCATCTTTCATTATCATATTGATAAACTTTGCGAGTAAACGACTAGAAAATTTTGGGTCGGGAAGTATAGATCTTTTTATAGCTGCATTTCTTCTAGACATAATTAACCCTTTGGTCTCTTGGCACCGTATTTTGATCTTCCCTGCTTTCTATCATTTACCCCACTACAATCTAATGTACCTCTTATAGTATGGTATCGAACTCCTGGAAGATCCTTTACTCTCCCGCCACGAATTAAAACAACTGAGTGTTCTTGCAAATTATGGCCTTCACCACCTATATAGCTTGTAACCTCATAGCCATTTGTAAGTCTAACCCTTGCTACTTTTCTAAGAGCAGAATTTGGCTTCTTTGGTGTTGTTGTATAAACACGAGTACAAACCCCTCTCTTTTGAGGTTTGCCTTCTAGTGCAGGAACATTATTCTTAACTAATTTCCTCTTTCTAGACTTTCTAACTAATTGATTTATCGTAGTCATAACTATTTTTCAAAATAAATTCTGAGGGATTCTATTCTTCTCTAGCAAATGGTTCAAGTAATTTAGATTAATTATCTAGGCTTTTCCAGTCCCAACATTACTTTTCTCTAGAGAAGATTCATCTAAATCTTTCAATCCCTTTGCAAACTCCTCCTCAGCTATCTGAGATGCGTCTGCTTCAGTCTTATATCCTGTACCCGCTGGGACAAGTCTTCCTACGACTACATTTTCTTTTAGGCCTCTTAATTTATCTATTGAACCTTTGACTGCAGCTTCTGTGAGAACTCGAGTTGTTTCTTGAAATGATGCAGCAGAGATAAATGAAGTTGTTGCTAAAGACGCTTTTGTTATTCCCATCACTGTAGGTTTATATTTTGCAGGATTAAGCTCCTCATTAAGCATCTTTTGATTTATATCCAAAAGGTCTGACCTGTTAATAAGCTCACCTTTTAACAAATTAGTATCCCCAGATTCTTCAATCTCTAATGTTCTCATCATTTGTCGAATTATAATTTCTATATGCTTATCATTAATTGGAACACCCTGAAGCCTATATACATCCTGCACTTCTTTAACGAGATATTCAGCTAAACTTTCAACGCCCTGCACCTCTAAAATATCGTGCAAGCTTAGTTCGCCGTCAGATATAATTTCACCTTTTTGAATTTTTTCACCTTCAAAGATATTTAGTGTTCTTGTTTTTGGAATTAATTCTTCAAAACTTTCCCCATCATCATCTGTTATCACTAACCTAACTTTGCCTTTTGTTTCTTTCCCAAAACTGGTTATACCTGAATACTTTGCTAATATTGCAGCATCCTTTGGCTTTCTGGCCTCAAACAGATCAGCTACTCTAGGCAATCCTCCTGTAATATCGCTGGTTTTGGAAGATTCGAGAGGTATTCTAGCTATAACGTCTCCAGCATTTATTTTTTGTCCATCTTGAATACTTAAAATAGCTCCAGGTGGGAATGTATAAACTATAGGTGTTTCAGTCCCTTTAAACATTACAGGTTTTCCTTTAGCATTTAAAAGTGCCGCTTTTGGTCTACTTGATGATGAGGTACCTGATTGTTTCTTGTAATCCATTACTATGATATTTGACAATCCAGTTGCTTCATCTAGTTGTTCTGTAACTGTAACCCCATCTATAAAATCTTCAAAAGTCATAATTCCACTTGCTTCAGACACAATAGGGTGTGTATGAGGATCCCATGTAGAAATAATATCGCCAGATTTAACTTTTTGCTTATCCTTGATGTTAATTACTGCTCCATATGGAACCTTATAACGTTCTTTTTCCTTAGCATATTTATCTGAAATAATAATTTCTCCAGATCTGCTAACTGCAACCAAATTCTTATCCTTATTCTTTATTGTTTTAAGATTGAAAAGAGATGCTTCACCATCATTCGAGACTTCTATAGAATTTATAGCAGCGGCGCTAGAAGCAGCGCCACCAATATGGAATGTTCTCATTGTAAGTTGTGTGCCAGGCTCACCTATTGATTGGGCTGCAATTATACCTACAGCCTCACCTATATTTACTATATGACCTCTTGCGAGATCCCTTCCATAACACTGAACACAGATACCATGAGTAGTCTCACACATAACAGGGGTTCTTATAGTGATTGAATCTACGTTATTATCTGCTATTAATTTAACATTGTTTTCGTCTATTAAAGTCCCGGCTTTAATAATCACATTTTTATTTTCCCTGTCTTTAATTGCATTAACAGTAACTCTGCCTAATACTCTAACACTAAGATCTTGAACAACTTCCCCGCCTTCAACGACTGCAGTTAGAGTCAGTCCGTTTTTCGTCTCACAATCTTCTTCTGTTACTACTAAATCTTGCGAAACATCCACTAACCTTCTCGTCAAATATCCAGAATTTGCTGTTTTTAAAGCTGTATCAGCTAATCCCTTTCTAGCGCCATGAGTTGATATAAAGTATTGTAGTATATTTAAACCTTCCCTGAAATTAGCTGTAATTGGAGTTTCAATAATTGACCCGTCAGGTTTAGCCATTAAGCCTCTCATTCCTGCCAATTGTCTGATTTGTGCCGCAGAGCCTCGAGCTCCTGAATCTGCCATCATATAAATAGAATTGAATGAATCCTGATTCTGATTTTTACCATCTGAGTCCTTAACTTCCTCTGTGCCTAATTTATCCATCATAGCACTAGCAACTTGATCATTTGTTCTAGACCATATATCAACAACTTTATTATATCTCTCACCTTGTGTTAGCAAGCCAGAAGTAAATTGAGACTGTATATTTTTAACTTGGGCTTCAGCTTCAGACAAAATTGATTCTTTTTGTTGCGGTACAACCATATCATCCAAGGCGATGGAAACACCTGATTTAGTAGCATATTCAAAACCCAAATACATAAGCTTATCAGCAAATATAACAGCGGACTTTAAACCAACTTCACGATAACATTTATTTATCAGGTCAGATATTGCTTTGCTGTCCATAGGCTTATTAATTTCCGAAAACGATATTTCTTTTGGAAGTATTTTGGACAGTAAAGCCCTACCTACAGTAGTATCAATAATTCTTGATTCAAATTCTCCATCTCCTTTTCTATATTCCTTGATACGTAATTTGATTTTGGCGTGTAAGTTAACAAAGTTATTTGCGAAAGATCTCTCTACCTCAGTAATATCAGCAAATATTGAATTTTCACCTTTGTCATTAATCTTTTCCCTGGTCATATAATAGAGGCCTAAAACTACATCTTGAGATGGAACAATTATAGGTTCGCCATTTGCTGGCGATAATATGTTATTCGATGACATCATCAATGCTCTGCTCTCAATTTGTGCCTCAATAGAAAGAGGTACATGAACAGCCATCTGGTCTCCATCAAAATCTGCGTTAAATGCCTTACAAACCAAAGGGTGAAGCTGTATAGCCTTACCTTCAACTAGAACAGGCTCAAATGCCTGTATACCTAGTCTATGAAGTGTTGGCGCCCTATTTAATAATACAGGGTGTTGCCTGATGACCCCATCTAATATGTCCCAAATTTCAGGTCCTTCTTGTTCCACTAACCTTTTAGCTGATTTTATTGTTGACGCTTCACCTTGATAGATCAACTTGCTAAAGACAAATGGTTTAAATAACTCGAGAGCCATTTTTTTAGGAATGCCACACTGATGTAGTTTTAATGTGGGTCCGACTACAATTACTGATCTACCTGAGTAATCTACTCGTTTGCCTAACAGATTCTGCCTAAACCTTCCTTGCTTCCCTTTAATCATGTCTGCCAAAGATTTTAAAGGTCGTTTATTTGATCCTGTTACAGCACGGCCCATCCTTCCATTATCTAGAAGAGCATCCACTGATTTTTGTAACATCCTTTTCTCATTTCTAACAATAATTTCTGGTGCATTTAGATCGAGTAGTCTTTGCAGCCTATTATTTCTATTAATTACCCTTCGATATAAATCATTCAAATCTGATGTGGCGAAGCGTCCTCCATCTAGAGGAACTAAAGGTCTAAGATCTGGAGGTAGAATTGGTAAAACTTGAAGAATCATCCATTCTGGCCTATTGCCTGAATTAATAAGTGCCTCAAGTAATTTGATACGTTTTTGATAACGCTTGATCTTAATCTGAGATGCAGTAGATGCCATATCTTCCTGAATTTGATCCATAGCATTTCTCAAATCTAATTTTTTCAAGATTGCATGAATGGCTTCTGCGCCCATAGCTGCAGAAAAATCATCGCCATACTGTTCAAGTGACTCAAGATATTCTTCTTCAGACATAAGTTGGCCTCTTTTGAGAGCAGTCATTCCAGGGTCAGTAACGAGATAAGCTTCAAAATATAAGACTCTTTCTATTTCTCGTAGAGTCATATCTAATAACAAACCTATTCTTGACGGCAATGACTTAAGAAACCAAATATGTGCTACAGGACTAGCTAATTCGAGATGGCCCATTCTCTCTCTTCTAACCTTGCTCATAGTGACTTCTACACCACACTTTTCACAAACTACGCCTCTATGTTTCAACCTTTTATATTTACCACACAGGCATTCGTAATCCTTAACTGGGCCAAAAATCTTTGCACAAAACAATCCGTCTCTTTCAGGTCTAAATGTCCTATAGTTAATTGTCTCTGGCTTTTTAACTTCACCATATGACCATGATCTAATCATATCTGGAGAAGCTAATGCTATTCTTATATGATCAAAATCTTCTGTCATAGATTTTTGGTTAAATATATTTAATAAATTTTTCATTTAATACCTAACTATTTCACTTCATTTTTGGTTGTTTCTTCGACTAATTCCATACTTAAACCTAAAGATCTAATTTCTTTCATAAGAACATTGAAAGATTCAGGAATACCAGTATCTAACTCATTAGTTCCATCTACAATTTGCTTATACATTCTTGTTCTGCCTTGTACATCATCAGATTTGACAGTCAATAATTCCCTTAATGTATGAGAAGCGCCATAGGCTTCTAGTGCCCAAACTTCCATCTCACCAAACCTTTGACCTCCAAATTGCGCCTTACCTCCGAGTGGTTGTTGCGTAACTAGGCTGTATGGACCTGTAGACCTAGCATGCATTTTATCGTCGACAAGATGGTTGAGCTTTAGTATATACATATAGCCCACAGTGGTAGGTCGATCGAAATACTTCCCACTCCTACCATCAATTAATCTTGTCTGCCCAGTATCAGGTAGATCTGCCAATTTAAGCAATGATTTAATCTCTCCCTCTTCTGCTCCATCAAAAACAGGGGTGGCCATCGGAACACCATCTTTGAGATTATTAGCTAATTCTATTATTTCATCATCTGTAAGCTTAGATAACTGTATTTTTTCAGATGCATTATTTGTGTTATAGACTTTCCCTAAAAATTCTCTTAGAGCTTTTATTAAGGCTTTGCCTTCTTTTTCTTTTAGGATCTTCTTTATCTTATTTCCTAACTCTTTAGCTGCCCAGCCCAAATGTGTTTCTAGTATTTGCCCTACATTCATCCTTGAAGGAACACCCAAGGGATTTAGTACTATATCTATAGGAGTTCCATCCTCCATATAAGGCATGTCTTCTACTGGAACTATTCTAGATATAACACCCTTATTCCCATGCCTTCCAGCGACCTTATCACCAGGTTGAACCCTTCTTTTTACTGCAAGGAAAACCTTTACAGTTTTAAGAACACCAGGTGGTAAATCGTCATATGCTTCTATTTTCTTCTTAGCAGCGTCTAGCTTTTCTTTAAATTCTTTTTGAAGATCTTTATGGTTCAAATAAAAAGTTTCTAATTCATTATTCAATTTCTCATTTTGGAGTTTTATCTCAAACCACTCTTTCTTTTTTAGATTCTCAAGATAATCCTTATCTATCTTTATGGACTTTCTACCTATTTTGGCTGTTTTATTGATGAGTAACTTCTGAACACGATTAAAAATATCAGTCTCCATGATTCTAAGTTGGTCTTTTAAATCTTTTCTTACTGCATCAATTTCAGCAACTTCAATTTCATTAGATCTTTGATCTTTTTCAACACCCTCTCTACAAAAAACACGGACATCGATTACAGTACCATCCATACCAGATGGGACTCTTAGTGATGTATCTTTAACATCTGAAGCTTTTTCCCCAAAGATAGCTCTAAGCAATTTCTCTTCAGGTGTTAATTGTGTCTCTCCCTTAGGAGTTATTTTTCCAACAAGAATATCACCTGCAACTACTTCTGCGCCGATATATGCAATACCTGATTCGTCAAGCTTCCTTAAAGCATTATCACCAACATTTGGGATATCAGCAGTTATTTCTTCTGATCCTAGCTTAGTATCTCTCGCAATACATTGGAGTTCTTCAATATGAATTGTCGTAAAGCGGTCTTCCTGGACAACTCTTTCTGAAATAAGTATCGAATCTTCAAAATTAAATCCATTCCAAGGCATGAATGCAACAAGTAAATTTTGTCCAATTGCTAGCTCTCCAAGACTTGTTGAAGCTCCATCTGATATGACATCACCTTTTGAAATAATATCCCCAACAGCAACTAATGGCCTTTGATTTATACAAGTGTTCTGATTTGATCTTGTGTATTTTGTAAGGTTATATATATCAACTCCAGATTCTCCCGTTGTTGCTTCATCATCGTTAACAGCAATAACTATCCTAGACGCATCAACAGAATCAACAGTACCACCTCTTTTTGCAACTATTGTTACTCCAGAATCAGTAGCAACTATTCTTTCCATCCCAGTACCCACTAGTGGCTTATCAGCTAAAAGTGTCGGAACTGCCTGTCTTTGCATATTGGACCCCATAAGAGCCCTATTAGCATCATCATGCTCTAGGAAAGGAATCAATGAAGCTGCTATAGATACAATTTGCTTTGGAGAAACATCCATATACTCAATAGTGTCTGGCGGCATTAAAGTAAATTCATTATTATATCTTGCTGAGATAAGTTCATCTTCTAATTGATTCTTTGAGTTGAGTCTTGAATTAGCCTGAGCTATAACGAAGTTACTCTCGTCTATAGCAGACAAATATTTAATCTTATTTGTTGCTTTTCCATTTACAACTTGCCTATATGGTGTTTCCAAAAATCCATAATCATTAACCCTAGAATAGATTGCCATAGAATTAATTAATCCAATATTAGGCCCCTCAGGAGTTTCTATCGGGCAAACTCTTCCATAGTGTGTTGGATGAACGTCCCTTACTTCAAAGCCTGCTCGCTCCCTAGTTAAACCTCCTGGTCCTAGGGCAGAAATTCTTCTTTTATGAGCAATTTCAGATAACGGGTTGTTTTGATCCATAAATTGGGATAATTGGCTAGATCCAAAAAATTCTTTTATAGCTGCAGAAACTGGTTTTGAATTAATTAAATCTCTAGGCATGAGTTCTTCAGTTTCTACCAACGAAAGTCTATCTCTAACTGCCCTTTCAACTCTTATAAGTCCGACCCTGAATGTATTCTCTACCATTTCTCCAACAGTTCTAATTCTTCTATTACCTAAATGATCAATATCATCAACTACATCTGAGCCATTTCTAATATTAATTAGTGTTTTGAGAACATTAACAATGTCGTCTTTTGATAAGATAGAACTGCCTTTATCAGAATTAACACTAATTCTCCTATTAAATTTCATCCTACCTACTTCAGAAAGATCGTATCTTTCTTCATTGAAGAATAAGTTTGTGAATAAGTTCTCAGAAGCCTCTTTTGTTGGAGGCTCTCCAGGTCTCATCATTCTATATATTTCTACAAGAGCTTCTTCTTTTGATGAAGATGGATCTATCCTAAGCGAATTAGAAATATATGGTCCTTGATCAACATCATTGATATAAATTGTCTGAATTTCAGTAATCTTATTATTTATAATTTCATCAATGAGCTCCTTGGTTAAGATATCATTTGCCTTAGCAAATAACTCGCCAGTTTCTTTATCTACTAAGTCATGAGCTAGAATTTTATTCTCTATTTCTGAAAGATTTAATGACAGATATTTATTCTTACTATCTTTAATCTGCTTTATGTGTAGGGCATTAATTCGTTTACCTTTAGAAACAATTAACTTTTTTCCTGCATTGATATCAAATTCAGCTATAGTGCCTTTTAAATGTTCGAGATTAACTTCAATTTTTGCTTCTTTAGAAGAAATCTTATATTTATCTTTTTCAAAAAATAAATCCACTATCTCTTGGTCATTCAATCCTAAGGCATGAAGCAAAATTGTGGCTGGAATTTTTCGCCTTCGGTCTATTCTGGCAAAAATATTATCTTTAGCGTCAAATTCAAAATCTAACCAGGAGCCTCTGTAAGGAATTACTCTTGCAGAAAACAACAATTTGCCTGAAGTTTGCACTCCCTTATCATGATCAAAAAATACACCTGGTGATCTATGTAATTGAGAAACAATTACTCTATCGGTTCCATTGATTACGAAGGTACCATGCTCAGTCATCAAGGGGACTTCTCCAAAGTAGACATCTGTTGTATCACCGGTTTGTTTTAGATTCTTTACCTCTTTAACTGTTTCCTTCTCAGAAACTTTGTCATAAGTTATAAGCTTAGTTTTTACTCTCAGCGGTGCTGCGTAAGACAAACCTCTTAATTGGCATTCTCTAACATTGAATTCTGGTTCCTCAAGACGATAACTTATAAACTCCAATCTTGCATTTTTAGAAAAACTCTCGATTGGGAAGAGATTATTAAAAGCTGCTTGCAAACCAATGTTCTTTCTTTTGCCTGCATCTACATCTTTTTGGAGAAATTTTTCGTAGGACTCTACTTGCAATGTAAGTAAATCTGGTACATCTAAAGCAGGTTTTTGCTTGCCAAAATCTTTCCTGATTCTTTTCTTTTCAGTAAATGAAAATGTCATATATTTGAATACCTATATAAAGCTTCTCAGTCTTAATTAAGACTGAGAAGTTGAATTACTTACTCTTAGCATCAAGTTGTGAAACAAAAAAACTATTTCAACTCAACTGAAGCGCCAGCTTCTTCTAGCTGATTCTTCATTTCATCTGCTTCTTCTTTTGACACTGATTCCTTTAAAGACTTAGGTGCGCCCTCAACAATATCTTTAGCGTCCTTTAAGCCTAGACCAGTAATTGACCTTACTGCCTTGATTACTGCAATTTTATTATCACCTACACCCTGAAGAATTACTTCAAACTCTGTTTGTTCATCGCCTGAAGCCGAGTCTTCTGAGTCCCCAGCTGCTGGAGCAGCAGCAACTGCAACTGGAGCTGCAGCTGTGACTCCAAATTTTTCTTCCATCTCAGATATTAATTCAACTAAGTCCATTACAGACATCTGTGATATTGCCTCTAAGACTTCCTCTTTCGTTGATACATTAGCTTTTGCCATTTTTTTATCTCCTCTTCAAGACCCAAAAAAAGATTGGGAATTTTATACAAAAATTTAACTTTAAGAAACCTCTTCTTGTTTATCTTTCATAGCTTTTGAAAGCCTGACAAACTTTGTAGGTAATTCATTTAATAATCTTACTGTTTTTTCTATAGGTGCTTTCATTAAGCCCATAAGCATAGAATAGGCTTCATCCTTAGTAGGTAATTTTGCAATTCTTTCTAGTTCTGAAGCTGGATAAGCTGCTCCATTGATAGATAAACCAACGGTTCTAAGCTGTTCATAGTCTTTACCAAAATCTTTAAATAATCTTGCCGGTGAAGCTAAATCTTCTTTTGATAAAGCAATAATTATAGGTCCATTTAAATCATCAACTAGACATTCAAAATTGGTGTCGGCAAAAGCTCTCCTTGATAAAGAATTCTTAACCACCCTAAGATAAATGTCTGATTCTCTTGCTTTTGTGCGCAAAAGAGTTAGGTCCTTAACACTCAATCCACTAAAATCTGCAATAGCTCCTGCCACTGAAATATTAGCTTCAGAGTTTAATTCCTTAACAACTTCTTTTTTTGCTTCTATATTAAGTGGCATATCTTATTCCTTTAATTCCTTCTCAATTTTCTTTTAGTTTCAAACCAGGCCCCATAGTCGAACTTAGCGTGATCATCTTAATAAAGATACCTTTTGCAGACGCGGGTCTGTTTTTCTTAATTTCATCAATAAGAGATTTGAAATTTTCTTTTATAGCCTGTTCAGAAAAATTGAGTTTACCAATAGAACAATGAATGATCCCACCTTTATCATTCCTAAACATTGCTTGTCCTTTCTTAGCATTGTTAACAGCATCTTTGATATTCTTAGTTACTGTTCCATCCTTAGGATTAGGCATCACGCCTTTTGGTCCCAATATCTGTCCTAATTGACCTACTATTTTCATTGATGATGGAGTTGAAATTACAAGTTCAAAATCTGAAAACCCGGATTTTATCTTCTCAGCTAAATCATCCATACCAACTTCATCTGCTCCAGCTGATTTGGCTGCTTCAGCATCTTCGCCTTCTGCAAAAACAATAACCCTTATATTTTTTCCGCTTCCATTAGGAAGAATTGCTGAACCTCTAACATTCTGATCACTTAATTTTCCATCAATGCCAAGATTAATAGCCACATCTATGCTCTCTTCAAACTTCGCATTTGTAGCATCCTTAAGTATGGTGATAGCTTCTTCTATATCGTACTTCTTTTCAGCATCAACCAAGTCTTTATTATCTGTATGTCTTTTTGATATTTTTGTCATTTTACTTTAATTAATGTTACTCAACTTCAAGGCCCATGCTCCTGGCAGTGCCTTCAATAATTTTTTGTGCTGATTCAGTATCAAATGCATTTAAATCTTCTTTTTTAATCTCTATTATCTCGTCAATTTGCTTTCTAGTAACTTTTCCAACCTTCTCTGTATTTGGCGTTCCGCTACCTTTATCAATTCCTGCAGCTTTTCTTAATAGTGTTGAAGCTGGTGGTGATTTTGTAACAAAAGTAAACGATTTATCGCTGTATACCGAAATAACAACAGGTATCAAAACACCTGGTTCAGAGTCTCCAGTTTTTGAATTAAAAGCATTGCAAAAATCCATTATGTTTAATCCTGCCTGACCTAATGCAGGGCCGACTGGAGGACTTGGATTGGCTTGACCAGCTGGGATTTGCAGCTTCACTATATTTTCAACTTTTTTTTCTTTTTTTGCCATTAGATTAAGACTTCTCTACTTGATTAAAATTCAGATCAACGGGAGTTGGTCTTCCTAAAATTTGAACCGCAACACTAAGTTTGCTTTTTTCATAATTAACATTCTCAACAACACCACTAAAATCGTTAAAAGGACCATCGATAACCCTAACTACTTCACCTGGTTGATATGTGATCTTAGGCCTAGGCATATCTACAGAATCTTCAGCTCTATTTAAAATATTCATAGCTTCATTATCTGAAATTGGTCTGGGTTTCTCACTGGTACCGCCAATAAATCCCATAACATTCGGAACAGATTTTATAAAATGCCAAGTGTCGTCGTTCATTATCATTTTTATCAGAACATATCCTGGGAAAAATTTTCTTTCCGTTGTTTTCTTTTCGCCGCCTTTCAACTCAACAACCTCTTCCATAGGAACCACAACATCAGTAATTTCCTTCTCAAGACCAGAGACTCTTATCCTCTCTTCAAGCATAGTCATAACTTTCTTTTCAAAGTTAGAATAAACTTGTAACACATACCATTGATGTTCCATATCTATATAAGCCTTACGAAGTAATTGACGTTGTAATGTAGAGAAGCAAAAAATCTAACAGCCAAAAAAAGATGCCTAAAACTAAAACAAACACAAACACAGTGAGTGTGGTTTGAATAGTTTCCTGCTTTGTCGGCCAAACTACTTTTCTCATTTCTACTCTAGAACCTTGAAGAAAATCCCAAAATATTATTCCTCTCTGCGTACTAAAAAATATTATTAAAGACAAAATGACAGAAAATATAACTGCCAGTACCCTTATAAGCACTGATAATTCTGCAAAGTAGTAAAAACTAAACACAGAAGACAGCAGAATAGCAACAGCTGATGCCATCTTTAATGTGTCTAAGGTCGAACTAATTTCTTTATTGCTTAATTCCGTCACGCTTCTTCTCATTTTGTGGCAGGCCAGGAGGGACTTGAACCCCCAACCTGCGGTTTTGGAGACCGCCGCTCTACCAGTTGAGCTACTGGCCTAAGTTAGTTATTCAATAATTTTTGTTACAACTCCTGAACCAACTGTTCTCCCACCTTCTCGGATAGAAAACCTTAGTGATTCCTCCATAGCTATCGGCGCGATTAGCTCGACAGTTATATGTGTATCATCACCTGGCATTACCATCTCAGTTCCTTCAGGAAGTGTGACAGCACCAGTAACATCAGTTGTTCTGAAATAAAATTGTGGTCTGTAACCATTGAAAAACGGCTTATGCCTTCCGCCTTCCTCTTTAGTCAAAGCATATACATCAGCCTCAAACTTAACATGTGGGTTAATGCTCTTTGGCTTTGCAAGTACTTGACCACGCTCAACTTCTTCACGAGCTGTGCCTCGAAGTAGAACACCAACATTATCGCCAGCTTGACCTTGGTCTAGAAGTTTTCTAAACATTTCGACACCTGTACAAACAGTTGTTTGAGTATCTTTAATGCCAACAATTTCTATCTCATCATTAACTTTTACAATACCTCTTTCAACTCTGCCTGTAACTACAGTACCTCGACCAGAAATTGAGAAAACATCCTCAATTGGCATTAGAAAATCACCATCAATGGCTCTCTCTGGTTCAGGAAAATATTCATCCATAGTTGCAACCAGCTTTTCTACCGCCGCTATTCCTACATCACCTGCATCACCTTCAAGAGCTTTCAAAGCACTTCCTGATATAATAGGAATATTGTCTCCATCAAAGTCATACATAGAGAGTAATTCTCTAACCTCCATCTCAACGAGTTCAACGAGTTCAGCATCATCAACTTGGTCTGCCTTATTCAGGAAAACTACAATATTAGGAACACCTACGTTTCTTGCCAATAGAATGTGCTCTCTAGTTTGAGGCATTGGTCCATCTGCAGCTGAGACGACAAGAATTGCTCCATCCATCTGAGCAGCGCCTGTAATCATGTTTTTAACATAATCAGCATGACCAGGGCAATCAACGTGGGCATAATGTCTGCCTTCACTCTCATATTCAACATGCGCAGTTGCTATAGTGATTCCTCTTTCCTTTTCTTCAGGTGCATTATCAATATCTTCAAATGCTGAAGCATCACCACCAAACTTATCAGCCATACATTTAGTTAACGCTGCGGTTAACGTAGTTTTACCATGGTCAACATGTCCAATAGTACCTACATTCAAATGTGGTTTTGTGCGTTCAAATTTTTCTTTAGCCATAATTATTAACTCCCGATTAAACTAAAATTAAACAAATACAATAAAACTTTCGGAGCCCACAACCGGAGTTGAACCGGTGACCTCTTCCTTACCATGGAAGTGCTCTACCTGCTGAGCTATGTGGGCAGAAACACATCCTAAGTATTTTGGAGCGGGCGATGGGGATCGAACCCACATCATCAGCTTGGAAGGCTGAGGTTCTACCATTGAACTACGCCCGCGCAAGAAAGATGCGGTCAGACCCGATATTATTTTCATTAAATTAAACATTCTTACCTTATTTTTCTCCAATTTTCTTAGCCTTTATCCACCTTCATAACCCCTTGTTATATATGGTGGAGGGGGTAGGATTCGAACCTACGAAGGCTAAGCCAGCAGATTTACAGTCTGCCCCCGTTGACCGCTTGGGTACCCCTCCGCGGACATAACCCACTATTTTCAGTCTATGACCTATATGTGTCAACAATATTATTTATTTTTTTAGAAAATAAGTGGTGCCGGAAGAGGGAATTGAACCCCCAACCTACTGATTACAAATCAGTTGCTCTGCCAATTGAGCTATTCCGGCAAATTACAATAAGTTATCAATCTCACTAAATTTTCCAGAATTATAAACATTTTGAGTGTGATTTAAAGTTATTCTATAGTTCAATCTGTCCAGAAATAATGCGCGTAACGATACTTCCTTGCTTTATCAATAAAGCTCCTTCTGAATCAATACCCTCATTTACACCTATAATTGAATCATCGCCAGATTTTATCTTTATTTCCTGATTATAGAAATAATCCAATTCCTTCCATCTTTCTTTTATCTCTTGAATTGAATTTATATCAAATCCTTTAATGCTTTTTATAATCTCACAAACTAATATCCCTATAATTTCGCTCCTAGAAAATTCGTTATCATTATTAATAGTCTTTAAGTCGATAGGATTATAGTTACCCTCGATAGACTTATAAAAGTCATCTGGAAGAGAATAATTTATACCAAGACCAAAATTTGCTATTAAATCACCCTTTTTATTTTTTGAAAGCTCAACTAAAATCCCTCCTAACTTACAACCTTGATAATAAAGATCATTAGGCCATTTGAGTCTTATATCCTGAAAGTTAATCTTTTCTAAGCTATTTATTAGCATTACTCCCATATAAACGCTCAGACCAAGCGGTATCGTTGTTATATTAAGTTTAGAGAAAACAGAGAGGCAAATACCTGATGAAAATGGTGATTGCCAAACTTGGTTACCTCTACCTCGGCCATGCGTTTGATATTCAGCAAGTGATATTTTTACATCACTCCCTAGGACATCTTCTACTTTAAATTCTCTACTTGTTGTTTCTACAATTTCCTTTATGGATATGTCTATATTATAAACATCTGAAAACTCTTTGAGGTACTCATATATTATTGATTTATCTATATATTCAGAATTTTCTGCTATAGATTTTGTCATTTAAAAAAAGAAACCTTATGCTCTGTTTTATCAAGCATGGAAACAATATTAGTTCGATGCGTAAACACAATAAATAAAAACAATAGCAATAAAAAAGTCAAAAATAGGTAATCTGAAAATCCGATTGAGAAATACCCAAATATAAAAAGGGATAAGAATGCTGCAATTGTTGAGAGTCCAACATACCTAAATAAGAAAAGAATGCCAATGAATACAATAAAAGGGAGAGGAATTAGAAAAGGATTGATAAATAACATATTACCTAACCCCGTTGCGGCACCCTTACCTCCTTTGAAATTAAACCAAACTGGATAACAATGACCTAATAAAGAAGCAAAACTAGAAAAGTAAAGATAAAGATTTATATTAAGATCAAGAGGGTTGGTGGCATTAATTATTAATAGTTGTGTAAAATAAACTGCCAAGAATCCTTTCAAGCAATCAATAATAAAAACTAAAATACCAGATTTAACCCCGATCACTCTTAAAACATTTGTTGCTCCAGCATTACCACTTCCCTTCTTTCTAATATCCAAACCTTGGAGTTTACTGAGTATGATTCCTCCATTTATAGACCCTATAATGTAAGAAGATAAAATTATAATTCCAAGAAGTAACATTAGATAAATAAATCAGTTCTTTTGATTCTCCGATTTGATAGTAATAATCATAGCTAAAAGCACGCTAACAATCCCAAAATATTCGATAGGAGTAATAACTTTTTTAAAGATGATAATATCCCATAAATATGAAAGTATGGGCTGTGTAAGCAATATTAAACCAGCACTAACAGCACTAACATTTTGCAGACCATTTAGTATAAAAAACCATCCTAAAACGTGAGAGAACAAACCATAGCAAATCATCCAAACAATCTCACTTGATGTTTTAATCTCTAGTGGTGCTTGCTCAATAATAGAGAATAGAAAAAGTAACGCCGCAGAAATTAATGAAACAAACAGTAAATTAAATATAGGATCAGATTGAGCTGCTGCATTATGGTAAATACGTTTCATTGAAATAATATAACCTGCATATGAAATAGCAGTTAATAGCCCAAATAATATTCCTAGTTTGTAGTTATTACTGCCTATATCCCAACTCTGCCCTGTAATCAGGACTAACCCTAACAACCCTAGAAGTATTGAGAATATTTGGATTCTTTGTGTTTTTTGATTGAAGAATATTAAAGCTAGAAAAGGTAAGATTAATATTTGAAAGTTGGCAAGAAGTGTAGATAAACCAGGCCCAACATAAATAATTGATCTATGCCAAAACCAAAGATCTAAACTAAAAAAAATCGCCCCAAGAACAATAAACTTAGAGATATTTTTTCTGAATGGGTTCTCATTATTTTTTATTAAATAAATAATAAACAACGCAATAGAACCAAATAACATTCTATAAAACCCACTAACTGTAGGCTCAATGTCGACTAAATTAACGAAAACTGGAGAAAAACTTATCAAGAATGCACCTGAAAGAATGCTTAGAGAACCCTTAATCGAATGATTCATAATGAGATATTCAGTTTTTTTCTAGAAAAATTTCAGCAATCATACACCTAGCGCTACCACCTCCATATCTTTCAATTGTTCTTAATGGGATGGCTATGATATTTGAAACACTACTTATTGAATCTAGCTGTTTGTGATCTAAAGCTTTATATGCTGAATCAGACATAATTATATGTGACTCGCCTTTACCATTCTCAACTTCAATTACATTCCCAGCAAAATTATTCATTTGTTCTGGTGATATCTCAATAATAGTCTTTTCTATATCTTTAAAATAATTTTTTATTAAAAGATTATCGGCTTTATCTTTTATTGATTCGCTGCATAGGAAGGCTGTTTTTTTACCCAAGCTCATCATTACATTTGTATGATAAATTGGATAGTTATCAATAATTGCATCAAAAACTATTGGGTTATATCCCATATCTTTGCAAAATATTTCTAAAGCTTCTAATGAGGTCCTAGAGGATTTACATGCAAATACAGTTTTATTAACTCGATCAAAGATCATGCTGCCTGTTCCTTCAAGAAAAAGATTTTCTTCTTCTAGGTAACTCATATCAATGATACGATCTACCTTAAATGATTGATATTTGGTTAGATATTCTAAAATATCATATCTTTTTTCACTTCGTCTTGAACGTGCCATCATAGGGTAAAGTACAACTGTATTATCTTGATGAAAACTAACCCAGTTATTAGGGAAAACAGCGTCAGTGTTTTCTAGCTCTTTAATATCATCAATATCAATAACTGATATTCCATGATCTCTTAAAAGGTTAACCATTTTATCAAACTCTCTAAGGGCTTGTTTTTGAGTATTTTCTTTCAAATCAGCTGTTAGATCATTCTGAAATTTATTAGTTTCTATAGTTTCTTTATTGCTTGAAAAATTAGCTGGCCTAACCATTAGTAATTGGGAGGTAACTTGATCATTCATAAATAAAGCCTAAAAAAAAAGACGAAGATGATTATAAACCATCTTCGTCTTAAATATAGACCTGGCGATGTCCTACTCTCACATAAGGAAACCCTATACTACCATCGGCGCTGTGCATCTTCACTTCCGAGTTCGGAATGGGATCGGGTGGTACCTACACGCTATTGTCACCAGGAAAAAAGAATTTAGCTTAACAGTACACTGTTGTAAAGTTATTTGATTGTTATAAGACCAAGCCTCACGGGTAATTAGTATCGGTTAGCTGCACTCATTACTGAGCTTCCACACCCGACCTATCAACATCGTAGTCTACAATGACCCTTCAGGGATCTCTAGGATCCAGGGAAACCTTATCTTAGGGTGGGCTTCCCGCTTAGATGCTTTCAGCGGTTATCCCTTCCGTACATAGCTACCCGGCAATGCCACTGGCGTGACAACCGGAACACCAGGGGTACGTCCACTCCGGTCCTCTCGTACTAGGAGCAGCGCCCTTCAAGTTTCCAACGAACACGGCAGATAGGGACCGAACTGTCTCACGACGTTCTAAACCCAGCTCGCGTACCACTTTAAATGGCGAACAGCCATACCCTTGGGACCTGCTACAGCCCCAGGATGTGATGAGCCGACATCGAGGTGCCAAACTCCTCCGTCGATGTGAACTCTTGGGAGGAATCAGCCTGTTATCCCCGGCGTACCTTTTATCCGTTGAGCGATGGCCCTTCCATTCAGAACCACCGGATCACTAAGACCAGCTTTCGCTCCTGCTCGACATGTCTGTCTCGCAGTTAAGCTCCCTTATGCCTTTGCACTCACAACGCGATGGCCGACCGCGCTGAGGGAACCTTTGTGCTCCTCCGTTACTCTTTAGGAGGAGACCGCCCCAGTCAAACTACCCACCATACAATGTCCCTGATCCGGATTACGGACCTAGGTTAGAACTTCAAAACTATCAGGGTGGTATCTCAAGGTTGGCTCCACATACGCTGGCGCATATGCTTCAAAGCCTCCCACCTATCCTGCGCAAACAGGTTCAAAGTCCAATGTAAAGCTGTAGTAAAGGTGCACGGGGTCTTTCCGTCTTGCCGCGTTTAAACTGCATCTTCACAGCTATTTCAATTTCACTGAGTTTCTGGTGGAGACAGTGTGGCCATCGTTACGCCATTCGTGCAGGTCGGAACTTACCCGACAAGGAATTTCGCTACCTTAGGACCGTTATAGTTACGGCCGCCGTTCACCGGGGCTTCGATCACGAGCTTCGCATAAATGCTAACCCGATCAATTAACCTTCCGGCACCGGGCAGGCGTCACACCCTATACGTCCTCTTACGAGTTTGCAGAGTGCTGTGTTTTTAGTAAACAGTCGCAGCCACCTGGTTTCTGAGACCTTCGTCAGCTTAGGAAGCAAGTTCCATTACCAACAAAGGCGTACCTTCTCCCGAAGTTACGGTACCAATTTGCCTAGTTCCTTCACCAGAATTTTCTCAAGCGCCTTAGAATTCTCATCCCACCCACCTGTGTCGGTTTGGGGTACGGTCACGTTTTACCTGAAGCTTAGAGGATTTTCTTGGAAGCGTGGCATCAGCTACTTCTCGATTAAAAAATCGATGGTCTCGTACCTCAGTAATAGAAACCCAGATTTACTAAAGTTTCCTACCTACATACTTTTCCCGGGATAACCAACACCCGGTAAGCTTAGCCTTCTCCGTCCCCCCATCGCAGTAAACGCGGTACAGGAATATTAACCTGTTGTCCATCGACTACACCTTTCGGTCTCGCCTTAGGAACCGACTAACCCTGCGTCGATTAACGTTGCGCAGGAACCCTTGGGTTTTCGGCGTGCAGGTTTTTCACCCGCATTATCGTTACTCATGTCAGCATTCTCACTTCTGATACCTCCAGCATGCCTCGCAGCACACCTTCATAGGCTTACAGAACGCTCCCCTACCACGCTTATCAAAAGATAAGCATTCGCAACTTCGGTACACAGTTTTAGCCCCGTTAAATCTTCCGCGCAAGTCGACTTGACCAGTGAGCTGTTACGCTTTCTTTAAAGGATGGCTGCTTCTAAGCCAACCTCCTGGCTGTCTTTGACTTCTCACTTCGTTTCCCACTTAACTGTAATTTTGGGACCTTAGTTGGCGATCTGGGTTGTTTCCCTTTCCACAACGGACGTTAGCACCCGCTGTGTGTCTCCCATGCTCTACTTCTCGGTATTCGGAGTTTGCATCGGTTTGGTAAGACGGGATGTCCCCCTAGCCGAAACAGTGCTCTACCCCCGAGAGTAATACATGAGGCACTACCTAAATAGTTTTCGGGGAGAACCAGCTATCTCCAGACTTGATTAGCCTTTCACTCCTATCCACAGCTCATCCCCCCATTTTGCAACATAGGTGGGTTCGGGCCTCCAGTAGGTATTACCCCACCTTCACCCTGGCCATGGATAGATCGTCTGGTTTCGGGTCTACTCCTAGCGACTAAATGCCCTATTAAGACTCGGTTTCCCTTCGCCTCCCTTAGAAAGTTAAGCTTGCCACTAAAAGTAACTCACTGACCCATTATACAAAAGGTACGCAGTCACCCAATAAATGGGCTCCTACTGCTTGTACGCACACGGTTTCAGGTTCTATTTCACTCCCCTCGCCGGGGTTCTTTTCGCCTTTCCCTCACGGTACTGGTTCACTATCGGTCGGTAGTTAGTATTTAGCCTTAGAGGATGGTCCCCCTATGTTCAAACAAGGTTTCACGTGCCTCGTCCTACTCATCGATTCACACTTTTTTAACTTTTCACATACAGGGCTATCACCTACTATGGCTGAACTTTCCAGAACATTTTGTTAAGTTAAAAGAGATGGTTGAATCTGGGCTGATCCCCTTTCGCTCGCCGCTACTTAGGGAATCTCGGTTGATTTCTTTTCCTCCAGGTACTTAGATGTTTCAGTTCCCTGGGTTCGCTTCAAATTACCTATGTATTCAGTAATTGATAACTGTATAAATACAGTTGGGTTCTCCCATTCGGAAATCCCCGGATCAAAGCTTATTATCAGCTCCCCGAGGCTTATCGCAGATTTTCACGTCCTT
>CACPJA010000009.1 GCA_902634075.1 uncultured Gammaproteobacteria bacterium
TCATCTTATCAGAAACCCAAACTTTGTGAATCTCAACAGTTTTGTTAGGATTTAGACATGAAAATACTCCTTCTTTTGCCCTGTCTTGTATTTATCACCTTCTTGAGTGTAGGAAACACCCACGCTAGTGAGAGAACTGAGAATAATGGCAATTTAATCCTCAAAAATATTCCAGACATTCCAAACGGCATAAAAAGCGATCTTTCAAAATATCAAAATGTTCGCTCTGCCCCCTTCAGAGGCTTTACCCAATCTGGAGATGAAATTTACATCACTACTAGATTTGGAAATGTGAGTCAGTTGCATAAGGTTAAAGAGAATGGTGGTGCAAGAAGGCAAATAACATTCTTTGATGAGCCAATCGGATCTTCAGCTAGACAGCCTTCAGGACACTTAATTGCTTTTACAATGGATGCCGGAGGCACAGAGAATAACCAAATTTATCTTTTGAACCCTGAAGATGGCTCTACAGCGTTACTCACTGATGGCGAATCCAGAAATGGTGGCCCTTTGTGGGAGAGAAGCGGTTCTCGCTTTGCCTATCAGAGTACTCGGAGAAATGGGCAATCAAATGATATCTGGATGATGAATCATAATGGCCCTGATGCTGCTGAATTGATCCTTGAATCCCCTGATGGAACTTGGTGGGGCCCAAGCGATTGGTCTGATGATGGAGAAAAGATACTTATTCAAAACTATATATCCATCACTAATGCCAAGAGCTACATTCTAGATATTCAATCTAGAACAAAAGAGATCGTCTTGGGAGCAATTGGTAAGCAATCCTTTAACGCAGGATTAGCCTTTGATGCATCACAAAAGGGTATTTTCTTTATTACCAATGAATTTGATGACTTTAATCAACTTGCATACAAGAATTTGATCACGAATGAAGTTAATGTCCTAACAGAATCAATTCCATGGGATGTAGACGGTTTCGCGATTTCAACTGATCGACAGAAAGCCACTTTTACAGTTAATGAGAATGGTTTCAGTTCTCTGTATTTACTAGACACCCAGAGCAAGCAATTTAGTAAGGTTGATGGGATACCAATTGGTCTTATCGGTAGTATGCAGTTTAGTGAAGATGGGGATAAGTTAGGCTTAACATTAAATAATTACCAATCGCCAGCTGAGAGTTATGTGCTCGATCTGAAAGACAATCCTCTGCTTTATGGAGATCTAACACGATGGACGTTCTCAGAAGTTGGTGGCTTGGATGTTTCGAAATTCATAGAACCCGAACTCATTTCTTTTCAAACGTTTGACGATAGATCCATACCAGCATTCCTTTATGCTCGAGAATGCAAAGATCCTCAACCGGTCATTATCTCAATCCATGGAGGTCCTGAGAGCCAGTCTAGACCATCTTTCAGTCAAACAATCCAATTGTGGATTGAACGATTGGGCGCTGCTGTAATTAGACCTAATGTTAGAGGCAGTGATGGTTATGGGAAGCAATACCTAGGCCTTGATAATGGGTTCCTGCGTGAAGATTCTGTTCGCGATATAGGTGCATTGCTTGATTGGATCGAGAAACAGCCTTGCCTTGATTCAAAAAGAGTGGCAGTCATAGGAGGATCCTATGGAGGTTATATGGTTCTTGCCAGTGCCACAAACTATAGCGATCGACTCAAAGCTGCAATAGATATTGTGGGGATCTCAAATTTCGTCACATTTTTGGAAAATACTGAAGATTATCGACGTGACCTGAGAAGAGTGGAATACGGCGATGAAAGAGATCCTGAAATGAGAGCCTTTCTTCAATCCATTAGTCCGAACAATAATATTGAAAAAATCAATGTGCCCATTCTGGTTGTTCAAGGTGAAAATGACCCTAGAGTTCCAGTAACTGAATCAGAACAAGTCGTGCAATCTCTCGAGCAGAACGGCAAGACCGTATGGTATATGAACGCATTAAATGAAGGGCATGGGTTCCGAAAAAAAGAAAATCGTGATATCTATGAACAAACGGTTATTTTATTTTTAGAAAAATATCTCTGATTCTTAATTTTCTAAATTAACCAAGCTCTGAAGTATAAATCAAATCTTCTTGCAAAATTTCTAGGTGAATGATTTCTTCATAATTAAGCAATAGCTCGTATTGTTCTTTAGGAAAAGCATTATTATTAGAAATTATTTGACTTGAATTATGAGAAACGGGGCTGTCAGGTAGATGATTAAAATAAAGAAGATCGGTATCCTCAGAAAGCTCTTCCAATAAAACATTAGAAAGTTCTGTTCCATCTAACGCAACAGTAGTTTGAATCTCATAATCAGTTATCTCTGGAAAGACTATAGGGCCCTCATATTGATCTAAATCGACTATAGGAAACTCTTCTTTAGATAGTTCGCCATCTATTTCATTGGTGGTCTTGCACATTTTACATCCACACGGTCCAACAGGCTTATGTTCAGTATAATCATCGTTGACCACTCTAGGCTGACTCGGTTGACTATAGTCTGAGTCTTCATCGCCAATGTCTTTGTTATAAGCTGCTGTAGGAGTACTGCCATCATAGGAATAAGTATTAAGATTTTTTGCGCCTAAAGCAGATATCTCGACCACACTGGTTCCACTATTGACAGCAAACCAGATCGTCCCGTCACTAGATTTATAATAGTCGTAACCTTCATAGACATTATCATCATCGACCACTAGACCTTCCACTAATGTCCAACCCTCTTGATTGACTTGTATTTCATCAATGGATGCATCGTCATAGGTGTAAATATAATGAACAATCTCTAGCATCCCGTCACCGTCTATATCCCTGGTATAACTTCCCTCAAGGTCTCTTAAAGCTTGCTCAGAAATCTGGAGGATTGTGGCTTTACCATCGTTGATATTAATGTCCTCGATACCCGTTATATGAAAGTCTGTGAAACTTCTAAGATCAATGGTTTGATCGGCATAGACTCCAAAAAAGTATAAGGAATCGCCTTCACCGCCGGCTACACTGGTTCCAGTTCCTCCGTCAATAAGTCCGAAATCAAATGAATCTATAAAAAAATTATCGTAACCGTTCCCCCCATAAATAACATCATTGGTCCCGATGTAATATGTATCATCGTTTCCAGAACCGCAGGTAATATTATTATTTGCGCTGTTACAAAAAATCGTGTCATCTCCACTTCCTAAAACAGCGTTCTCGATAATGGTGCCTTTTTCAATTGTGAGAGGAAACCCAGTGTCTTGCCAATCCCACTCCCAACTTCGATTGCCATAAGGAACCTCAAAATCCAATTCATTGGTACCAATGTATGAAACGCTACCTGGTCTAAGGTCCAATGTGGTGTTGATTGTGTAAGCGCTTAAATCAATGGTGTCATTGCCCTGAGTATCGTAAATAGTGGTGTAGACTGGTCCCGAAAAAGTATAGGTGGTAGGCCCTGGGTTGCTGAATGGTCTCATGCCATAAAGATGCTGTATTGTTGCTATGTCATTCATCATTGGCTGATAGGCAGGAAACCAATCGCCAGCTTCATAGCCAAAATCGATCCAATCATCATTGTTAAAATTCCCCCAGCCGATATACGACATAACAGAGTAGATATTGGTGTTCTCTTCCGCTGTAGATCGATAACCGTTGTCGTGAGTATGAGCTAGACCAATGGCATGACCAATCTCATGAATTAATATCAACGGACCATAGACAGAGCCATAGACGATAGGATCATACTGTTGTCTTATCCAGATATCGTTGGCTGTGCTGTTGTTTTCTCCTTGATAATAATAAGGCACATTAGCCCATCCGCCTGCTCCCCCGAAATCTCCAGTCGAAAGCCCTACTCTAATATCGCCACACATGTTGGCATTATCATCAACTCTAACAAATGTTATCCCTGAGACTTCACCCCAATACTCAAAAGCTTGGACCACCATAGCTTCCCATTCCGCAGAATAATCAGATCTATTATCATAAACATCTTGATCCCAGCCGTTATCATAGTTGTCCCCCAAAACAGAGTTTGAATCGATAAGGCTGTAAGTGATCACCAACGGAGTATTCGGATCATTGTCATGAACAAAAATGAGACTGCCTTCACCGTCTCCTCCATAGGTCCATTGGAGCGCTTGAATGCTTGGATCGTCAGATATCGGTGCAACATAATCACTTTCCACTTCGGTGTGATAAGGATTACCGTAATGAACATCGTTAACATAAATGTTAAATGTTTTTTGGAGGCTAAACCCACCTTGGTCAATAACGGTGACGGTTACTGTATAAGCAGCCTTAGTTTCATAATCGAGCCAAGTCCCAGATTTAACCTTGAGAATACCATCGATAACCTCAAACTTTGCTGCATCACTCCCACTTAGAACGTAGGTAAACTCATCATTGGTATTTGGGTCAAAAACCAGAAAGGCGCCCACAGAAGCTCCGATATAACTCTCGTCAACATCCATGCTATCAAGTGTTACTGCTGTTGGTGCAACGTTCACTTCGATCGTGTAGTCCTCAGCCCAACTCAACCCGCCCTTATCGGTGGTTGTTATAGTGATTTGATAGTCACTTTGTATACTGCTGACAGCAGTGGCTGTATTTTTCAGCTTGAGTATGCCGTTAACAATTTCAAACGAAGAAGCGTCAGCTCCTGATATGCTATAGGTATGATTATCAACTGCATCCTCATCAATTGTTGTTATCTCCCCAACAGTGCCTCCTGTAACACCATCATTAACATATAGACTGCCCGTTATATCGATGCCTGTTGGAGCATCATTTATATCGTTAATGTTTACTGTGATATCCGTCGAAATTGATAAACCTCCTGAATCGGTGGAGGTCAAAGTTAGAGTGTAAGTATTTTTATCCTCATAATTTGCTGCAAAATTATCTTTCAACTTTAATTGACCATTAACTACTTCAAAATGTTCTGAGCCATCCCCAGATATCGTATAAGTATGAGTGTCGCCTGAATCTTCATCTGCTGTTATCAAGGAACCAACAATTCCCCCAAACTGATTTTCATCAATTGCTGAAGCGGAAAGTGAGATAGATGTAGGAGCGTCATTAACATCAACGACGTTAAACGGATAAGTGGTCGATTCTTCATTGGTTCCATCAGAAGCGGTGATCGTAATCTCATAGCTATCAAGTACCTCAAAATTGGCGCTATAGGAGTCAATTAACTTTAATTGACCATTGACCACCTCAAAATTCTCAGAACCCTCTCCTGATATTGTGTAGGTTATGTCGCCGCTTAAATCAGAGTCAATAACAGATAGATCGCCGATAATGGCGCCGGCTTTATTTTCTTCAAATTGAAGCGCTGTTATTTGCACTGTTCCCACACTTAGAGTGAATTCTTCTTGATAAGTCAGACCGCCCTTATCAGTGGTGGTGACAATGACAGTAACTCTTGGCTCGGTAAGACTGTCAATCGTTATTCCTGATTTAAGCCTTAATATTCCATCCACTACCTCAAAACGATCGTCATCTACACTGTAGCTATGGGTTTCGTTTCCATCTTCATCAACGGTAGTTACTGTTCCAACAACAGCAGCATCGCTGTTGTCCTTTAATGAGAGTCTCGATACCCCGATATCAGTAGGTGCCTCATTAATATCATTAATTGTAACTGAGAAATTTTGAGATACAGAAAGACCGCCGGTATCAGTTGCCGTGACTAAAACACTATAGGTGTTCTTTTCTTCATAGTTAGCACTGACTCCTTCTTTAAGTTTCAATTGACCATCAACTACTTCAAACTTATCGGCATCATCCCCTGATAGAGAATAGCTGTACTCATGTGTGGCATTGATGTCATCAATTGCTGCTGTTAAATCTCCAACCACAGCCCCGACTATATTCTCATCAATACTTGCATTAGAAATAGTTATACCCGTGACTACATCAGTAACGATAATATTAAACGTTTGTGTGGCAGAGCCTCCATTCCCATCATCAATCGTAATTTCAACGATATAAATATTATTTGCGTCGCTATCTTGTGCATTTTCAAAATCAGGACGATCTATAAACACCAGTGCACCAGTGTCCTGATCTATAGTGAAGAAAGACTGATCCTCGCCTCCACTAATAGAATATGTAAGAGTATCTCCATCGATATCTGTTGCAGTAAAACCATTAACATCAGTGCGATTTTCCTCAATATTAAGATCAGGACCTGAAGTAAACTCTGGTGCATCATTGACGGGTGTAACGGAGATATTGACTGTTCCTGAGGTGGATGTACTTCCATCAGAAACGCTGTATGTAAAAGAGCCAAAGTCAGTGTTATCGTCGTTCAGATTGGCATCTGGTGTAAAAATCAGTCCTGTGAGTTGAGAAATGGATAAAGTCATTCCATTTGTAACTTCGTCGCCATCAGCTGTGAATAGGGTTCCCCCTGTGGGTAATCCGGTTACTGTGATTGTGAGACTGTCTCCATCGGCATCGGTGGGTGTAGAAATATCAAGTCCAAAATCAATGGCATCCTCGTCCATTGTTTTAGTCACGGTGCCTCCTGTGTTAGGAGCTCTATTTGTTGGGGGCGATGGTTGAACCATTGCTCCGCCGCCACCGCCTCCGCCACATGCGGTGAGAGTCAATGCTGCTAGAGTTGGAAAAGTTAGGTTTGTTTTATTTTTCCTAAGAGACATTGATGAAAATCATAGCGTAATTATTGATGAGAAGAAAGTGAACTATTAAGGTTCTTTTTTGAATTTTTTATATAAAATTAGACAAGAGTATGACTTTTAATAAAAAAGAAATAATTTTAGTGTTGCTAAGTTTGCTTATTGGGCAGACTGCTCTTACACAATCCATTGTGATTAGTGAATTTGAAATGAACAAACAAGAACAAGAGGTTTTTATCGATTCGCTAATTTCCTCTATTCAAGATCATCCTGTTTACCTAGAATCTCTGGCAATAGTTGGATCAAGTAAAGCCTCTTTGGATATAGCCCAATCAGCAAATAGGCCACAGATACAGTTTCAGGGAAACTCTAGGAACAGCCTTAAACAAAAGTTTAATAATCCACTCAGTGCACTTACGGAAAGTTCAAAAGATCAGCATAGAGCCGATGGAAGCTTGATAATGCAACAATCCTTATTTGACCCGATTATTAAAGAAGAGATAAGCAAGCAAGAATATATACTCCAAGCTGACTATTACAATAATCAGCAAAAAGTCTCTGAGCTTACTCTGGATATGGCTATAGCCTGTCAAGACACCGCTGCGTATAAAATCATTTCTGATCTGATTGATACTTCAATAGATAGCCATTCACAAATCGTCGGACGAATAAAAATGCGAGTTGAGAGCGGAAGAGCAGCTCAAGCGGAAATGATGAGAGCAGAGGCTAGGTTGGCAGAAGCGCAGGCAAAAAAAATGACGATAGATCTTAAGCTTCAAAGTGCTAGGGCTAAATTCAGTCAATTAATTGTAGACACTAAACCCTGTTTAAAATTTTTAAAGGTCGATTCAGAGCAACTAATTAATGATAGCAGCACAGTTAGGGATGCAATCGAAGAAAACTACTCTATCATGAAGGCCAATGAACTGATCAAAGCCTCTGAAAGAGAGTTGGAAAAGGCTAAGGCTGGCTTTAAACCCAAGATTAACCTAGAACTTAGAGGGGATAGGTATGATCTTACAGGGGATCAAAATTATGATCTCTATGCAGGGGTAAATTTTAATGTAGATATTTATACCGGTGGCAAGAAAAAAGCACTGGTTAGACTGGCCGAGGAGCAATTAAATTCTTCTACACTAAAAAAAGAAATCCTTCTGAAAGAATTAAAAATAAAATCTGAAGCTAACTTAGCGGAGCTGGAAAACAGCAGCGAAAGATTAGCCATATTTAATAATGCGTTTGAAGCATATGAGCAAAGCAAAAATAAACTAAGTCTTCAATTTGAATCATCTAATGTTTCTCTATTAGAGTTATTACAAGCTGAAAGGGACTATATTGAGTCCGCTGAATTATTAATTATCAATAAAAAAGAAATTAATTCCTCACAATTGAGACAACTGTTTCTCTTGGGAAAAATCATTAAATATTTTGACCAAGAAAATACCGAAAATCAATCCTAGAAACGATGAGTCAACAAAAAGGTAATCATTGGTTCAAAGCTGCCTTCAGCGAAAATAAGAATTTATATTCTAGAGTTCTTCTGGCATCAGCTATGGTTAACCTTCTTTCTGTAGCTAGCTCTATCTTTATTATGGTGGTCTATGACAGAGTTATACCTAACGCTGCCTACTCTTCCCTCTTTGCACTCACTTTTGGAATGGCGATAGTTGTTGTATTTGATTTCATCTTAAAAAACTTAAGATCATGGTATATCGATCTTGCTGGACAAGATTTAGACCTGGGTGTTGGGGAAGAGATTTATTATCGCCTTCTTCACTCACCAATTGGTTCAATTGATAATTCGGTCGGAAGTCTTGCAAACACCTTCAAAGAATTCGATGCTCTTAAACAATTTTTTGCTTCTGCAACAGTTGCATTGTTGGTTGACTTGCCTTTTGTGTTTTTGTTTGTTTTGGTCATTTATCTCATTGCTGGACCTTTAGCGATTATCCCATTATCGGTCATTCCAATAATTTTAATAATCGGTATCGCTGTTCAACCTTTTATTGAGAAACACAGCAAGACTGTCTCTGAGATGAACCAAAGTAAATACAGTTTATTGGTTGAAAGTTTAGGAGGCTTGGATGCTATACAGACCAATAATAGCTCTTCACTATTCATCGATCGATACAGAAACAGTGTAAAGGACGGATCAAGCTCATCAAGAAAATCTAAAGTCCTCTCCCAGCTTGCAACTAACTCGGCTTCAAGCGCACAACTTATTAGTCTTGTAGGGATTATTTTTTATGGAACTTATTTGATAGATTCTGGAGAAGTCTCTATGGGTGCCATGGTCGCTGCGGTTCTTCTCTCTTCAAGAGCCCTCTCTCCCCTAGCTCAAGTAGCGAACCTCTTTGGAAGATTGAATCATGCTAAGACAGCCTATAAAAAGATTGATTTATTGATGCATACAATCTCAGATCAAAGCAATAATAATAAAGGGATGAAAATCCAAACATTGGGCAATCTTGAAATCAAAAATCTTAGCTTTTTCTATCTAAATTCATCTATTCCCTCGATCAATCAATTGACCGTAAAGATTAAAGAGGGAGAAAAAATTGCCGTTATGGGTAAAAACGGCTCAGGAAAAACGACCTTAATAAAACTTATTTCTGGAATTTACACACCTACACAAGGTTCATTAAGTTTTAATCATCTTAATATAGATGAAATTGATCAGGATACTTTCAGAGAAAAGTTAGCGGTTGTGCTTCAAGATTTCCAATTGTTCTCTGGATCCATTAAAGAAAACATCGTTATGGGAAGAAATTGGATAGAAGACAAAGCCATCCAGACTGCAATAGAACTGAGCGGTCTAAATAGTTTCCTGAATACGATTCCAGGAGGTCTGGAGTATACACTCTCGGATAAAGGTAAGTCTTTATCAAGAGGACAAATGCAGTCCATTGCATTAGCTCGGGCAATAGCAGGAGAACCTGAAGTTTTGCTATTGGATGAACCCACTGCATCACTCGATATCAATTCCGAGAAAGACCTTCTTGAAAATCTTAATTTAGGAGAGTTTAAAACAATCATAGTGGTAACTCATCGAATGTCTATGTTAGAACTGGTTGATCGCATTATTGTTTTAGCTAATGGATCGGTAGTTTTGGATGGTGAAAAAGATGAAGTGTTAACGAAATTAAGACAGAAAAATGATTGAAGAAAGACAACTTAGAAATGCAAATATAATTCTATATTCAATATGCTTATTTTGGATCCTTATCCTAGTTTGGGCAAATTTTGCAACACTAGAAGAAGTAACAAAAGCACAGGGAAGAGTGGTTGCCTCTTCGAAGATACAGGTTATTCAAAACTTAGAAGGAGGAATAATAAAAGAAATTCTGACAAGAACTGGGCAATCAGTTTCTTCAGGAGATCCTCTAATAGTATTTGATAGTACCAAGTTTGAATCGGAATTATCGGCCTTGGTAAAAGAAAAAAATGCAGCTGAAAACAATTTTGACTTACTCAATGAGGAGTTAGAAATACTTCAACCCCTTGTTGATTCTGGAGTGGAATCCAGAATGGAATTAATCCGTCTACTCCAGCGTATCTCAGATGCTGAAGCAGGATTAATGAAATCAGAAGAAACTCTTCCAATACTTCAAGATAGGCTATTGAGAACAACTGTAATTGCTCCAGTGGATGGAATTGTAAATAGACTTTTGGTAAATACAACGGGAGGAGTTGCACAACCTGGAGAACCTTTGCTTGAAATAGTCCCTATAGATGATGACCTTATTATTGAGGTTGAGATTAACCCCAAAGATATTGCCTATGTTCTCCCAGGACAAGAGGCTATTATTAAACTTACCGCTTTTGATTTTTCTAAATTTGGCTCCCTGAATGGAGAGGTTATAACAGTAGGAGCTGACACAATTCAAAAAGAAGATGGCACTATTTGGTACATCTGCCAAATAGCTGTCGAGGAAAATGGTTTTACATCTTTAGGGAAAAACATACGAATTCTCCCAGGGATGGTTGCAGAAGCCGATATAGTTAGCGGTGAAAAAACTGTTCTGAATTATCTTTTACAACCTGTTACAAAAGTTGCTAACGAAGCATTTAGAGAAAGGTAGTAAAAAAACAATGAAGAAAATCCTACTTACATCCCTAATTCTCTTCAGCTTTAATACATTTGGAGAAATAGCACCTGAAATAAAAGCACTTAAAGATAATCCAAAAAGTGTCTTATTTATTGGTAATAGCTATCTATATTACAACGACAGTCTACATAATCACTTTAAAAACATGGCAAATGAAAGATTCGCCAACTTCAACGGTAGCAAGAATGTGAAATCGGCTACGATTGGAGGCTCTAGGCTAAAGCATCATGATGTTAAACGTTTAATCCAACCTCTTGCTATTAGCAGCATAGAAAAATTTGATCTGGTTATAATCCAAGGTGGAAGCGGCGAAGTACTGTCGGAAAGCGATAGAATTGAATTCGGTGAAGCAGCTCACCAGCACATTGAAACTATCAGATCAAAAGATATTGAACCTGCTCTTTATATGACACATGCATACACAGAATCACATAAAGATTATGCCCCAAATCTAATTAGATCAATTGAGGAAATGTACACATTATCAGGGAATGCAAACCAAGCTTTAGTGATACCTGTCGGTTTGGCATTTGAGGCAGCTTACAAGGAAAGACCTGATATGAAGTTACATAAATTAGATGGAACACACCCAGATTTATTAGGAACTTATTTAGCAGCATGCACAGTTTTTGCGAGTGTTTTCGGTGAATCACCTGTTGGAATTAATTATGACTATAACGGAAGTGTAAGCGCAGAAGACAAGCTATTTCTTCAAAAAATAGCTGAGTTAACAGTTAATAATTACTATGGTCTATCTGGATCTGATTAAACTGAGTAATCTCTAAGCATTTTTCTAAGCTCTAAGGAATGCTGTTCTTCTTGCCCTATCTTGTTTCTGGCGTATTCCTCTATAAAAACAGATCTACCTTCTACAACACTCAAAAGATCTTTGTATAGATCTAGTGCTTTTAGTTCATGCTCCAAACTTTCTTTTAAAATATCATCAACAGAATGCTTATGGGTTTCCTCGATGGGTGCAATTTGCTGTGAGGGATGACCTTCTAAGCCTGTTAACAATTCACCAGCTTCTTGAGCATGAAGAAGTGATTCTTGAGCTTGGGCTTGAAGAAATTCAACAATGGGTATTCTATAAGGTCCACTAACCATTATTGAAGAATGGGTATATCGAACAACACCTGCTAGTTCGTATTCCATGATATTGTTTAAAATAGTACAGGTTGCCTCTACATCTAAGTCTTTCATTTCTTCCCTCAATCCATTTATTGACTATTTTAGCACAATTTATTATTAGTCTGGTTAGTGGTGATGCTCGTCATTTAAATCTTTCTCGATGTCCTCGTGATCTCCAACCATTATATGGCTTTTGCTCTTGGTGACATATTTTTCGAGTAATGGAATAAAAAGCAGTGGCAACAGGCCGCCTAAAACAATCCCTGCTGTTCTTGCTCTCATTGTCGGATCTATTAGTGCAGCTACTAGGTCAGCTATTACATGGGCTAAAGAAGCCCCAATAATTCCAGCTATATAACCCTTTGTGGCATTCTTTAAGAGTCGATTAATGCTCCAACCTGTATAAAAGCCTAGGATAACTAGACTGACATGAACGACCCCGAAAATAAATCCAGGTAAAATAGTTCCGTCTTGTATCAATCCTAGGTTTTCAAGAAGATGTTCCATAGATTTTCGTTTATCAAAATTTTATATTGAGCTAATATTTAGCCATGAGCAAATACTATCCTTTATTAATTTATATTTCCTTGTTTATTTACTCGTCAGCGAGTCTAACAGAGAGTCTAGATTACCCTTTTTCAAAAAAGTCAGATGTTGTCGATAATTATCATGGCTACCTGATTGAGGATCCCTATAGGGATTTAGAAAATTTAGATTCAGTTGAAACTAAAACTTGGATTAAGAATCAGAATATTCTTAGTCAATCTTTCCTAGAAAGATTTAAAGAACAACAAGAGTTCAAGGAAATACTTGAAAATATTTTCAATAAAGAAACCCAATCTGCTCCCTTTAGAGAAAAAACAAAATTTTTCTCTTATTACAACGATGGCTCATGGGAGCAAAGCAAATTGTTTTATTCAGAAGATGTCAATTCAATAAAAACACTTTTGTTAGATCCAAACGATTTATCCGAAGACGGAACAATATCAATTAGCTCGATATCCATTAGCCCAAACGCAGAACTCCTTGCTTATTCAATCTCCGACGGAGGCTCTGATTGGAGAACTTGGAAAATCAAAAATATAGAGACCAAAAAAGATTTATCAGACACAATCAATTGGTCAAAATTTAGTGGTGCTGAATGGGCTAAAGATAACTCAGGATTTTATTACTCAGGATATTCTGAACCTAAAGCAGGTGATGAATACGAAGAATTAAATCAAAATCAAAAACTCTTCTTTCACACAATCGGTCAAGCTCAAACTCAAGACAAACTCATTTATGAACGACCGGATAAGCCTGAATGGGGCTGGGGTACAACTGTTAGTGAAGACGGTAGCTATCTAATCCTTTCGGTTAGTCAAGGCACAGATGAAAGAAACAGAATCTTCTATCAAGATTTGAGAAATAATAATGAATCCTTTGTAGAGCTTATCCCAGAATTGATTGGTCAATTTATTTTTCTGGGAAATATTGGTTCAGAGTTCTTATTTTTCACAGATTTTGAAGCCCCCAATGGCAAGATAATCTCCATTGATATTAATAATCCAGACCAAGTAAATTGGAAATTAATGGTTGCAGAGACTGAAAATGCTCTAACACGTGTTGAATTATTGGAAAACTTTATTTTGTGTCAATATCTTAATGACGTCTCCACTGAAATCTTTCTTTACAACAAGCAAACGCTGGCTAAGAAAAAATTAAGCTTTGACAAAAAAGGGGTTATTTCAAGTATTTCTTCTAACCATGATTCTGATGTTTTTTATTTTACGTTCACCAACTACATCAAGCCAAACGAAATCTATGAATACAACGGAAGAAATGGCTCAACTCGTCTCTTATGGAAAAAAGAAGTCCCTGATTACAATTCTGAAGACTTCATTACAAGACAGATATTTTATCCGAGTAAAGACGGTACATTAATCCCTATGTATGTGTCACACCAGAAAGATTTAAAGATAAATCAAAACACACCTTTACTCTTATATGGTTATGGTGGATTTGATATCTCAATACTCCCTAGCTTTAGAGAACGATATCTTGCATGGATGAAAATGGGAGGCATCCTTGCAGTGCCCAATCTTCGAGGCGGCGGTGAATATGGAGAAGAATGGCATCGACAAGGTATGTTAGATAATAAACAAAATGTATTTGATGATTTTATTGCAGCGGCTGAATACCTCCATAACCAAAAACTTTCAAGACCCGGAAGAACAGCTATCGAGGGACGATCAAATGGAGGTCTTTTGGTCGGAGCAACAATGCTTCAAAGACCAGATTTATTTGGTGTAGCGCTTCCCGGTGTCGGTGTTATGGACATGCTGCGATTTAATAAATTTACCATTGGCTGGGCCTGGGAGAGCGATTATGGATCACCTGAAGATGAAGAGGGGTTTGAAACTCTAGTGAAATACTCGCCCTATCACAATATTAAGAAAGGCGAATGCTATCCACCAACATTGGTGACAACCTCCGAACTCGATGATCGCGTGGTTCCATCTCATTCTTATAAATTTACAGCTAGACTTCAGGAAGCACAAAGTTGCATTAACCCAATTTTAATAAGAATTGAAACCAGAGCTGGGCACGGTGCTGGTACCCCAAGAAACAAAACCATCAATTACATTTCTGATGTTTATGGCTTTGCTTTACATTATTTATTACAAAATTAGTTAAGATTACTTATTATTAGAACAAGGAAAGAAAGAAACATGAAAAAATTTATACTAAGAGCAATTATATTGATTATTTTAGGCGGAGTTGCCTATAACTATCTTTTGAAGGATGACACCGTCACCTACGGGATAACTGTAGATGGGGTTGATATCGATATCATTGATATGCATCTTCACACTGGAACATGGGAAGCTCTTACTGAGCCCTACAAGGAAAGATATTCAGAACGAGTCCCAAAGCCTTTTAAATTCCTAATGAGTGGACTATTGGGCAGTGGTTTAACCTCTGAAGGTATCCTTAAACAAATGGATAATGCAGGCATCAGGAGAGGTGGTGTTTTTGCTGTCTACAGTCCTGACACAACCGGGATAGCCAGCAATGAATTCTTGCACGAACAAATCAAAGATCAACCTGAAAGAATGTTTGGATTTTATAGCATTCGGACCGATCATTGGAACATTGATTCTGAGATGCAACTGGAAAAATTAGAGGCCGACCTGCTCAAGTATAATGCTCATGGAATCAAATTAGCACACGCTCATCAGCAAATGCGATTGGACGATAAAAGATTTGATGGCATCTATGAAATTGCAGGTAGACTCGATAAACCTTTATACATTCATACAGGAACGAGCCCTAATCCCTACACAAGAAAAGAGCCACCTTATGTTGATCCTCTGTATCTAGAGGAATCTATTATTAAATACCCAGACGCAAAGTTTATTCTGGGTCACAGTGGTTATGACAGTGCTGAAGTTAAGTTAACCTATCTCAACTCCTGCATAGAGTTGGCAAAAAAATACGATAATGTTTTTTTAGAGCCTGGGGCATTGGGTGCAAGGAAAGCCAGTGAAATACTCCCCGAGTACCTAAGGATTATTAAAGAAGAAGAGTTGATAGGAAAAGTTATATACGGCTCCGATGGTCCACAATTTCCAGGCTATACTGGTAGCCATCTAAACAACTTCCTTGAAGCCATGGAGGCCAATGAGTACTCATCCATGGAAATGAAATCACTTCTTCAAACTAATTTTGAGGATTTATTTAACCTCTAAAAGATAAGTCTCTATATTTTCTTCAAGAACTGCTAATGGAAGCGCGCCTTGGCTTAGGACAGCATGATGAAACTCTTTGATATCAAAATCATCACCAAGCTGTTTTTTAGCTTTATTTTTCAGTTCTAATATCTTCAACTGTCCAATCTTATAAGCCAGCGCTTGTCCAGGCATAACCAGATATCGATCAATCTCATTTATGATATCTTGTTCGGTTTTAGCTGCATTAGCAGTAAAGAAATCGATCGCTTCTTGTCGAGTCCAGCCTTTATAATGCATCCCTGTATCCACAACTAGACGAACGGCTCGCCACATGTCATAAGTTAGAGCACCAAATCTAGAATACGGATCTGAATAGAGTCCGATATCGTAGCCTAAACTCTCACTGTATAAGCCCCAACCCTCGACATAAGCCGTGTAACCAGAATATTTTCTAAAATTAGGTATGCCCTCAAGTTCCATAGCTAGAGCTATTTGAAGATGATGCCCGGGAACAGCCTCATGAACAGATAGGACTTCAATTTCATACTTAGGTCTAACCTCAGGTCGGTATAGGTTGACATAGTAATACCCAGCTCTAGATCCATCAGCTGCGGGTCTCATGTAATAAGCTGTAGTAGTATCAGGTGCTGATTCCATTGGTATAGGCTTGATACCATAAGGTGTTCTGGGTAAGACTTTGAAAAGGCTAACCATCTCTGGATCAATTTTCTTGGATGTGGCTAAATAGGCCTCGAGTAATTCATCCTCAGTTTCATAGTAGAATTGCGGATCAGTTCTCAAGAAGGTCAAAAAATCATTGAAACTTCCGTCAAATTCTAAAGAATCTATCACTTCTTGCATCTCGGAGCGAATACGTTCGACTTCAGATAAACCAATCTCATGAATCTCATCGGGAGTTAAATCAGTGGTGGTGTGGTATCTGGCTAAATTCTCATACCATTCAAATCCATTTGGTAAATCAAGAACGCCGTATGTGGTTCTAGAAGCAGGGAGATATTCTTCAGTGAAAAAATCATTGAGCTTGTAATAGGCAGGAATAACCTTACTCTTTATTACATCCCTAGCCATCGATTGGATTGTTTCACGATCTTGAATGTTTTCAGGGATATCTATAAACACTTTAAAGAATGGGCTTTCCTCTGAGTTATCAACCAATTGAAGCTGTATCTGATTGGCCACTCGTTGCATTAGGATATTTGGAGCTGTGATTTTTCTTTCTATGCCAAGCCTACCAAGATTGATGTGTTGATCGATTAATGCGGGTAATTTCTCCAGTCTGACCAGCCAGTCTTTGTAGTCCTGTGAAGTATTAAAACTTAACCCTTCAGCAGTTTCATGTTCTAACTGAATACCTCCCCTTTGACCAAATGTAAGTAAATGACTATCAAACTTTTGTGCACGAACAGATCGCTCGTAATTGTATAAGAATAACCTGTAATTAAGTTGGTTCTCAATGGAGAGGCTCTGTGGATCAATTGATCTTATCTGCTCAAGCACCTCTCGAGTTTTCTTCTGTCGCTCTCTGACAGCACTTTCAGAAATATCGGGCCAATCCTGATTAGCAGACTTGTCCCCCATAGAAGAGGCATAAACTGGGTTCTCTTGGATGCCTCTCTTCCATTCATCATCAAGAATCTGATTAAAAGACTCATCATTACCTGTACCACAGGCACTAATAATTATAGATATCAGGGTAGTTAATAGAAATTTACTTTTCATAAGTTTTCGCCTTTAGATATTATCGGCCATGCTTTAAATAGATAAATAAACATGGTCCAAAGAGTAAGTACAACAGAACCAATAAGACAAATGGTTCCAATAAGATAAATGTCGATCCCAAAAAGAGGCTTTGAGAATAACATACAGGATAACCCAAGCATCTGAACAATAGTTTTAAGCTTAGCAAAGCCGATCACAGAAACATGATGTCTTTCTCCTAGTTCTGCCATCCACTCGCGAAGAGCAGAGATAGTAATTTCTCGACCTATAATAATTGATGCAATCAGTGCATTAATTAAAGAGGGATCACTCTGTACAATTAAAATTAAAGCAACAGACACTATCAGTTTATCTGCAACTGGATCAAGGAAAGCCCCAAACCTTGAAGACAAATCATATTCCCTAGCAACCCATCCATCAAACCAGTCGGTCAATGCAGCTAGAATAAAAACAATTGCTGCGATAGGTCTAGCATTGTCAATCGGTGAAAAAAATAAAGCTGCAATCAAAGGGATGCTTGCGATCCTGAATAGAGTTAATAGATTTGCGAAATTAAGAGTTGTTTTCATTTCTTGATTATAATATCTAATTTTTAAAATAATTAACTAGCATTAAAGTGTTTGTATATTTTTTTGGCCAGATTGTCGTTAATACCTCTAACCGTCATTAAATCCTCCACAGAAGCTCTTTTAATCTCTTGCATACCTCCAAATTGTTTTAATAAGTTTCTTTTTTTACTAGGCCCAATTCCATCGATCGATTGTATATCTGAAGTCAGTAATCGTTTTCGTTTCTTATTCCGATGTCCCGTGATTGCAAACCGATGTGCTTCATCTCTTATTGATTGAACTAAAAACTTAGCTGATGAGTTCTTTGACAATCTAAGGGGCGTTTTATTGTCGTTCAAAAACACACGATCTTGACTTGAATGACGTCTAGACCCTTTAGCAATCCCCAAAACAGGAATTCCTATGATTCCTAAGTCTTTTAGCACATTCATCGCAATATTCACCTGACCCTTTCCCCCATCGACAAGAACGATATCAGGTAATGCTCTAGATTCTTTTATACTCCTAGAATAATGACGATTCAGAGCTTGTGACATTGCTGCATAATCATCCCCTTTTTTTATCCCACTAATATTAAATCGCCTGTAATCTTTTTTGTTAAACCCTTCTCGATTAAATGACACGCATGAAGCAACACATTTATCACCCATAATATGGCTTACATCAAAGCATTCAATGTGCTGAACAATTACTTCATTATCGATGATTTCAGAAAGATCAAATAGTTGTGCCTCTATCGAGGCTTTAGAAGCTAATTTAGATTTTAATGATTCAACTGCATTCGATGTCGCGATCTCTAACCACTTTCTTCTATATGATTTAACGCGATGTTTTATCTTTACTTTAACCCCAGATTCATCAGTAATAGCTTCGCTTAAAAGTTTTATATTTCCTAAATTAAAATTGACTAGGATTTCTTCAGGGGGTTGATGCTCAGAGTAATATTGCATTAGAAATGATTCGAGGATCTCATCAGGATCAGTCATCCTTGTCCTCTTTGGATAAAATGATCTGTTGCCTAAGATTTGTCCTTTCCTAATAAAAAGGACTGAAATACAAAACATCCCAGAGGACTCACAAAGTGATATGGCATCAACATTAATGATATTCGAACCATCGACAAACTGATGCGATTGAATAACTTTAAGTGAGCTAATTTGATCTCTAAAAAAAGCGGCTTTTTCATAGTCTTGCTGTGAAGAAGCATCATCCATTTTTGCAATAAATTTATCAATAATAGATTGATCGTTGCCTTTTAAGTAATCTAGAGCCTGATCAACATTAAACCGGTATTCTTCCTCTGAGACCATGTTGACGCATGGACCTGAGCATCTTTTAATTTGAAACTGCAAGCACGGTCTAGATCGATTTCTATAAAACGACTCGTCACAATTTCTCAATAAAAAAATCTTTTGTAATTGGCTCAAGGTATTTCTCACAGCATTCACATTCGGGTAAGGCCCAAAATATTCCGATTGTTTTATATTCTTTTTACCTCGATGAAAAGAGAATCTTGGAAATTGATGTTTAGTATTTACCTCAATGTATGGGTAACTCTTCCCATCCTTAAGTAAAACATTGAACTTGGGACTGTGTTTTTTTATAAGTGTATTTTCTAGAATTAATGCCTCTCTCTCGGTACGAGTTACTGTAACTGATATTGAATCAGTATCTTTTAAGATGGCTTCTTGCTTCTCCTTAGAATTATTCGAAGTGAAATAACTGCTGACTCTTTTTTTCAGATTTTTTGCCTTACCGACATAAATTACCACCTCTTTTGTGTTCATCATACAATAAACACCTGGTCTATTACTGAGACGCTTTGAGTAATTTTTAAGGGTATTTAATCTTTGATTCATCAGACTATTCAGTTGCTTTTACCTGCTCCCATAAATCATCAAGTTCTCTAGATGACATATTTGAAAACTCCTTGTTAGATTGCTTTAACAATTGTTCCATAGCTCTGAAACGTCGTTCAAACTTTCTATTAGCCTTTCTTATTGCGGTTTCAGGGTCAATTGAAGTATGCCTTGATAGACTCACGACACTAAATAAAAGATCGCCAGCCTCCTCTTCAATATCTGTTTTATTTCCGTCTGTTATAGCCACTTTAAGTTCGTCAATTTCTTCTTCAATTTTATTAATCACACCACTAACATCATTCCAATCAAAACCAACTGAACGAGCCCTCTTGCCGATCTTATAGGCTCTATTTAACGCAGGCTGATTTGAACCTACATCATCTAGAACACTTTTAATGTCTTTCTTTTGTTTTCTTTCCTCAATTTTAATCCGCTCCCAATTGTCTGTCTGTGTCTGAGCATCTTTTATTGATTTGTCTGCAAACACATGTGGGTGTCTTTGAGTTAATTTTTCAGAAATTGAATCAACAACATCATCGAAAGTAAATAAATTCATTTCTTCTGCCATGCTCGAATGAAATGTCACTTGAAACAATAGATCGCCTAATTCATCTTTAAGCGAGTCATAGTCCTTGTTTTCTATTGCCTCAACAACCTCGTAGGCCTCTTCTATTGCACAATGAGCAATAGACTCAAATGTTTGCTCCCTATCCCAAGGACATCCCTTATCAGGATCTCTAAGTTTTGAGGTGATTTGGTGTAATTTTTTCAATATTCCCTCCCGTTATTGAATTGAACTGCAAAATTTTCTTATGATTTGTGCCGTAAGACCCCAAATATAATATTGCTTATAGGTGTAACTATATACAGACCATTTTATTTGGTCATAAATCTTATATTCGTGCATAAGATTTTCCTGATCTATGAAAAAATCTATAGGCACATGAAAAATTTCCTCTACTTCATCTTCATTTGCAACAGGCTTAAAATCATTTGTTATCAAAGCAATTACTGGGGTAACTATAAATCCTGTTCCTAAGCTGATTTGAGGAGGAACAAATCCTATGATTTCTGATGATTGCTGTGACAAACCTATCTCCTCATAAGCCTCTCTCTTCGCTGTTTCTATAATACTATTATCATGTGTTTGATCAAAAGAGCCCCCTGGAAAACTAATCTCTCCCGCATGATTCTTAAGTTTAGTTGCCCTCTTAGTGAATATTAAATCCATTCCTGAAGTGGATTGCTGAAGACCCAAAAGAACACCCGCATGCTTTAGTTTTATATTTTGCAAATAACCTTTAACTATATGCTCTGGCAATCTATTCATTACCTCAGAAACAGGATCGTCAGAAGGTCGTGTATGTTGAAAACTCTCTCTTATCTTATTCAACATGAGACAGAGAATTATTATCGGTTTTGAGTAAGTTTAAGAGGGTCCAGAATATCTTTTAAGGTTTTCTCGTCAAGATCTGTTTCTTCAAGTGCTACATCGATAATCGATCGTTTTTCTTGATAAGCTTTTTTTACAATTTTGGCGCCTGCTTCATATCCAATCTTGGAGTTAAGAGCTGTGACTAATATTGGATTCTTACCTAAGACTTCGTTGATATTATCAAGATTAACTTCAAATCCTTTAATAGCTTTATCTGCCAATGCATAACATGAGTTGGTTAATAATTTCATTGATTCAATAAGATCATAAGCAATGAGGCTTAACATCAAATTGAGCTGAAAATTTCCAGACTGAGCTGCTCGACTAACCGTGGCATCATGTCCAAAGACTTGAGCAGCTACCATACAAACAGATTCCGGTATAACAGGATTAACTTTTCCAGGCATTATACTGCTCCCAGGTTGTAAAGCTGGCAATGTGATCTCGCCAAGTCCGCCTAGTGGGCCACTGCTCATCCATCTAAGATCATTCGCAATCTTTGTAAGAGCAACTGCAAGACTCCTGTTAGCTGATGAAGCTAATAATGATCGATCTTGAGAGCTTATAGCATGGAATAAATCGCTTGAAGGCTTGAAATTAAGTCCAGTTTTTTTATTCATTAATTCGCATGCTCTTATTCCAACATCAGGGTGTGAATTAACTCCAGTACCAACTGCAGTTCCACCTATTGCTAGTTCCTGGATTTCTTCTAGCGCATTCTCAAACTGTTTTATGGAATCACTGACTGAAGCCGACCAACCGCCCATTTCCTGAGCCATAGTTATTGGCATTGCGTCTTGTAAATGAGTGCGACCCATCTTCACGACTGAAGTTAGTGTAGATGCTTTGTCATTAATTGTTTTTTCTAGATGAACTGCGGCTGGAATCATATGTTCATGAAGGTAAATTGCCACAGATATGGAGAGCGCCGATGGAATAACATCATTACTACTTTGCCCAAGATTAACATCATCATTGGGATGGATTTCAATATTGTCATTCGAGCCAAGATTTGCAATGACTTCGTTCATATTCATGTTAGTGCTGGTTGCGGACCCTGATTGAAAAACCTCAACAGGAAACTGGTCAGCAAATTCACCTTCCGAGATCTTTAGGGCAATATCTTTTATAGCGTCAGCTTTTTCAGAGGGTAGTAAATCTAATTCAGAGTTAGCTGATGCGAGAGACCATTTTAAGAGTGCCAGAGCTTTAATATATTGTTCTGGCATCATGTAACCGCTTATTTGGAAGTTCTCAACTGCTCTTTGTGTTTGAGCACCCCATTTTTTATCAGCTGGTACTTTGAGTTCGCCCATGCTGTCTTTTTCTATTCTAAAGTCTTTATCAGCCAAAATTATCTCCTATGAATATATGATAATACACAGAGAATAGCAGTCACAGAAGAAACTTTCGTGTATCATTCAATTTTAAGAATATAGGTGGTTGAAATGAACGACGATCAGCTACAAACAATTTCTCCTATTGACGGCAGATATATAGAAAAAACTGCACACTTGAGAGAATACTTTAGTGAGTCAGCGCTCATGCGCTACCGAGTGCTAACGGAAATAAGATGGTTAGTGTTTCTTTCTGAGCATAATGACCTGCAGCAAATTCCAACATTATCAGATGATTTAAAGAGACAACTCGATGAAATCATTACTCAATTTTCAATCGATGATGCTAAAGCCATTAAATCCATTGAGAAAGAAACCAATCATGATGTAAAGGCGGTGGAATATTTCCTCCAAGAGAAACTTAGTAATCTATCAGGTGGAAAAGACTTAATACCGTTTATTCATTTTGCCTGTACCTCAGAAGACATAAACAATATTTCCTATGCAATCATGATAAAAGATGCGTGTAAGTCTCAATATAAAGAATTAAATCTACTGCGAGAAACATTGAGAGATTATTCTCATCAATGGGCAGAAGATGTAATGCTATCTCGAACTCATGGACAAGCTGCCAGTCCGACAACCATGGGCAAAGAACTTGCCAATTTTGTATCTCGTCTTGATCAGCAGATAACAGTATTAGAGGGGATAGAATATAGAGCGAAGATGAACGGTGCTGTTGGCAACTTTAATGCCCATAAAATTGCCTATCCTGAAATAAACTGGATTGACTTAAGCTCAGCATTTATTGAAAGCTTAGGATTAACCAATAACCTATACACCACACAGATTGAGCCTCATGATTGGATGGCAGAACTATTTCATGCCCTGATAAGAATTAACAATATCTGTCTAGACTTAAGCAGAGACATATGGACCTATATCTCTTGGGGTTATTTTAAACAAACCATTAAATCATCAGAGGTTGGATCTTCGACGATGCCGCATAAAGTAAACCCGATTGATTTCGAAAACGCCGAGGGTAATCTGGGATTAGCCAATTCAATTCTGGATCATCTTGCTTCAAAATTAGTGATATCAAGACTTCAAAGAGATTTGAGTGATTCAACTGCACAGCGAAATATAGGATCTGCATTTGCCTATATGTCAATTGCGAACCAATCCCTAATAAAAGGCCTCAATAAGATAAAAATTGATAAAGAGATGCTAAATGATGATTTAGATAAGAATCAGGAAATATTAGCAGAAGCCATCCAGACTATATTGAGAAGAGAGCAAATTGAAGATGCTTATGAACACTTAAAGAAACTCACAAGAGGCAGAACTCTCGATAAAAACACACTAATAACTTTTATCGATTCTCTGGAAGTGAGTGATTCAGTAAAAAATGAACTCAAAGACCTTTCACCTAAAAACTATATTGGGGTTGCCTCAAAATTAGCCAAAAAGATTTAATTATAGTCGGTATGTCGGGAGGGGTAGATTCTGCCGTAACAGCATCAATTCTAATAGAACAAGGTTTTGATGTTGAAGGTTTACATATGACCAATTGGAATGATGATGAGCCTTATTGCACAGCAGCTCAAGACCATCAAGATGCAATGGATGCCTGTAAAGAATTAGGAATAACTATGCATCACGTTAATTTTTCAAAAGAATATAGACAGGAAGTTTTTGATACTGCATTAAATGAATTAAATACAGGGTTAACTCCCAACCCAGATGTTTTATGCAATCGCATGATAAAGTTCGATCGATTTGCTAAATACGCTGAACGTCTAGGGGGAAAAAGGATTGCTACAGGTCATTACGCAAGAAACCTTCAAAAGAATGGAAAACAAGAGCTCCATAAGGGTGTTGATAACAATAAAGATCAAACTTACTTCCTACATGCCATTGATCCAAAAATACTCCCAAGGGTTCTTTTCCCAATTGGTGATATGAATAAATCACAAGTCCGTGAATACGCTTACAAAAAGGGTCTTCCAAACCATGATAAGCCAGACAGCACAGGAATTTGTTTTATAGGAGAACGACCGTTTAAAGAGTTTATTCAAACATTTGTTCCTCCAAAACCAGGCGATATTGTTAATACAGATGGGGAATTTCTAGGCAAGCATGATGGTTTAGCCTATTTCACTATTGGTCAAAGAAAAGATATCGGTATAGGTGGGATGAAAAATCATTCAGGGGAGCCCTGGTATGTTGCTGACAAAGATATGAATAGTAATAAATTAATCGTTGTACAAGGCAGAGATCATCCGCTCCTATGGAAAAAGAACGTTTTTGTGGGCTCGTTGAACTGGCTTGATGATGGAGTAGCAGCAACAATAAAAAATGGAGAAATTATTGAATGTGAGGCCAAGAGCAGGTACCGACAAGATGATGCTAAATGCTCCTTTAAGGCTCTTAATGATGGAGTAATTGTTGAGTTTAATGATTCGCAATGGGCCATAACAAAAGGACAATACTTGGTCTTTTACAAAGAAGGTAAATGTCTAGGTGGTGGAAAAATAATGTCTGAATCTTATTCAAGTGACTAAAGACAATTCTATGATATTCATATACAATCAAGCCCGGATTAAGGATATCTAATGTCAAAACACATTCAATCATTAACTGTTGGCTCTAAGGAATATCAATACCTAGATCTCAAATCATTAGGCACAAATAAGCTAGATCAAATACCCTTTTCCCATAAAATTCTTCTAGAAAATGCTCTTCGGCACAGTCTAGAGGATGAAACTAGAGAAAAAGACGTTGATTCCATACTCAACTGGGACGCAAAATCAGGTAAAGCTATAGAAATCTCGTTCACGCCAAGCCGCGTGATCTTGCAAGATTTTACTGGGGTACCGGCTGTTGTTGATCTAGCAGCAATGAGAGATGCTGTGGCCTCTATGAAGGGAGATGCGACTCAAATCAACCCCTTATCGCCTGCTGAACTTGTCATTGACCATTCTGTGCAAGTTGATCACTTTGGATCTATTGATGCTCTGGAAAAAAATAACAAAGTCGAATTTGAAAGAAATCAGGAACGTTATAAATTTTTAAGATGGGGGCAGGAAGCTTTCTCAAACTTCCAAGTTGTGCCTCCTAACACAGGGATCGTTCATCAGGTTAATGTGGAGTATTTAGGTAGAGTCATTTTCTCGAAAGAGAGCGATGACAATCTCTTAGCCTATCCAGACACGTTAGTTGGTACGGATTCTCATACAACGATGATCAACGGTATTGGTTGCCTTGGATGGGGTGTCGGTGGAATTGAAGCTGAAGCAGCAATGCTAGGACAACCCATTACTATGCTTCTGCCTGATGTTATTGGTATCAGGGTTTCAGGCCAACTTAGAGAAGGCGTGACTGCAACAGATCTTGTATTAACGGTTACAGAAATTACAAGAAATTACGGTGTTGTCGGCAAATTTGTTGAGTTTTTTGGTGACGGTTTGAAAAACTTACCCGTCGCTGACCGGGCAACCTTAAGTAACATGGCTCCTGAATTTGGGAGCACCTGTGCTATTTTCCCAATAGACGAAGAAACCATAAAATATCTTAAATTATCTGGTCGATCTGCATCACATGTAGAGCTAGTCGAAAAATATTCGAAAGCTCAAAACCTTTGGCGAACAGACGGGCAAGAGCCTGATTACACCGATGTTATAGAGTTAGATTTAAGCGCAGTAGAACCTTGCTTATCAGGACCTAAACGACCACAAGACAGGATTAACCTGAATCAGGTCCCAGAGGTAGTAAAACAAGAAATTAATGGGGCTGATAACTCTATTGATGAAATATCAAACGGATCAGTACTCATTGCTGCAATAACTAGTTGCACCAACACCTCAAATCCAGCAGTTATGATTGCTGCGGGGCTTGTGGCTAGAAACGCAAGATCTAGAGGCCTTCAAACTAGGCCCTGGGTTAAAACAAGTCTTGCACCAGGATCAAAAGTGGTTACAAAATACCTCGAAGAAACTGGCTTACTGGATGATCTTGAGAATATGGGCTTTAACATAGTTGGTTACGGATGCACCACTTGTATAGGAAATTCAGGACCATTAAACCCAGATATAGCTAAAGCTGTGAATGAAAAACAACTTTTCACATCATCAGTTTTATCGGGTAATCGTAATTTTGAAGGCAGGATACATCCTTTAATTAAACATAATTTCTTAGCATCCCCTCCTCTTGTCGTTGCCTATGCTATTGCAGGATCGATGCTTGTTAATCTAGAAAAAGAACCCTTGGGTATTTCTGACGATGGAGAGGAAATATATTTAAAAGATATATGGCCAAGCAAACAGGAAATTGACAATCTTATCTCATCAACCATAAACCCTGAGATGTTTAGGAAAGCCTATGATGATTTACTTAAAGGTGACTCAGTCTGGCAGCAACTTGAGATTCCAACGGGTGAAATATACGAATGGGACAACGATTCAACCTACATAAAAAAACCACCCTATTTTGATTCTATGACCTTAGATCTACCACAGATGAGTACAGTAAGTAACGCTAGAGTGCTGGCTCTTCTTGGCGATTCAGTTACTACGGATCATATATCACCTGCCGGTAACATTGACCCTAAATCTCCAGCTGGTGAATATCTCTTGGAAAGAGGTATAGAAAGAAAGAGTTTTAATTCATACGGATCAAGGCGAGGCAACCATGAAGTTATGATGAGAGGAACGTTTGCTAATATCAGACTGAGGAATAAGTTGGCTCCTGGAACCGAAGGTGGATGGACTAAAATGGAACATGATCAGGAACCTATTTCGATATTTGAAGCCGCTGAAGAATTCCAAAAATCTGAAACGGATTTAATTGTCATTGCGGGTAAAGAATACGGGACTGGATCTTCAAGAGACTGGGCAGCTAAAGGCGTATCACTGTTAGGTGTTAAAGCTGTTATTGCTGAATCTTATGAAAGAATCCATAGATCTAATCTTATTGGGATGGGCGTTCTACCCTTGGAGTTCTTACCAAATGAAAATGCTGAATCCCTTTCAATCAATGGTTTTGAGTCATTCAGTATAGAAGATATCAAACCGGGTGATAAGACAGCTAAAATTATCATTTCAAACAAAGATAATAAATCAGATACCTTTGAGGTAACTGTAAGAATTGACACGCCTAAGGAATGGGAATATTTCCAACACGGTGGCATCCTCCAGTATGTCATCAGAGGTCTAGTTTCGACTTAATTTAGCTTTTAGGTTTTTCGCCTTCTGATAGGTAGGCGCTATCTCTAGGGATCTATCAAGATACTTCGAAGAAATATCAAATTCTCTCTGCTGAAAAGCAATATTCGCAAGATGAAAAGAAGCAATGGCTATAACCAATGACGATTCTCTATCGTTATTACTTTTAGATAAATCAATGGCTTTTTTAAGGTAGGTAATTGCTCTGGATTTATTGCCTCCAGCAAAAGCTGGTCTGGTGTAATCACCGACACCTTTTATCATGTTGTTAAAGGAATTATCCGAATCAAGCTCAAGCGCTTTCTCGATCATTTTTCCTGACTTAGTCCCATGGGAGGCAGCTCTAAATAGATTAGTTTCTGCGCTAAGACCAAAACAAGCTGAGAGTATGGCATATAATTCAGACTGAATATCACCCTGATCTAAAATATTCTCTGTGCTCTCGGTGCATAACCGACTGTATTTTCTCTTCACTTTTTTTGAAGACATATCGGCAATTAAAAATTCATGAAACAGAATTTCGAGTTGCAGTTGTTTTTGATCCTGCTCTTTTAAGAGATTGCTAAGCTCTTGATGTTTAGCAATGAGTGCGTCTTGATTCTCAATTAAATAATATTCTAAGGCAGTGGTAACAGTTTCATTCTCGTGATCATCGGCGTTGACTGATGGCAAAAGAGTCATCAGAAGAAAAATTGGAATTATTTTTGTTAGAAAAGCCTGCATCAATGTATTATTTTTAAAAATGTATTGTAACAATATCCTTTAGAGACATACTGAAAAATCATTTTATGCAAGATTCATTCATAGATATAGGTGCTAATCTAACCGATCAAAGCTTTGATCAGGATAGAGATAAGATAATCGAAGACTCATTTAAAAATGGGATAGAGCAGATTATTGTCACCTCCAGCTCTGTTAATGAGAGCCTTAAATCCATTGAATTAGCAAGATCTTACAAGGGTAAGATTTGGGCAACCGCAGGAATACATCCACACAATGCCAGCGATGCATCCGAGAATTTCAAAGAGGATCTAATGGCAATATTAAACCATGACGAAGTTGTGGCTATCGGTGAATGCGGCTTAGATTATTTTAGAAATTTTTCATCGAAAGAAGAGCAAAGAAATATCTTTAAAGATCATTTAGAACTAGCCCATAAGGTAGATCTCCCTCTATTCTTGCATCAAAGAGATGCGCACGATGATTTCCTTGGCATGATTAAAGACTATGGCCCAAAAGAACTCAAGGGAGTTGCTCACTGCTTCACGGGGAATAAGGAACAAATGGAATCTTACCTTGATTTAGGACTATACATTGGTGTCACCGGATGGTTATGTGATAGTCGTCGAAACTCTGAACTTGTCGGAGCCATCAACTATATCCCAAAAGATCGACTCTTGATTGAAACAGATTCGCCGTATTTAATGCCAAAATCGTTGTCTAAATCATTAAAGACTAGAAGAAATGAACCACAATTTTTAGGTTATATTGCTAAAGAATTAGCCAGTCTTATGGAGATTAGCCTCTCTGAGCTCTCTTCGATAACGAGAACAAACACCCAAACTTTATTCGCAAAAATAAGAGCTTTATAAGTCCCTGTCAAGATTCACAAAGGTTGGTGTTTTAAATCTTTGCACCTTTCTTTGAGTTACAAGAAAAGCATAATGGCTGGATATTATCTATTGTGTTAGAACCACCTTTTGATACAGGTATTATGTGATCCGCAGTCCATGCATTCTTTTTGTGAGGAGGTAAGGGAATATCTTCCCAAATTCTATTACAACTAGGACACTTATCATGGTCTTTTAATAAATCATTAAATTCTTTTGTCGTAAAACTACCTTCACTTTTTAACATTCTTGCTCTTCTTACATGTCCAAAAACATACTTGTTGCATTCTTTACAAGCTGAAAAATATGAACCATTACTTCTTCTTGTAAAATTCTCTGACGGTTGAAACCTCATGCATTTGTAGCATGTTCTGTGTGTATCAGTATGTTTAAGTCTTTTGCTTGGATTCTCTAATTTCTTTTTCTGAACTTCTTCATTGCAGGTTTTACACATCCTGTAGTAGATGCCGTCTTTTCTTTGAATAAATTCTTCCAGATTCTTTTCTTGATTACAGAGATAACATGTTTGGGAATCCATTATAAAAGAGTAACAATCCCTCCCTGCATATACAAACTAGCAGCTGTCAACTGCTTCGAAAAAGTCTTTAATGCTCTAAATAAGGAATTAAGCTTTCTAAATCTTTTCCGATTGTATGATAAGACGTTTCCAGATTTAAAATAGTTTTTAAATTCTCAGGGATCTCTACTTTTGTAGCTATGATAGGCTCAACAATGTTCTCGAATTTTGCTGGATGAGCCGTTGAAACCAATACCCAGTGCGATTGATTTAAAGCAGAGGAAGGTAAATTCTTAAAAGCATTAAAGGCAGTGGCAGTGTGAGGGCATATCGCAATATTGTTTTTTTCAAATACAGATAAGATCTCTTCATTAATTTGAGCATCCTCAACAATATACGCTTCAAGATTCTCCAATAATTTTTTTTCATCAGAGTATTGGTTAAAAAATCTTTCCATGTTACTTGGATTCCCAACATCCATAGCTGAGGCTAAGGTAGGAAGGGTTGGTCTTGGCTCCCATTTACCAGTTGCAATAAAATCAGGGATTGTTTTGTTGGCATTGGTTGCAAAAACAATTTGATGAATAGGAAAGCCCATCTCTTTTGCCATAAAACAGGCGAAAGCATTTCCCAGATTTCCAGTAGGGATTATAAAACTTGAAGAATCTTCATGAGCTTTGAATCGATTCAAAGCTGTCCACGCATAATAAGTTGACTGGGGAAGCAAACGGCCAATATTAATACTATTGGCAGAACACAGATTGTGCTGTTTTGAAAGCTGCTGATTATTAAAAGCCTCTTTGACAAGTCGTTGGCAATCATCAAACTCACCATCGACCTCTATTGATACCACATTATCGCCCCAGCAAGTTAATTGATGTTTTTGTCTTGGGGACACCCTCCCCTTTGGAAATAAAATCACCACTTTAAAATCGGTTTTATTGTTAAAAGCCGAAGCCACAGCACCGCCTGTATCACCCGATGTGGCAACCAGTATTGTGGTCAACGAAGATTCATTCTTATTCTTTGCCAACTCAGACATTGTGGAGGCTAGAAAACGTGCTCCAAAGTCCTTAAAAGCTGCTGTAGGGCCATGGAATAATTCAAGAACAGAATATTGTACTTCATCTTCATTGTATTCTTTTGAGACCACTGGAAAATTAAAGGCTTGGTTAACAATATCTTTTAAATCGTCCTCCAAACTCGAATCTTTAAAAAAATGGGATAAGAGTTGATATGAAAATTCTTGATAATTATCAATTGTCATCAATTCTTCAATGTTAATCTTGGGTATAGATTCAGGCATGTAAAGTCCGCCGTCTTCAGAGGTTCCGCTCATTAACGCCTCTTCTATAGAAGCAATGGAAGTGCCTTTTGTGCTGATAAAATTCATCTGCTATTTATAAGTATTGTCTAATGTGTATTTAATAATGCCAATAAATCACTAAATATTCCTGCAGCTGTTACCTCGGGACCTGCACCTGGACCTCGATGAACCAAAGGGTAACTAGAATAACGCTCAGTGTTGTATTTTATAATATTTTCTGTGCCTTCTAATCCAAAGAATTGATGGGCTTGATCTATGGCTTTAAGCGTAACTGAAGCTTTACCTTTACCATTTAGCTGGGCTATATAGCAAAGAGCTTTTCCTTCATTACTAGCTTCTTGATATCTGCTTTGCATCATTTCGTCGTCATCAGCCATCGCTTTTAAATAATCCTCAACACTAAGATCTTGATGAGATTTATTGACTAAGTTTTCAATCTCAACATCATCAACTTCAATAGATTGGCCCATTTCTCTAGCCAAGATCACTAATTTTCTCGCCACATCCATGCCTGATAAATCATCTCTAGGGTCGGGCTCTGTGTAACCTTGATCCTTAGCGTTAGAAACAATTTCAGAGAACGGTTTTTCACCATCAAAAGTATTAAATAAGTAGGCTAGAGTCCCAGAAAAGACTCCTTCTATTTCCTTAATTTTATCCCCTGAAGCCTTAAAGTCTTTTACCGACTTTACAAAAGGCAGGGCTGCACCTGCTGTTGTTTCGTATAAAAAATTACACTTGTTCTCTTGGGCGGATTCTAGAATGTCTTTGTATCGATCTATTGATCCACTCAAACCCTTTTTGTTTGCAGTAATGACATTAATCTTTGCCTCAAAGCATCTAGCATAAAGATCTGGAATGACATCACTTGCTGTGCAATCAATTAGTGCTTTTATATTTCCTGGTGAATCGTTTAAAAATTTAATCATTTCTTCGACATCAGACGCTTGGCAGGATTGATCCTTTTCCTTAAGCGATGCTGCATCTGACTCAGAAATAGTGTCGCTAAGTATCATATGTGATGAATTCGACATAGCCACAAAATTTATTTCCACATTAAAATCTTTAAATATAGCTTCTTTTTGTGCATGAACTTGGCGATAAAATTCTTCCCCAACATTACCTAGTCCCACTAAACCTATAATCAGTTTAGCTTTACCCGTAAAAAAAGAATTGTGAACAAATTGAACTGCTCGATGTAGATCATCCTTGCTGACCACCACTGAAATATTTTTCTCTGAAGAACCCTGTGCAATGGCCATAACATTAACTTCTGACTCAGTAATTGCCCTAAAAAATTGAGCAGCAATTCCTTTTGTCCCAGTCATTCCGGAGCCAACCACTGCTATTACACTGGCATTGTTTTGTATCTCAATTTCTTGAAGATTGCCAATATTGAAATCATCACTAAACTCATCTTTTATAACCTCTTCAATTCGATCTGAGAACTGCTCATCTATGGCAAAACAAATTGAATGCTCTGAACTGGCTTGAGTCAAAAGGATGACAGAAATTCCAGCATCACTAAGACAAGAAAATAAACGCTTTGCTGTTCCAGGAACCCCTATCATTCCCGAGCCTTCAATATTAACGAGCGTTATATTCTCAATAGTGGTTATCCCTTTAACGCTCTGCCCTTGACCCACAGCGGATGAAATCTGAGTCACTTTTGATTCTGGGTTGAAAGTGTTCCGAATATAAATCGGTATATCTTTGTCAATCAACGGCGCCATCGTCTTTTCATGGATGACTTCAGCACCAAAGTAAGCTAATTCTATTGCCTCGTCATAAGACATTTGCTCAATGGTTTTTGCAGACTCAATTTTGTTTGGATCAGCCGTCATAATCCCATCTGTATCTGTCCATATAGAAACAGATTCTGCTTCAGCTAAAGAGCCCATTATAGAAGCAGAATAATCGCTGCCATTTCTGCCTAGATTTGTCGCTATTGAATCTGAACCCATAGCTATAAAACCTGCCATAATAAATACCCCGTTCTTGTCAGTCAGAGATTCGCTGAATAATTTCTTTGACTCTACCCAATCAACATTGACACCCATTTCAGTTTTACAAAGGGTAATAATATCCAACGGATTAAGGAGATGAATATCTCTTTGATCTTTAGATTCATTGAGAACGGTTTGAATAAGCCTGGATGACCAAATCTCACCAAATCCTAAAATTTGATTTTCTTCTGTCTTAATTGATTTTTCCGAATAAGATTCTGCTAGCTCATTAATGATTTTCAGATCATTTGAAAACTCATCCAGAAGCACTTCATGAATTGATTCTTCTTGGATCGTTTCAGTAATTGTTAATCGATATCGATCTTCTATTTCTTCCAAAATTGATTGGTTTCTTGATTCGGAATAATCCACAAGCTGATCGGTGACTCCTGCCATTGCAGAGACCACTACAATCAAGTTTTGGCTAGAGTTCTCCTTAATTAAATTGCAGACATTTAGGATGCAATCTGAATCATTTAAGCTACTTCCGCCAAATTTGTATATTTGCCAACTGTTTTCTTGCATTTACTTTTAGCTTATCCAAAAAATTACTGTTATAAAAAGTCGCCCATGATACCCTTTTTCTCGAAAAATTATCATAATGAGCACAGGAAACCATAAAAAAGGGGTAATCTAGTTAGAATTAGAGATAAATGATATGAAAACCACAGTCGAAGAATTTTCATCACAACCTAATAAAGCAATAACCTTATTAGGGATGTCTGGCATTGGCAAGACAACGCTCGCTAATAAGCTGCCAAAGAGTGACTGGTTTCATTATTCTGGAGATTACAGGATAGGCACTAAATACCTAGAAGAACCAATACTCGATAATATAAAAGAACAATCGATGGAAATAGATTTTTTAGCTGAATTGCTAAGAACAGACTCGATTTATATCTCCAGTAATATTACTGTGGACAATTTGCTGCCAATCTCGACTTTTCTTGGGAAAATTGGTGATAAAACCAAAGGGGGCTTATCTCTTGATGAATTTCTAAAACGTCAAAAAATGCATAAAGATGCAGAAATCAAAGCGATGTTGGATGTGCCAGAATTTATAGAAAAGTCTAGGCGAATTTACTCCTACGATCACTTCATCAATGATGCGGGTGGGAGTATTTGCGAGTTAAACAACACCAAGGCAATGGAAACCCTTATCGAGCATACACTTATTCTCTACATCGAAGATGATGAAGAGATCAGAGATGCCTTAATAGAAAGAGCAAGGAAAAATCCGAAACCAATGTACTACACTGAAGAATTCCTCATTGAGCATTTGGACAATTATTGCAATAAAACAGGTGAGACCAATAAAGAGATTGACCCCGATGATTTTGTAAGATGGGTCTTTCCGAAATTACTCGATTACAGAAAAGAGAAGTATGAAGACATTGCAAACAATTACGGTTACCGAGTAACGGCCTCAGATGTGGCTTCTGTTGAAAATGAATCCGATTTTCTAAACCTGATCAATAACTCCATTAAAGATAAAGACAATGGATAAAAAGAAAGTCTTGATTGATGGCAAAGAGATTGCCTATCATCATCAAGGTTCAGGCGAACATATAGTCTTTCTTCATGGGAACCCAACTTCGTCTTATTTGTGGAGAAATATAACACCGTACTTACACGATCAAGCTTCTTGCATCTCTATCGATTTAATTGGGATGGGAGACTCTGACAAGCTAGACAACCCTGACACAAGCTCCTATCGTTTTGAGGAGCATTTCTATTATGTTCAAGAAGCTATTAAAACATTAACCAATAATGAAAAAATAACCCTAGTTATTCACGATTGGGGCTCTGCTTTGGGCTTTCATTGGAGTTACATGCATCCTGAGCTAGTAAAAGGTATAGCCTATATGGAAGCGATTGTAAAAGAGATTACTTGGGACGATTGGGATAAGAACGCTAGAAGTATATTTCAAGGCTTTAGATCGGATGCAGGTGAAAACTTAATTTTAGAGAAGAATTACTTTGTTGAGAAAGTGCTCCCAGGTTCAATCATCAGAAGGTTAGAATCTGATGAAATGAATGAATACAGAAGACCATTCCTAAGCTCAGGTGAAGATCGGCGACCTACTCTATCGTGGCCACGCGAAATACCAATTGAAGGTCAACCTGCTAATGTGTGTAAGATTGTTAATGAATATGCTGAATGGATGAAAACAAACAATATACCCAAACTATTCATCAATGCAGAGCCGGGCTCAATTATTACAGGGAGAATTAGAGATTTCTGCAGGACTTGGAAAAATCAAACTGAAGTAACGGTTAATGGTATCCATTTCATTCAAGAAGATTCTCCTGATGAAATTGGAAAAGCATTATCAAAATGGTATAAGGAACTCTAATAGGCTACAAAAAGGTAGACTGAATATATGAATAAAGCGAAACAAGACAAGCCATTAAGCGGAATGAGAGTCATTGAAATGGGTCAATTGATTGCTGGTCCTTTCACCGGCAGCGTCTTGGGTTATTTTGGTGCAGAGGTTATTAAAATAGAACCCATTACTGGCGACCCAGTCAGGTATTGGAGATTAACTGAAAATAATACCTCCTATTGGTGGCACAGTGTTTCTCGCAACAAAAAATCAATCACGCTCAATCTAAAATCAGATGAAGGAAGACAAATTGCTAAAGATCTAATCCTGAAGTCTGATGTCTTAATTGAAAATTTTAAACCCGGCACTCTAGAGAGATGGGGAATGAGCCCTGATGATCTAAAAAAAGACAATCCTGGATTAATCTCAGCAAGAATCTCTGGTTATGGCCAAACTGGACCGAGATCACACCTACCTGGTTACGCTTCAGTCTGTGAGGGTTATGGGGGTTTCAGATACGTAAATGGTTTTCCTGATAGACCTCCAGTCAGACCAAATTTAAGTATTGGGGATACGCTAGCAGGCTTGCATGCTGCCATGGGAGTAATGCTGGCCTACATTCAAAGAGAGAAAGACCCTGACGGAAAGGGACAAGTTGTCGATGCAGCTATCTATGAATCCGTCTTTAACCTAATGGAAGCTGTTGTGCCGGAGTATTCTGGCTGCGGTGCAATTAGAGAACCTTCTGGATCAACAATCACAGGTATTGTCCCAACAAACACTTACCTCACATCGGATGATAAGCACGTAATCATTGGCGGTAATGGAGACTCCATTTTTAAACGGCTAATGATTGCCATAGGTAGGCCTGATATGGCTGAAGATCCTAGGCTTGAGCAGAATCAAGGACGGGTTGAGAATGAAAAAGAAATCGATGCAGCCATTGAGAAATGGACACGAGAGCATACCTCAGATGAAGTCTTGACCACAATGGATGAAGTATCTGTGCCAGCTGGACCAATTTTAAGTGTGGAAGACATGATGAACGATGAGCATTATATTGCCAGAGGCATGTTTCAAGAGGTTGAGGCTAACGGAAGAACCCTTCATATTCCAGCGATGCTTCCTATATTAACTGAAACACCTGGTAGCACAGAGTGGCCCGGTCCAGAACTTAGTGAGCATACTGCAGAGGTGTTAACCGAGCTCTTAGGAAAAGATGAGGGAGAAATAACCCAATTAAGAAAAGACGGTGTGGTTTAGTCTAAGCTCTCTTCTTTCTTCTTCTTATCAAATAAATAATTGCCAGTAAAATCACTAATGGGGTTAACCAATAGGTTGTGGGTAAATCACCGGTGGCAATCTTGCCAAATTCGCCCTCTTTTAGATTTATAAACTCATCTTTCCATGCCTCGATAGGTAGGGATTCATCGTTAATGACTTCAAAGGTTTTATTCGAAGCATCGTCATTAAAAATTGATTCAACCATTACAGCAGCAACGTCACCTCGTGGAATCCAGCCAATGACTTCATCACCTTGCTCAAAACGAATGCCCAGTGCACCTGGCTCACCCCTTAACCCTCCTGGTCTAACAATAGTAAAATCTATTCCGCTATTCCTTATATAGTCCTCGCCCAGCGATTTCCATTTCATGGTCTTGTTAGCAACAAGATTTAGAATGACCGTGCTAAAGTTTTCTGCGCCACCTGCGCCTATTGAAGACATGTAAATAATCCGACTAACACCAGTTTCTTTAGCTGCTTCAACAAAATTAATTGAGCCTTCATAGTCGATCATTTCGGAGTTATCTCCCCCGGTTGATCCTATAGTTGATATGAGAATATCTACACCTTCAAATGCTAGTAAGAGACTTTTTGGATCGGTTACATCAGCAGGTACCCACTCAAAATCACCGTCAACTTTTTGTTTAGCAGTTTCAATATTCCTTGAAAGGGCTCTTATATCAACATCTCTCGATTTCAGCTCTTCGAGAACATAAACGCCCGTCCTGCCTGATGCGCCTAAAACGGCAACTAAAGGACGATCGGCTGCACTCATAGAACCAGTTGAATCATCGGTAAATAGAGAAGCTTGAGGTTCTAACATTGTTCTATTAACAGCTAATGACCTAGGGATAAGTCGTTCAATACATGGCCTGTTGAACTCATTATTTGTTGGTTCTAAGCATTCGCTGTTATGTGAGACAGCAGTTTGTGAAAACAGCAAGAGTATCGCTGTGGGTAAAATCTTTCTCAAATTCATAATTGGGTCTCTTAATTATTACTGGCTAAATATTCTAGCTTAAAATAACATCCAATTAGTATTAAAAAAAGTAAGTACGAACATGAGAAATTATTTTTATCTATATACCTTCTTTGTTCTTATAATCTCTAACAACTTATTTGCTCAAGAGATTGAAGAAATAACCGTAATTGGAAGTTATATTGGTTCAAAATCTGACAAGATAAGTGTCGAAGTTATTGGTGAAACTGAATTCAATAATTTAAACATTTCTACTGTTGGTGAAATAAGTAAGTATCTTGCAAGTTCTGCGGGCTCGCACTTTCAATCCAACACACTTGATGGCGTTGACCAAGGTATGTCTGCAATCACCTTGAGAGGCCTTGATCACGCGTCAACACTGGTTTTACTCAACAAAAAAAGACAAACTTTCGCAGGAACCCCTTCTCACGAAGGTGAAGGCTACATCGATGTAAATATCATTCCTGAAATAGCGCTTCGTCGGACTGAAATTCTGAAAGAAGGTGCCACTTCTCTTTATGGGAGTGACGCCGTTGCTGGTGTCATCAACTTTATCACTCACGATGAGTTTACTGGAACTAGAATCAGACTTGGTCATCAGGAAACAACGGGCTATGATCAATCCGATAAAACTATTGGCATTATCTTTGGTAAAGAGTTCAACAATGCAAACTTAGTCTTAGCTGCAAATTTTTTAGACCGAAGCCCTCTATCATCTTCAGAAATACCAAAAATAGCAGAAAACGGCTTAAGCACTCTAGGTAATACTTTTAAGGTCAGTGAGGGTGATTCAGTTCTGTCGGGAGACTACGCTGGTGAATATACTGCTGGGCAATGGGTGCCAGATCCAAATTGCGAAATAAACGGTGGGGTGTTAGCCGGACCATTTTGTAAATTTCTCTACGGAACAAGATTCAATATTGTTAACGACGAGGATCATAAAAAATTCTACCTAAGCTTCAAGAAAGACAATGATAATTTAAGTTATAAATTAACTGCTATCGTTGCCAATATTGATGTCAATGACAATCCTCAATCGCCTTCTTATCCAGCCCTTTCTTTTATGTCAAAAAAGATAATGCCAGGACAAGGTGGAAGTCCATTTAATGTACCAGTAACTTGGTACGGTAGGCCTTTAGGATCAGCTTTCCCTTCTCCTCTATCTCCAAAGGATATAGACCAGTATCACGTCAGTGGCGTTGTTAATTTGAGTCTCAATGAAAACATTGATCTTGAATTATCAATTACACAAAGCAAGCATGAGAATTTTCATAATCGACCAGACACAATCAATTCAAGAATGGAAAATGCTATTTCGGGAAATGGGGGAAGCAATGGGAATCAAACATGGAATATTTTTGACCCCTTATCAAATTCAGAAGATCTTATTCAATACATAAAAGGCTCAGAGCAAAGTTTAAGAACAGGCAAGTTAACCTCCCTCGATGCCATTCTTAGAACAAAATTTAATAATAATAATATTGCCATTGGTCTACAACTCAATGATGAAGCATTGGATGTGAAATACAATAAACTAGCTAGATCCGAATTTGATCAGTCAGGGAACCTTATTAAAGGTGCGGACCTTCTTTTTTTAGGTGGGGGTAAAAATATTTCTTCAGATAGAAATAAAAAAGCTCTTTTCTTTGAGCTAGAAAAAATATTCTCAGAAAATCTTGATGTTCTTTTTGCTACAAGATATGAAAAAGTAGAGAACGATTCTTCTTTTGATCCAAAGCTGTCAATTAATTTCAGACCTAATGATCAATTATTAATAAGAGGCTCTGTGGGAACTTCATTTTCAACGCCTTCGATGGCTCAGCTTTTTAGCTCAGAAATTGCCTTAGGTGGTGTAAGAGATGTCATCAATGGTGTTGAGCAATCCAGTTCACTTTTTGTAAGGGTCATTCAAATGGGTAACCCTAATCTCAAACCTGCCACTTCCACCAACAGTAATTTAGGGTTATTTTGGAATTTAAACGACAACATCTCTTTGTCTGCTGATTTTTGGAAAATAAACTACAAGGATCGTCTTGAGCTTGAGGATGCACAAACCAAGATCATAGAGAACCCAGACAATCCTGACATTCAAAGGAATGAACTCGGTGATATCACAGCAGTGAGCACAACATTCTTTAATGAGGAAAAGACAAAAGTTAAGGGTTTAGATATCAACTTTAATTACAAGAAGACATTAAGCAATCAGACAGTTTTAGACCTAGGAATCAATGCCACACATCTTTTTGACTACCTTACACCTGAACATGAAGAAGCAGGAGATCATGAAGATGAACACGGATCACACATGGTCAATAGAGTCGGAAGATTTAATTACAACGCTCATACACATTCACTTCCTCGACTTCGATTAAACGCATTTTTTGGTTTAACCCATAATGGGATTCGCTATTCAGTAAACACCAGATATTTGGATGGCTATACAAATCTAAGGCCATTACCAGCTGCCGCTGTCTCAAGCGGGTATGAAAACGAAGTGGATTCTTTCTTGGTGTTTGATATTGGGGCCAGCAAGATCTTTCAAATAGAGAACGGTGAACTAAAATTAGGACTGCATTTAATGAATGCTTTTGATGAATCAGCACCATTACTCTATGATTCACCAGACTTTAGTTTTGATACAAGACTTCATGACCCGAGAGGTCGTCTAATTAATCTCTCTTTAGATTATAAATTCTAGGTTTATTTGAAGCTGGGAAGGACTTCAGTAGCAAAGATTTCTGTTTGTTCTACCATAGCCCTAAGCCTTGCATCGCGAGGTTCCGCCACAGGTGAGCCACCGAGTAAATACACATGATCAAGGCCTAGATCAATCAATTCTCCCAATCGGTCAATGCATTTTTGTGGTGATCCTGCTATAGAAAACCAGTCAATGAATGCATCATCAATAAGATCAAGATGCTCACCCTTCTCACTGGAATGATTCATCATGTCGTAATCTGTCTGAAGTTTTTCAGTTATAGGTTTTAGTTGATCAGGTAAATGCTCTGTCGGAGCTTGCTTCATGGCTGTAAAATGTGCAACAAGACCTGCCAACATTCTTGCCATAGATATAGCTTTCTTTTCATCAGGATCACAGATCAGATTAATATAAGCCCCTATTTTTAAATCGTCTCTAGATCTCCCGGTTTCCTCTAGTCTTTCCATAGCAGTGTTCATGGCCCACTCTACTCTTTCGGTTGCGCTTCCCACAGCAAAAGAAACTTGATCAGCAACATCACAAGCCATAGCTATTGTTTTAGGGCCTGTGCATGCAATATCAATTGGTACAGGTTTAATAATTTCTGGATCAATCCACCGAATAGGAGATTGCATTTTCCCCACATCAATAGCTTGACCCATAAAATAGTTCTTTATTGTCAATACAGAACTCCTCAGTTCTTCAGTGGTTGCCTGTCGCTTACCAATATGAGCAGCCGATGAATCGCCTCGTCCAATCCCACAGATCGCTCTACCATCAGATTCTTCCTGTAATGTAGCCATAGCTGAAGCAGTCACAGCAGCTTCTCGAGTAACTGGGTGTGTAACTCCAGTGCCCATTTTTATTCTAGAAGTCGCGTTGGCCATCAAAGAGAGTTGGCCATAAGGATCGGCTGATAGATTTTGTGTATCGGGGCATAAAATGGAATCAAAACCCATCTCTTCTATCAATGATGCCATATCTGCTGAACACTTTGGAACAGGCTCCATTACTACACCAATTTCTGTCACAATCCTTCTCCTTTGAATTAGAAAATTATATCTTCATTCTTCTAGCAAATAAATGAGTGCCTGGCTGCCAGGGCATTTCAAGCGAATAGCTTTCAAGTCATGATCTTGTTTAAGGTGAATGAAACATTGCTCTGAATTATTTAGGTCATTCTCTGAAATAACCTTTTGAATATCAGGGATAAGAAAACCTTGTCCAAAATATCCAATATTTGGCGGACAGGCATTACTGATATTATTTGGTACCGAGTAATTAATAGGTTCAGAAAGTGCAATCTTTCCATAAAAATGGCTCCCTTGCATAAACGTGACTAAGGTTCTTCCATCATCGGGTCTTCTAAGAAATTGATTGGATATTTTACTTGAGAGCTCATCGCTAAACATTTGATGCATTCCTAGAGCCCCCGAATAAAATTCCTTGGCTGCTTTTGTGTTGCTGACACAATGAGATGTTGTCACAATCTCTGTAAAACCTTTTTCAGTGGTCCCATTGGCATTAAAATATTTGCACATTTCTTGTATTGATTGATTTTCTGAGTTCTTTGGCAATTGAACTAAATTAATAGCGATACCGTCAGGACCATCAACAATAACTTCTATCGGGGTCCCTACGTTATCCCCTATTTGATGCTCTGCGGGTTTAGACCATGAAAGATAGCCCTTACTCTCTAATACTTCTACTGACTTGAGAATATCTTGTACATAAAAATTAATATTCCAAAAGCCTCTTACCATTCCCGCATCAAGATCACTTCTTATGTATTCACCTTTAAGGTCTGGGAACTCTATTAACAATAACTGGCCAATCTCACTTTTCTCTCTTCGGCAAATGGATTGTCTTATCTGGGTTCCTTCAGGAACATTCCAGATATTATTTTCTTCAGCTTGATACTCAAAGATGGGCGATGCTTTTAACCCAATAATCCCTGAATAAAATTCAATCGATTGAGCAAGATTCTCTACACAAACCATTGCAAAATTCAATTGGGCTTGATTTGCTTCAATTTTTGACATAAAACATTCCTTATATAAATCATAACAATGAACTAATTAGAAAGATGACGCAAGAATTACAAACTGAGATTGAACAAGTCTTCAAAGAAGCTGAACGTATTTGGGATTCACAAAAGTATGGCGATCTAAAAAGACTCTGGGATGAGGATGATCCTGATCCATTTTATTTAGCCGAGGAACAAGCGGACTGGAAAATCGGCTGGGATGAGCTAAAAAAATATTGGGAACCTGTACCTGGTAAGAGAATGCTTGAAGCTATTCGTATGAGATTTTATAACATTAAAGTCAAACCTTTGTCGGATGATTTCATTTTTGCGGTCGGCTGGGTCAGACACGATATGAAAATGAGAGGCCCAATGAAAGCTTGGGGCGGAGATGCAAGAATCAGCGCCCTGTTTAGAAAAAAAGAGGACGGTTGGAAATTTATAGCCTACACGGAAAGTCATAAGACTCCTGTAATTTATATGCAAGAGCTGTATGCAAAATGGTCAAAAATACCTCTAATCCACACGATTACAAAACGTTTTCTTATGCAACTCTATGAAAGAAATGTTCATCCTAAATTTGAACCCTTCAGACGAAGGATCATGGACGATGAGAACAAGGAATACAAAGTCAGTATAAAAAGGAGATTAGGCTTTTTAAAACCTATTCTGATTAACCTTTACAACAAGATCATTGGAAAGAAGGTGATACCAAAAGCCTATATACCTGGGCTAGTTCCTTGTCTAAATGGAAGAGGCTTTATGGAAGAAGACCTTAATGATGTTTCTCAGTCCTTTGTTGAAGAATCTTCAAAAATGGATGGGCTATCACTTGATGTTGGCTGTGCTTATGGAATCGCAACGATTGCTGCTTTAGAAAAAGGAGCTGAAGTGCTTGCATCGGATATGGATCAGGGCCATCTTGACCTTCTTTTAGAAGAAACTCCAGATGAACTAAAACCTAAATTAAAAACTAAGGCAGGGAAACTACCAGATATTGATTTTGAAAATGATTCATTTGTTTCAATCCATTGCTCTAGATGCTTACACTTTTTAAAGCCAGATGAATTAATTGAGACCATACAGAATATGTACGCATGGCTTAAACCGGGAGGTAGAGTTTATTTAATTACTGATACCTGTTTCTCGGGACCATGGAAAAACTATCTTCCAGAATATGAAAAGAAATTAAAAGCCGGAGACCCTTTTCCTGGATTTATTGAAGATGTTTTAGATTGTTTACCCGTGCCAAGAGTACCCAAAGGTATGACACCCCATATGAACTGTTTAGACCCAGATACTCTATCCAGAGAGTGTAAATCTGCTGGATTTGAAATAATCACAGCAAAATTCTTTGGGCCTGCAAGAGCTAGTTCTGATTACGGTAAGGACCATGCAGGGATAATTGCAGTAAAAAACTAATCGGACTCCAACTCTTCTATCGTTTTCAATTCTAAAGATAGCGCATGCAATTCATCCTTTAGAAATTCTGCCAACAGAGAATAAATTATTTGGTGTCGTTGAATAGGAGATGAATCTAAAAAATCATCGCTCACTATTGAAATTCTTAAATGCATTTTTCCTTCATTGGCAGCTTTGTGACCTTTATGTAAGTGGCCCTCATCCTCAATGAGGAGTTCATGAATGTTGAGTTCCTGACGAAGGGTTTGTTCAATAATTTCAATGCGACTATTCATTTCTTTTTTTATTTTAAACTTCAATATTAATAAAGATCATATAAGATTAGCCTTGTTGATGTAAGGAAAGTATCTATCAAGTGAAAAAAATTAGCCTAAAAAAACTTCTCAATGGATCTGATTCTAAAAATCAATCCGTTGAATCAAAAAGATTAAAAGATGCAATGACAGAAGACTGTTATTTTCTCCTCGTCGACCATGGCATTTCAGAAAAAATAATTGATGATGCTTACGAACAATCAAGGATGTTTCATAATTTAGATGACTCAGACTCAAAAAAGCAGGCTGCTCATTATCGCCATGCCTATTCAGGTCGAGGATGGTCCCCATGCGGTGAGGAACCTGCCTACTCAGCAAACACAAAAGCTACCTGCTCAGCCTTTGATATGTGTTATGAGATTAAAGAAATTGACGAAGAATTTGAAAACTTTGGTCCAAATTTATGGCCGCCAAAAATGCCAGAATTTAGAGATGCGGTCTATAAATATTATTTGGAATTTTCTAAAGTTGAGAAAAAATTAGCCAATCAAATAGAAGAGACATTTAACCTAGATAAAAACTTTATATCATCAAAGATGACTGAAAAGTCTCCATCTACGATGAGGTTAATATATTACCCTGCAGTGGAAGGCACACCAGAAGATAATCTGTTCGGTATTAGTGCTCACACTGATTATGAGGTTTTCACACTCCTGACACAATCTGAGAAGGGATCACAGTTAAAACATAGATCAGGAGAATGGCATTTAGTTGACTGTAATCGTTATGAAATAATAGTCATGCTAGGAGACATGCTTGAGGTGATGACAAACGGTCTTGTCAAGGCAACTCCTCATCGAGTTCCGCCAACACCATGGGAGCGATATTCTATTACAAGATTTTGTGCCATAGAAGGTCATTACGAAATTAGCCCGCTAGAACAATTTGTAGATGCAACTAAAGGTCCCTTGTATGAGCCAGTCAGTCAGCAAAAAAATATCAAAGACGGTCTAGCTCAAGCCTCTGCTAATTCTGAAGCCATGCTCAAAGAAAGCAGGGTTGATGAAAGATTCAAGAATCAGAAAGACAGTCTATAAAATATTAATCTGAGAACATCGCCCATTTTGCAAAGGGTGTTACCCAAGCAATCTTAATGACCATACAACAAATAATATAGAGAGTTAAAACTGTCCCAATATTACCGCGAATCGCTCCACTGATCATTCCATGTTTAGGGTCACCTGAGTTTCGATTCCTGCCGTAGCGAATAACATCCGGAGTGATACTTATTGCTGCCATTAACCAGAATGCAAAATAACCATTCCAAGCCCAAGGGGCATTGTGCAAACCCCCCCAAGATTCAATAAGCATTAATCCAGATATTGGAATAATAATCGAGGTAGTCATTGTGATAGACAAGGCACCTTTTCTTAAAAAAGACCTGGCCCAAATACCCACTTCTTTGGGTTGATGGAATCGAATTTGCATGGCCCATATGTTTGAGAAAAACGTATGGCCAAAAAAGAGGAAGCCAGAAAATTCATGAATAAATAATAGTAATAAATAATTAATGCCTAAATCACTAAGTCTTAAACCGAATAAAGGCAATGCACTAACAAAGGTAATTGATAAATAGATGAAGTACCAAAAAAAACGGTTAGGATCATCGTGTTGCATTGTTTCTGTATCGTTTTGAATTGCTTCTGAATTCACTCTAACTTCCTAAAATTTAACAGAGGGTGCAACATTTGCGGTTGCCCATACATCAAATGGAACGATCTTGCTCGCAAAAGGGTCAGAAAATAATTGATCTATTAGCCAGCTTTTCCTCATCTTCTCTTGAGCAATTAAATCTTCCTGAGT
>CACPJA010000010.1 GCA_902634075.1 uncultured Gammaproteobacteria bacterium
AATCCTCTAAATTTTTACACCAATTCTATCCTCTATCGCCTTTTTATAATTGGTCCTAAGCATCTCCCACTCAATTTTCATCCAAGGGGTGTAATCTTCTTTTGAATTCTTTATTCTTTCTTCCAAATCATCAGGTTTTATAAATTTCCAATCATCAATTTCTTGAGGATTAGCTTTTATTTCCCCATCAAAAAGACCCACATAGACATGACATAACTCATGTTCACTGCCCGCATCTTTGTATTTTGCGTGATAGGTAAACTTATATAAATAATGAACCGGACATTCAATACATAGTTCTTCTTTTAAGCGTCTTTTAACTGCTAATTCCATCTCCTCATCTTTCTGTGGATGGCTGCAACAGCTATTAGACCAATGAAGGTCCCATAATTCTTTATCAGAGCTCCTTTTTTGAATGAGCAGATCTCCTGAAGTATTGAAAATAAAGACTGAAAATGCTCTATGAAGTGTTCCATCCCCTTGATGACATTCAGACTTTGATTTAAAACCTAATTCTTCATCAGATTCATCTACAAGTATTAATAGGTCCTGTTTTGGATCGATATTCGATTTAGATTTCTTAGGTTTTTGACCAGAGATTATTAGACCTCTTTTGTATGCTCGGCTGTTTGAATCTGCTTTTTTTGATATAACTTTCGCCATTTTTCTATGCATTCACTGATTGTGGATTTCAACTACTAGGGTTTTATAACCTTCAGATTCAATAGCAGATTTAGTGCTATCAATATCTTTGCATAGAGCAATGATAGCTCCACCGCCACCACCACCGGTTAATTTCGCACCTAATGCACCCGATTCTCTTGCAATCATGATAAGTCGCTCAAGTTCAGGTGTTGAGACTTGAAGTGTGTTTAATAGTCCATGGTTCATATTCATTAATTGACCAAGTAATTCAAAATCATTGTTTTGTATTGCCTGGATTGATTGAAGGGCTAGAGAATCGATTTCATCAAAGATTTTTTCATAAACACCAGGATTCTTTTTCCAAAGATCCCTGACAATACCCACAGTTTTCGCGGTGAGACCTTCAGTGGATGAAAAGCCAATCAAAATTGAAAATGTTTCGTTGATATTTAAGGGTTCGATCAATGGATTATCTCCGTTTCGAAAAATTAAGGGATGCCCATATGTCGCCATCGTATTGTCAATACCGCTTGGATTCCCGTGTGCAATCTTTTCAGATTCAAGGGCCATTTGGTTTATTTCATCTTGGTTTAATGCCAGCTTAAAATGATTATTTAGGGCCTTGATAATTGAGACAGCTATAGCAGCAGACCCACCTAGACCCATGCCTCTTGGAATATCTGAGAAAACTTCAATTTTCATACCTTGCTTACTTAGACCCATTTGATCCAATATTAGACCAGCCGGTTTTTCAAAGGATTGTCTTTTCTCAGGGTTCTTATCGAGTCTATATTCAACCCCCCAAGAAGGAATCATTAATAGTATCTCATCTTCTGTGTCCTGAACCTTGGTTCTGATATTAACGGGTGCAGGTACAGCTACAGCATGTCTACCATAGACTACAGAATGCTCTCCAAGAAGAATGATTTTTCCGTGCCCAATGCCCTCAACAGAATCAGAAACACTTTCTTTGGCTGATTTAGTATTTATGCTCTTTGAGTCTGATTTCTTCAATTCTTCAACTATTTCTCTAGCTTTCCATACTTTTATTTCCTCACTGAATATTAGTTTTTCCAGCACTTTGTCAAATAAATGATGTGGTGTATCGGCTGCTTTGACAACTGATCGTGCGTGTAATGTCATATGACCCTTTTGGATACCGTCGGTGGCTAATGCTTTTAACGCGGAAAAATTCTGAGCTAGACCTACTGCAGCCATGACTTTTGATAGCTCTGTGGCAGAGTCAACATTGAGGATTCTAAGGTTTAATGCAACTGCTGGATTTGATTCGATAGGAGCTCCTACAATACCCACCTTAATTGGTAATTCAATTTGACCTATGAGATCTCCTTTGTCATTTTTAGACCATTTTGATAAGGCAGTGTAGCGTCCCAGTCTAGAAGCATAGGCATGTGCTCCAGCCTCTATAGCTCGCCAATCATTGCCTGTAGCTAGTGCTACAGCATCAACTCCGTTCATTATGCCTTTATTATGGGTAGATGCTCGATAAGGATCAGCATGAGCGAAATCAGAAGCAATGATTACCCCGTCTCTTACACGTTCTCCATCATAACCCTTAATTGCTAAAGCTTCAGCCGGGATTTTAACCGATGCCGATGCTAGCGATTGATCGGTAAGATTTGACAAGATCCTTAGAAATACTTCTCCTTCAGTTATGGTTTCAACTAATGAAGCTATGCCTTCACACATTCCATTAACAAGATTGGCACCCATGGCATCCATTGTATTGACATGGAGGTCAATAATAAGCATTTCTCCATCAAAAGATTCCATTGGGTAGGTTTTGATTTTAAAGTCTAATGCTCCACCACCTCTTGCAACCATTCTAGGGTGCAGACTGTTAGCAAGGTTTAGGATTTCTTCTTTTCTATTAAGCAGGTTGTTTCTAGCTTGCTCAATATTTTGGATGTTTACCACTTGGATTTGTCCAACTAATATTGGATCTGTTGCATCTGCTGTATATCCGCCAGATTCTCTGGCTATTTTTGCAGCTGAACTTAATGCAGCAACTATCGATGGCTCTTCTACCGCGAGTGGAACAACGTAATCTTTATTATTGATTGAAAAATTAAGACCTAGACCCACAGGCATACCCATGACTCCGATAACGTTTTCTATCATTTTATCAGCACTCTGAAGATCAAGACGCTGTTGTTGATTCTTCAGCATTTTGTAATCTTCTTCAGATATCAAACCTCTTTCAAAGACCGCTTCAATTCGATCTTCAATCGGAAGTTCATAAAAATTTGGGAACCTTGATTTATCCATATCTTTCAACCGTTAGGGATGAAATAATGAACTTTTGAGGGGATGGTTGCAACTAATATAGGTGAAAAATTCAACACTCTAGGTTAGATTAAAGATTACTAGTTTTTATGGTGGGATATGAATAGGAAAAAACCCTGGTTAAAAAATTACCCGGAAAACACTCCGGAAGAGATAGTTCTTGATCCAAGAAAGACCCTGGTGAAGGTCTTAGATGAAGCTGAGACTGAATACCCTGATAATAAGGCTTTTGCTAATTTTGGCGTATCAATGAGTTATCACCAAGTTGCCAAAAATTCCAGAAGTTTTGCAGCCTATTTACAAAATGTTCTAGGGTTAAAAAAAGGCGATCGTCTTGCCATTATGATGCCAAATCTATTGCAATACCCGGTAGCTGTTTTTGGTGCACTAAGAGCTGGCTTAATTGTCGTTAATGTTAATCCACTCTATACTCCTAGAGAGCTTGAGCATCAATTAAAAGACTCAGGCGCCAAAGCCATCCTTATCTTTGAAGGTTCTGCACATGTCCTTCAAGAAGTTATGGATAAGGTCAGCATAGAGCATGTGATAATCACGAAAATAGGGGACTGCCTTGGAACACCCAAAGGCTCTTTGATGAATTTTGTAGTTAAGTTTGTAAAGCGAGGAATAAAATCCTATAGAATCCCCAATAAGATTGCCTATAAATCCATGATGAAAAGACCGGAGGCTGATTTTAACGAAACCCAAATCTCTATAAATGATTTAGCATTCCTCCAATACACAGGGGCCACCACCGGTCTATCGAAAGGTTCCATGTTGTCACACGGTAATATCGTGGCTAACTTAGAACAGCTAGATGCGCTATTGGTTGATGTGTTAGACGATGAAGGTAACGATATATTTATTAATGCATTGCCTATGTATCATATCTATTCATTGGCAGTGCTTGTTTTGGCAGGCTATACCAAAGGAGGTTTAAATGTGTTCATCACTAACCCTAGGGATACCACAGGATTTGTAAGAGAGATCAAGAGATGGCCCTTTACTATCTTTAACGGCGTTAACACTCTTTATGAAGCACTTTTGAATCACCCAGAAATTGACTCAGTTAATTTTGATTCTATGAAACTCTCAGGTACTGGGGGATCAGCGTGCAGGCGATCAACAGCAGAACGTTGGCAGAAACTTACAGGAAAAGTTTTACTGGAAGGCTATGGTCTATCAGAGACCTCGCCGAGTGTGAGCGCTTCCCCTCCCCATCTAACTGAATTTAATGGGAAGGTTGGTCTTCCGGTTCCAAGCACTGAAATCTCAATCAGAGACGATGATGGCAAAGAGGTAAGGAGAGGCCAGCCAGGCGAAATATGTGTTAAAGGGCCCCAAGTCATGCAGGGCTATTGGGAAAATGAAGAAGCCACAGATGAGGCGATTGATGAAAATGGTTTTTTTAGAACAGGAGATATCGGTACTTTAGACAAAGATGGATTCCTTGAAATAGTAGACCGAAAAAAGGACATGATTTTAGTCTCAGGATTTAATGTCTACCCAAATGAGATCGAGGATGTTGTGAGTTTACATCCTGATATTATTGAAGCTGCCTGTGTTAGCGTTCCCGATAAAAAAACAGGTGAGGGTGTTAAGTTATTTGTTGTTAAGGGCAATCAAGGCTTGACTGAAAAAGAAATCATAGCTCATTGCAAAGAAAATTTGACTGCATACAAGGTTCCAAAACAAATTGAATTTATTGATGAGTTGCCAAAAACCAATGTTGGTAAGGTTTTAAGAAGAGCTCTGAGAGAATAGCTACTTTCTGGCAGACTTCAACGGTTTAGATCAGAAATAGAGTCTCATAATGCATTCAGCTACACAGGCCGGACGATCCTGATCCTGGACTTCAACAGAATACTCCTCCAATAATTCAAGACTGCCTTTAACCTCTTCTACAGAAAGTAGCGTGCAATTTGAACGAATCTTGCTGCCTGAGATAACAGGCCCAGGGAATCGAAGTTTGTTAATACCATAATTAATAATATTTTTTGTACCAGGAAATGGTGGATCATTTGGATTTACTAATCCCCTTAATTTGGGGTAGAGAGAAAGCGTAAAGTAACCATGGGCTATAGTAGCTTTGAAAGGCGACTCTTTAGCTGCTCTCTCAGTATCAACATGTATCCATTGATGGTCATCTGTAGCATCTGCAAATGCATTGATCATTTCTTGTGATATTTCAACCCATTCACTTTGATGAATAACGGTACCAATCTTAGATTTAAATTCTTCAGATGCTAGTTCGATAGTCATATTTTCTCCATGTGCTTGAAACTTGAAACCAAATCCTACCAAAATAAGAATATATCTTCTAAGAAGTTGTTATTTTGTATGTTTTTGTCGGCGCTGATTTTGATGATATAATGGACATAGTTCTGCTAAGCTGGCACTAGAGAAGAGATATGTCAGTAATAAGAAAATTTATTTTAGTATTAACCGTGATTGCCCTTAATGGTTGCGCGGTTCAGCAGATGAGCGCCCCCTCAGGGCCGTCTTCGCCTAGTTCTTCAAGCAGTTCACAGTCACCATCAACTACCCCACCGAGTTCTAGTTCACGTTCCAGTTCAAGTGGTTCTCAATCACCTTCAAGCTCCTCATCGAGTTCTAGTTCACAGTCCAGTTCGAGTGGAGGAATATCTTTTCCTTCATCTCAAGGATCGATCAGTTCTCCATCCTCTCAATCTAGTTCAGCATCTACAGGAAGTGAGCAAACTTCAGGCAATCAATCATCGAGTTCGAATGACACAGCCTCCTCAGATCAAGGCAGCAGAGGATCCAATGAATCTATGCAGGGTACCAATAGTGCTTCAGGAGCCTCGGGAACCTCTTCTGAGATGAGCTCTGGGCAATCTGCTTCCTCAGTATTTGATGAATCTCTAGGTGATTTTGATAAGGAAATGCAAGGAGAAAGGGTCATTATAGCAGCAGCTAATCAATCGCTAGGAGGGATGACTGCACAAGAGAGTGCTGATGCTGGAGCAATTCAACAAGGCAGTTTAGATGGGCCATTGGATATGGGATCTGGGCAATCTTCAGAGATGACTGGTTCTGAAACTGAAGGCCAAGATCAAGACGAAGACAGTTCAGAAAATCAGATGGATGAGACTACGGACTCCACTTCTGGTGATCAAGATAAAATAAAAGAGAGGATTCCGGAGGATATACCGATGGATGGAACTGGAGAGGACGTTATTGCAAGACAAATTAGAGAAGCAGCAGTTCAAGAAGATGATCCAATTATAAGAGCAGCCCTTTGGGATGAGTATAGAAAGCATATGGGTATTAAAAAATGAAAATAATTGAAATTCGACAAAGCCTACTAGCCTTAAAGAATCTCAGTATTGTTGTTTTCTTTATGTTTAGCGTCATCGTTGTCGAAGCTAAAACAATTCAATATGAAAAAGTTGGTTTGGATCGCGCACAGATTGAGCTTCCGCCAGAAGAGCTTCTTGATATCGGGATTTTGCTTTTTGATCCAAACATACCCGAGGAAGAGGACGATTTTATCTTCCCAGAAATTAGGAAAGCTGAGGCTAGATATATGCCTTTTCACTTAAAGAAAACTTTACAAGATACTGGTTTTTGGGGAGGTGTATGGGTCTTACCTGAAACTTCAGAAGCAATTGACCTTATTGTTACTGGAAGGATAGAGGTATCAGATGGTTTAGATATTTCAATCAGGATAGGCGTCTGGGATATCACTGGAAAGGAGTGGATCAATAAAGTCTATTCGTCCACCATCGCCCAAAGTTCATACAGCAAGAGAAGAGATTTAACACAGGATCCCTATCAAAATGTTTATAACAAAATAGCTAATGATTTGGTAAAAATTAAACAACAATATGAGACCGAACAGCTAGAGAGAATTAGTGAAATAGGCGACATAAGGTTCGCAGCAGAATTGATACCCAATGTCTACAATGAATATTTAGTTAAAGACAAAAAAAATATTTATCAAGCTCAACGATTACCGGATGATGATGACGCCATTATGCAAAGGGTTTATAACATTCAGGAAAGAGAGTTTCTACTCTTGGACACACTGAATGAATACTACGCTCAACTTTATGAAAATATTTCACAACCCTACGAAGATTGGCGAAAGCTCTCAAGAGAAGACATGATCACTTATCAAGAATTGAAGAAATCAGCAAGAACAAGGCAGTTACTCGGAGCAGCAGCCTTATTGGGTGCAATTGCCTCCGATGGTGATAGTCGAGCCAGTAGCACCATGAGACAAATGGCAATCTATGGGGGCATGGAAGCAATGAGAAGCGGCTTTGGGAAAGCATCTGAAGCAAAAATATACAAAGAATCTATGAAAGAGCTTGGAACAGCTTTTGATTCCCAAGCAGAACCTCTAATTATAGAATTAGAAGGCCAAACCATAAGATTGACAGGTAATGCACAAGAAAAATTTCTTGAATGGAGGAAGTTGCTCAAGCAGATTTATATTGATGAGACTGGCTTTCAAATTTCAGACTCGTCAGTTCAGTAAACTAAGCCATGAAAAAGACTACTCCTGAAGAATCAGAGTCAATCGAATTAACTGAGAATCAATCTGAGGATAAGACGATCCATCAGAAGAGGCTTGACCGCCAAAGTCAGCAGCAAGTTAAGCCAGCAACAGCCTATTCTCTGCTCTCAGTCTTGGCAGTGGTTCTTGTTATTGTGGTTTTTGTTCTACCAAGGTTTGTTGCTGAGAATGAGGTGAACATTTCAGATGAGGGTGTAGAGGATGGAAATACTGAAGTACTTTTAAATGAGGCAGTCTTAGCTCAAAAACCAATAGCTGAAGCGCTGCTATCTGAAATGTTGAGTAAGATGGATGATCTAAAATCGAGCGGGGTTCAGTTATGGGCTGAAGAGCAATGGGCAAGGATTAGAGACCTTCAATCTCAGGGAGACGAGGCATACCTTAATAGAGGTTATGATATAGCTGCTGAGAGCTATCGAGAAGCAATGCAGTTGCTTACGGATCTTGAAATTACGATACCAGAAACTTTAGAAAGTGCTCTTCTACTGGGACAAGAATCTATCGTTCAAGGCGATAAAAACCTGGCAATAGCAAATTTTGAAACGGCATTAGCTATAGACGGAGGCAACGAGTTGGCTAGGAAAGGTCTTAATAGAGCTCTTAAGCTAGACAAGGTAATTGAATACTCTCAGTTAGGAGAGAGATTAAGTGAACAAAGAGAGTGGAGCGAATCGATCGTAGCTTTTGAAAAAGCCTTAGCGATTGACCCCGAATGGTTGCAGGCACAACAGGGGTTTTCAAAAGCGATCTTAGAAAACGATAAAGAGCAATTTCAATCCTCGCTTTCAAAGGGCTATGCCTTGATGAAGGAAGAAAAATTTGATGAAGCCGAAGCAGCATTTCAAAAAAGCTTGGAGATTGATCCTGAATCTAAAGCAGGACAACAAGCTATTGAAGAATTAGAGATTCAGAGGAGAACCTCACTTACAAAATCTCTCAAGTACAAGGGATTAATTGCTGAGGTTAATGAGGAGTGGGACGAAGCCAAATCATATTATGAAACAATACTTAATTTTGATTCTAATATTGGTGAAGTTAAAGATAGTTTGATAAGAGTAAATAGCCGGATTCGTTTAATAAATCAGATGATTTCTTTTATTGCACAAGCTGAAAATCTGAATGATGACAAATTATTTAATCAAGCTCAACAAGCCTTAATACAAGCCCAATCTATTATGAATAAGGGTCCAAAAATGACCCAACAAATCAGTGAATTAGATCAAACTTTAAAGATAGCTTCCACACCCGTTGAGGTTACTCTTATTTCAGATCTTAAAACAGATGTGGTTCTCTATAAAACAGGAAAGTTCGGTCTTTTTGAGCAAAAAAAAATTCTTCTGAAACCTGGAGTTTACACGGCAAAAGGAACCCGAATTGGGTACAGGGATACAACATTGAGATTTAAAGTCAGCCCAGAGAATTTAGATCAAAGGTTTATAATCATATGCAGAGATAGGATATGAAGATTATTTTAAAAGAATCAGACAGTGAAAGGTCATTAAGCCTTCATGATTTACCTATAAGGATAGGGTCTGATCTAAACACTGATATTAAGATTTCAGGATCACTTTCACTGGGTGTGGCCATGATCATTGATTTAATTGATGACCGGTATGTTTTGCAAAAAATCAACCCCACTCTTGAGGCTATGATTAATAGAGATCCTTTGACAGGCAATCACTGGATCAGCGATGGTGATCAATTGGAGGTCTCAGATAAGTTGATTAGTTTTAATCTCTCTTCTGAATTACTAGAAGTTAACGTGAGTAATCTTTCAATTGAGAATCAACCAACTCAATTTGAGAAAAGGCAAAGTGAGAGCATTTTCCAAAATAAGCTTTTTCAAAGATTTGGTCTTGTCTTTTTCTTGGCGCTAACTTATTTCTTATTTTATTTATTCACCTCAAAGGCTGTAGAGATTAGAACAACACCGGGCGATGCAAATATTAGTGTTTCTGGGGGGTTTTTTCCTCATTTAAAAATTAGTGGTCGTTTTTTACTCCGTCCTGGAGAGTATCAAGCTCATTATTCTAAGTCGGGTTATTTCTCTGACACCTTGGTTATTGAGATTAATGAAAAATCTTCACAAGTTATTGATATTAATTTAAAAAAACTACCAGGAGTGATTCAATTTAAAACACAACCCGATGTTGATTATGAGCTTTATGTTAATGAAGAAAGAATCAAATCTGACACAGAGGGAAGTTACTCGATAGAAGCTGGAAAACAAAATATTGAACTGAGATTTGAAAAATATTTTTCTATCCAGGAACAATTGATTATAGAAGGTATGAATCAAGAGCAACAATTCATCTTTGATCTTGAGCCTGCATGGGCAGATGTTCAGATAAATACAGACCCAAGTGAAGCTGAAGTCATCCTCGATGGACAGAATAAAGGTTTTAGTCCTTTGGACCTAGATGTCATTGATGGTGACCATACTGTTTTAATTAGAAAATCAGGTTATAAGGATCTCACTTCAGAATTATCAGTTGAGGCTGGTGAAGAGATTATCACAGAACCCTTTAAGCTAGCTCGACTTGACAGCAAACTCCAAATTATAAGCTCCCCTGAAGGGGCATCGGTAAATCTGAATTCAGTCTATTTAGGAATGACTCCTATTGATTTGGAGCTAGAGCCGCTTGTAACTCATTTAATCAGCTTCTCAAAGCCTGGTTTTAGAACTCAAGACAAAAGTATTCAATTGGATACGGTTGAAACACTGAAATCCACGGGTAAAGATTCTGAGCTACTAAAAGTGGATCTGCAACCAATTTATGGAAATGTGAACATCCAAGGAACAAAAGACGCCTTGGTGATAAATAATAATGAAACTATCGGGCGTATACCTCTAAAGGTAAATTTAATTGCAAAAGAACAAACCCTAACGGTTAAAAAAGATGGCCTTGTTACCCAAGAAATAAAAGTCAAACCGACACCTGGCTTTGATCAGACCTTAAATATTAGATTACTAACTGAGGAGGAGGCAGTCTTAGCCGCCATGCCAAAGTTCTTAAAGACTTCTCAAGGTCTTGAGATGAGATTAATATCCCCTGGTCAATTTATTATGGGAACCCCCAGAAGGTCACAAGGGCGACAATCAAATGAGAGTGAAAGACTAATTGGAATTACCAAACCTTTTTATGTGGGTACTCGAGAAGTGATCAATAATGAATTTAGAGCTTTTAATCCAAAGCATACTTCAGGAGCTGAATCATATAGAGAACTCTCTAACGGGTTTCATCCGACAGTCATGGTGACTTGGGAAGAAGCAGCTAAATTTTGTAACTGGTTAAGCGAGAAGGAATCTTTGAGACCAGCTTACAGTTTGGTTGATGGAAAATTAAAATTGATTACTCCCATTACTAATGGCTATCGTCTTCTCACAGAGGCCGAGTGGGAATGGGTAGCAAGATATAACGGTGGCGGGGGTAAGCAGAAATACCCTTGGGGCGAAAGTATGCCACCCGAGGAGAATTCAGGAAATTATGCGGATGAATCTGCCGAGAGTCTTATGACTAATGTGTTGTCGAATTATTGGGACGGTTATCCAGTCTCTTCCCCAAGCAATAAATTCAAACCCAACAGCATCGGTATTTATGATTTAGGCGGCAATGTCTCTGAATGGGTGAATGATTATTATTCAACGATTAATAGACAAGTTAATGAGCTTAATAAGGATCCTATTGGACCTGAGGAGGGGAGTATGAGGGTAATCCGTGGATCAAGTTGGCGTCATTCAACCATTACTGCATTAAGATTCGCTTACCGAGACTATGGCACACAAGGCAGATTAGATGTTGGTTTTAGGATTGCAAGGTATACTGAAAACGAATAAATTAAAGACTGTGAAAGAAAAAATATCAATAACTTTAACGATACTATTGCTTGGATTTAGCCTAGGTATCGGAGCCGTGTATTCTCAATCTGAAGAACAAACAGCTCCCGATAATAGTATGAGCAAGACTCAAGAAGAGATTGATCAAGAATTACAACAGGAATTAGACAGAATACAGGCTGCCTATGAAGAGGAAACACTTGAAGAGTTTATTCCTTCCGAGCCATTATCTGCAGATGTTTCTGTTAGTTTTCCATCGGATATATAAACAGGGGATTCAATGAACACACAAAATCTTTCAAAGGAATTTTTATACCAAGGATTCGCATTAATTTTATCTATCATCCTGGTACACGCTTTTTACGTCTCAGTTGTTCGACCAGAGGCTGCCTCGATAATACAAGAACAGCAAGCCATGATAGAGCAAGATATTAACTATGTCCCTGAACGATCTTTTTACGTCATTGTTAGGGATTTTGAGCAAGAGGCTTGTTTTATTTTGATGCTTTGGGCGTTTGCAATTATGACCCTTAAGGCACAATCATCGATTAATGAAAGAAGACTATTGCAAGAAGACCTCATTCCTATTCGAGAGGGTCAGAGTATTAAGCCTGAGGATTCAAAAGACTTTCTGAGACAATTAGAAAATTTACCTGAATCCAAGAGGCAACTTTTATTACCTCGTATTCTGATGAATGGGTTAAAACGTTTTTCCACCACAAAAAATGTTCAAGATGTTTCCACGTCAACGCACACAATGGTTGAATCGGAAGCTGATCGATTGGAATCAGAGCTATCAATGATACGTTATATAGCATGGGCAATTCCGTCGATTGGTTTTATTGGAACGGTTAGAGGCATTGGAGCAGCTCTTTCATTGGCCCACAGAGCCGTTGATGGTGATATTAGTGGCGTCACCCAGAATCTCGGCGTGGCTTTCAATTCAACTTTTATCGCATTGTTGATTAGTATTGTCATTATGTTTTTGGTGCATCAGCTTCAATTACTTCAAGAGCGTCAGATTTTCGAAACAGAAGGTTACTGCGATCAAAATTTAATCACCCATCTTAAGGGAGATTAGTGGCAGTTATTTATGGCCAGAAGACAATTTAGCGTTTTCAACTTATCATTTCTTGATGTAATCTCATGCGGTTTTGGAGCTGTGATTTTGTTCTTTATGATTATAAATTCTCAGGTTAAAAGTCGGAGTGATCAGGCAAGCTCAGAACTCCAATCAGAGACTAAACTGCTTGAGGAACAAATATTTGATGAGCAAAAACAATTGGTAAGGCTTAATAATTCATTAGAAAAGACAGAAAAAGAAAATACACTTATCCAAGGAAGTGTCAGTGAATTACAAGAGAAACTAGAAGAGCTATTAAAAGAGATTGAGTTTTATGAAAATAATTCCCTAGCCTCTGAGAACGATATCAAGCGACTTCAATCGGATATTCAACAGCTAATGGAATCCAATAAAAGAATGAGTGCTCAGGCAGCACTTGAGGCCTCTAATCCTGGGAGATCGCTCAGAGAGTTTATCGGTGATGGCAATCGTCAATATCTTACTGAGCTAAAACTGGGTGGCAAACACGTTCTTTTTTTGGTTGATTCATCAGCAAGTATGTTAGGCAGGACCTATGTCAATGTTATACGTTACAGAAACATGCAAGACAGTCAGAAGGTTAAGGCACCAAAATGGAGGCAAACAGTAAATAGTGTGGACTGGCTAACAACTCGTCTAACTGAAGGTACTAAGTTCCAAATCTACACTTTTAATGAATCAACCGTTAGTGCAATAAAGGACTCTGAAGGTGATTGGCTTGAGGTGACAGATGGAACAACCATTGCAAAAGCCATGAATGAACTAAGATCAACAATTCCTCAAAACGGAACAAGCCTGATCAAAGCGTTTGAGATGATAGATGATCTAGAACCTAGGCCTGATAATATTTTTTTGTTAACTGACGGTTTACCCACTCAGGGAAGGCGCGACTCAAACCCTGGCACAATGGTTAAGCCAGAACAACGAATAAGATATTTCGATCAGGCACTTAGAGAGTTACCTCCGATTCCAGTAAATGTGCTGTTGTTTCCAATGGATGGAGACCCTTCTGCTGCCGAGGCATACTGGCGTCTTGCCATACGTTCCAAGGGAAGTTTTATGGCTCCATCAAGGGATTGGCCATAATGAGAAAAAGACGAAATATGGAAACTTTCAATCTTTCTTTTTTGGATGTGGTTTGTTGTGGTTTTGGAGCGGTTATTTTACTACTGGTTATTACCAAAATTTATGAACCAGTGACCATTGAGAAGAGTCGTGAAGATTTACAAGAGTTAATTGTTAAGTTGGAGCGAGAACTTAATGAGATCAGAGGCGATTCAACTGTGATTAATCGAGACTTAAAGGAAATTGAGGAGCAGCTCTCAGAAAATAAAAAGAAAAAGAATAAACTAGCCGGTGATCTTTCAGAGATGGAAGGAGAGTTTAGTGCAACTAGATCTATGTCCGAGGAGTCAACAGGAACAATGAACAGTTTGCTCTCAGCAAAACAGACCTTAACGGATGAAATGAAGAGATTGCTCAAAGATTATAATCCAATTGATGACTCAACTGTGGGAGGCATTCCTGTAGATAGCGAGTATATTATTTTCGTCATAGATACCTCGGGTAGTATGTATCAAGGACCTTGGAATCTAGTGATACAAAAGATTACTGAAACCCTAAGCGTTTACCCCAGAGTTAAAGGCATACAAGTTTTAAATGATGAGGGTGAATATATGTTTGGGACCTATAGTGGTCGATGGATCCCAGACTCACCAGAAATTAGGCAAAATATTACCCGAACGCTGCGATTCTGGAATCCCTATAGTGATTCAAGTCCCGTTGAAGGCATCACCGAAGCCATCAGTACCTTTTATGAAGAAGATAAGCAGATTAGTATTTATGTTTTTGGCGATGATTTTCCCAGAGGTTCTGTTGAGGCAGTCTGTCGGTATGTTTCTCGAATCAATAAAGCAGATCGTTTTGGAAATCGTTTAGTAAGGATTCATGGTATTGGTTTCCCAACACAGGTGGGGTATGAAAACGGAGCAAGATTTGCTCATTTAATGAGAAAGTTATCAGAGCAGAATGGGGGCACTTTTGTTGCTATTCCCCATCTATAAATTAGGAGAAGAAAATGAGCAATGATGATTTAGAAAATAAGAAATGTGTGCCCTGTGAGGGCGGTGTAGAACCCTTGGATATTGCTGCGGCACAGCAGATTGCTGAGGCAATTGATCCTGAGTGGAAGATCTCGGAAGATGCAAAGGAAATTGTGAAGGAATTTAAGTTCTCAAACTACAATAAGACCATCTCGTTTGTTAATGCTGTTGCATGGATAGCTGAAGCTGAAGATCATCATCCAGATTTAACGGTTAAATACGGTTCGTGCAGAGTTGTTTATTCAACCCATTCTATCGGCGGACTCTCTGAGAATGACTTTATCTGTGCTAAAAAGATAGACAATATACTAGCTTAGATTCCCTTATAAAACTCATGCGAATGATTGGGAAGAAGGAATGGTATTACCTTCATATGGTGCTCTTTACTAAGGCTTCTCCCAAAGTTAATCCGATCTTGAATTGAGTCCCATTCTTCAATCATAACAAAGTGTTCACCATGATCGTGGTCTTCCTCTGGTGTATTGGCCAATTCTTCTTCTGAGTATGTCTGGCGAACTGCTTCCACCATTGCGCCTGTTTTAGCGCGAAATATTTTTCTTTCAATGAAACCTTGAGCTTCTTCATAGAGAGGTTGAAGCCCTTTATAATACTGTTCTACGTCATCAGCATGATCTTCTTTTGCATAAATTGTCACAATGTATGTTTCCATTTGATTACACCTATAATATGAATGAAACTTAATATTAAATGACATATAAAAAAAGTAAATATTAGATTGATCGACATTAACAACATACTCAATGCCAATGAAGTTCTAGCTGGAGTAATCAGAGAGACCCCTGTGCTTTTTTCTGAGGCAGTTAATGATGAGTTGGGTGTTAATTTATACCTAAAGGCAGAATGCAATCAAATCAATGGATCCTTTAAATCGAGAGGAGCCTATTTTGCAATGCATCAGTATTTTCAAGAGAATAAAAAAAAGGATGTGGTTGCATTTTCTTCTGGAAACCATGCCCAGGGAGTTGCTTACTCAGCAAATCTTATGGGAGTTAAAGCCACGATTGTTATGCCTGAGGACACCCCTAAAACTAAAATTCAAAAAACCGAGTCTCTGGGAGCAAAAGTCATTTTTTATGATCGATACAATGAATCAAGACAAGAGATTGCTAAAAAAATTGCCTCTGAGACAGGCGCCTTTCTAATACCAGCTTACGATCACTATGATGTGATATCAGGTCAAGGAACTGCAGCTCTTGAGGCGATACACCAAATGGCCCTTATCGAGGAGAAAGTTGATTATTTTATTTGCCCTGTGGGAGGCGGCGGCTTAATGGCTGGTTGCTGCATTGCTATTAAACATTACTTTGAACAGTGCAATATTATTGGAGTAGAGCCCGAATTATTTAACGACACACAATTATCAATCAGCAAAGGTAAACGAGTTTCAATTGATATTAACCAAAACACTCTATGTGATGCCTTGATGGCAAAAACGCCTGGAAAATTAACATTTCCAATAAACCAAGAGCTTATAACAGAGGTAGTTACAGTTAATGAAGAGGAAATCAAAGAAGCTATGCGCTTTGCTTACAAAAAATTTGATCTCGTGGTAGAGCCAGGCGGCATTGTTGGTCTAGCCTTTGCAATGAAGCAGCGGTTTTCAATTGAGAATGCAAATATTTTGATCTTATTGAGTGGAGGCAATGTTGATTTAGATCGTTTCGATGAATTAATAAAATAAATATTGATGTCTATTATGTTTAATCGTAGTCTTAACCTTCTAATTTTCTGAGGAAACACATAGTGAATAACCCCAATGGAGATAAGCGAATTATTGAAGCCAGGAACCCAAGAACTGGTGAAATGGATTATTCATTTACGGCAACATCAAAAGACGAAATTGAAACTATTGCAAATGAGATACGTTCCAATCAGTCAGCATGGGCAGCGCTCCATATTGATCAGCGTGCAGAAGCGCTAAAAGAATGGGCCAATATTGTAGCTAATAGTCAAGATTTGCTAGATGCTTTAGTTATTGATACAGGTCGATATTTTATAGCTACTTCAGAAGTTGGACGATTATCAGCTTCAATTGAAGCTTGGCATATGATAGGCCGTAATATTTTTGCTGAGAAAGAGCCAATTCAATCCTCAGCCCCAAGTGTGATTTACAAACATCAATATAAACCCTTCGAGGTGGTAGGGATCGTGGGCCCTTGGAATTTCCCGTTTTTGATTTCATTGATTGATCTTCTTCCGGCATTAATGGCAGGGGCTGCTACTATCACTAAACCAAGTGAAATAACACCACGCTTCATTCAGCCTCTTCAAGCAACCCTAGAAAAGGTTCCTGAATTGCATGCAGTTTGTCGATATATACAAGGCGACGGCGAGACTGGCCAAGACTTAATTAATAATGTTGATGCAGTTTGTTTTACAGGCAGTGTGAAGACAGGAAAACTAGTCTACGAGAGCTGCGCTAAAAACTTTATACCTGTTTACGCTGAACTTGGAGGCAAAGACCCGGTGATTGTTACCGAGAATGCAGATCCCAAAGACAGTGCAAGAATAATTCTTCGAGCTTCAGTGCAGGCCACTGGTCAAGCTTGCCAGTCAATTGAGAGAGTTTATGCACACGAGTCTATTGCTGATGATTTAATTAACGAATTGGCTAGGCTAGCTGATGAAGTGGAGCTTAATTATCCCAATATCAGGGAGGGGCATATAGGCCCTTTAATTTTTGATCAACAAGCTAATATTATCGAGTCCCATATCAGCGATGCGACTGAAAAGGGTGCCAAGGTCCTGACTGGAGGCGAGATTGAGACTCATGGTGGTGGAAAATGGATTAGACCAACTGTGATAAAAGAGGTTGATCATTCAATGAAGCTTATGATTGATGAAACATTTGGGCCTGTTATACCTGTAATGACCTATAGCAATATTAATGAAGCAATTAATCTGGCTAACGACACCCGATATGGACTTTCAGCGGCAGTTCTTGCTGGTGATGCAGATGAAGCAACTGATATTGCTCATCAAATAGATGCAGGTGCTGTCACCATTCAAGATTGTGGAGCAACCACCTATGTGTTTGATGGTGAGAAAAACTGGTTTAAGTATTCTGGTATTGGAGCTTCACGAATGGGTGAGATGGGAATGCTTAGATTTTTTAGAAAAAAAGTGCTCTACACTCAAACTGGCGAAACCCATGACATTCATGCAATGGGAGAACGCTAGAGCCTTTAGAACATGGCTTTAGGGTCTATAGGCTCAACTTCAGGATCTTCCCCTCTACTTTCAATATGATCACCTGTAATCATTTGGGCATAAGACATTCCTGGACCAACCATAGGAAAAACCATAGCGTCAGGATCTATAACAACTTCGAGAAAAGCAGCTTTTTTGCACTCAATAAATTCTTTAACGGTTGTTTTCAGTTGGTTTTTTTCTATTAATCGTTCAGCGTATTCAAAGCCATCAGATTTTGCAGATGCCACAAAATCTTTCTTATGGAGTGTCTTGTCACTTGCAGATAATCGACCACCGTAATAAAGTTTTTGCCACTGTTTCACCATGCCGTCGCCTGCATTATTAAGTAAGAGGATCTTAATTGGTAGGTCATAGGTTGTAACAGTTTCCATGTCGCCTAAGTTCATGCGAATACTGCCGTCTCCATCGACATCGATAACAATTTTATCTGGATGAGCAAACTGTGCACCAATTGCTGCAGGCAATCCAAAGCCCATTGTTCCCATGCTTCCAGATGTTAGCCACTGTCTAGGTTCCTTAAAATCAAAATATTGAGCAGACCACATTTGATGCTGCCCAACACCAGTAGAAACAATCGCTTCACCTTTGGTTAATTGGTTAATCTCATCCAGTACCATTTGAGGTTGGATTAAATCTGATCCTCTATCGAAATCTAGTCGATGTTTAGATTTTAATTCTTGAAGCTCATTGTTCCATTCACCAAAGTCACAGCTGATATCTTTCTTATCAGCATAATCAAGTAGATCATTGAGAGCATCTTTTAGGAGACCAACATGGGACCAATCTGTTTGTTTTACCTTGTCAATCTCGGAGGCATCAATATCAAAATGTGCCACTGCTTTTGCCTTAGGGGCAAATTGTTTAGGTACAGCTGCTACGCGATCATCAAACCGTGACCCTAGAGCAATAATAAAGTCACAATCTTCAACCGCATAATTAGCAAAGGCCGTCCCATGCATGCCCAACATTTGTAGAGACAATTGAGATTGGGTATCAATTGCACCTATGCCCATCAATGTTGTGGTTACAGGGACCTGAAGACGAGTTGAAAAATTTCTTAATTCTTCAGTCGCATCTGCAGCTATTGTTCCGCCACCTGAATAAATGAGCGGTCTCGAGGATGCTTTAAGGCAGTCAAAAAAACGTTCACAGTCTTCATCACTCAATCGATTATTTACAATTGATTGGACTCGTTCTCGATAGGCATTAATATTGAGGGTTGAGCTTGTGTCAAAATCAATGCTAGCTGTTTGTATATCTTTTGGGATATCCACTACCACTGGACCAGGTCTTCCTGAGGTAGAAATTTCAAAGGCAGCCCTCATTGTAGCGGCTAATTTATCTTCATCGGTAACCAGAAAGACGTGCTTTGCCACCGATCCCATAACACTCGTAATTGGAGCTTCCTGGAACGCATCACTGCCTATTGATGACCGGTTAACTTGTCCACATATAACGATCATTGGAATTGAATCAGCCATAGCATCCCTTACTGGTGTAACTGTGTTTGTTGCACCCGGACCTGAAGTCACCATAACAATTCCAGGTTTGCCAGTGGCTCTAGAATATCCCGAAGCCATAAACCCAGCACCTTGCTCATTAGCAGGAACAATCAATGGCATCGCATTGTTATGTTTCTCATTGTACTGAAAGACAGCATCATAAGTTGGCAGAATAGCTCCACCGCTATAGCCAAATATTGTTTCAACTCCTTTTTCAGCAAGGACTTCAACGATTATTTCCGAGCCAGTCATTGTTTGTTTTTTTGTCATTTCAATCAACTATTCTAAGTGTTAATGTAGTTTCTCAAAATCTTGAGGAAGACACCTTACTATAAACCAGATTGAAAAGTAATACCGATTACTAACTTCATTTGTTTGAGGAACCATGTACAATCCTTTCACTGTATTATTAAATAATTAAACCAATTAGATGAAACATACGATAGCAATATTACTGCAAAATGAATCGGGCGCATTGACTCGAGTTGCCTCTATGTTCTCTACCCGTGGTTACAATATTGATTCTTTGAGTGTGGCACCAACAGATAATTCATCTATATCAAGATTGACTCTAGTCACACAAGGATCAGATGAGGTGATAGGTCAAATTACCAAGCAACTCTATAAATTAATCGATGTTGTAGATGTCCTAGATATATCCCAGCACGATCATATAGAACGTGAATTAATGATGATTAAGTTAAAGACTAATGATGATAAAGAAGGCGATATTAAAACCGTGCTTTATGATTACTCAGCAACAATTGTCGACGACAAAGATCAACTTTTAATTATAGAGGTTATGGCAGATACCGCAACAAATGACAAGTTACTAGAAGCACTCTCAGCAATGAGCACTCTAGTTGCAGTAGCTAGAACCGGACCTCTAGCCCTTGCTAAGGGCGACCTAAAGATTAATCTATAATTTTAAGGCTGCCCTTCATAATTGCATAATGCCCTGGAAAGGAGCAGAAAAAGGTATAGTCTCCAGAAGCAGCAAGACCGCTGGTGGAAAATGTTACTGAGGTTGTTTCACCACCTCCAATCATCGAGGAAGCTGCAATCACTCGAGAATCACCTTCAGGAAGATAACCAGCTGCTGGTCCAGCAGCCCCCCCAGCTTGTGCAACAGCCATAAAATCATTGGTGTCAGTTAATACCCAATTATGACCCATGATATTAACTGGCAATTGACCGGTGTGTTTTAAAATGACAGTAAGCTTAGAGCAATTTGAGCTAATGGCCATCTCTTTAAGATTAAATTGGAGCATATCATTGCTTTCTATTGTCTGCTCGCAGGATTCTGCAAGAAGATAATTACTTTGCAATAAAATTAAGATACTGATGACAATCTTTATACTTTTCATAATTGATTTCTCTTTATTTGTTGGATGAATTAGCTATTTGAAGCACACAGAGGATTGGATTAGCTCATGTTATCTATAAGTGAATCACCAAATTCACTGCACTTAATCGGATCAACATTATCCATCAATCTTGCAAAATCATAAGTGACAGTTTGATTTTGAATTGATGTGTCCATAGCCTTAATAATGAGATCAGCTGCCTCATTCCAGCCAAGATAGCGTAACATCATTTCTCCGGACAAAATTACAGAGCCTGGATTAACCTTATCTTGGTCTGTGTACTTAGGCGCAGTTCCATGTGTTGCTTCAAACACCGCATGTCCTGTCGCATAATTAATATTGCCTCCAGGGGCTATGCCTATGCCCCCAACTTGTGCTGCTAGAGCGTCAGATAAATAATCACCATTCAAATTCATAGTGGCAATAACATCGAATTCTGATGGTCTTGTAAGAACTTGTTGTAAGGTGATATCAGCAATGGCATCTTTGACCAAGATTGCACCGTTATCCATAGCTTTATTTTGCTCATCATTAGCAGCTTGCTCACCGTGTTCCGATTTTGTTCTTTCCCATTGGTCCCATGTGTATACATGATCTCCAAATTCTCTTTCAGCAAGAGCATAGCCCCAATTTCTAAAAGCACCTTCGGTGTATTTCATAATGTTGCCTTTGTGAACAAAGGTTACTGATTTTCGATTATTTGTTATGGCGTATTCAAAAGCAGCTCGCAACAACCTCTCAGAGCCTTCTACTGAAATTGGTTTAATACCAATGCCCGAGGTTTCAGGGAATCTTATTTTTGAATATTCATCAGGAAAAGCTTCTTTGAAAAGAGATAGAAAATTATTATTGGCCTCTGAGCCTTCTTCAAATTCAATACCTGCATAGATATCTTCTGTGTTTTCTCTAAAAATGACCATGTCAATTTTTTCTGGTGTTTTCACTGGAGAAGGCACCCCTTTAAACCACCTAACTGGCCTAAGGCAGACGTATAAATCGAGCAGTTGCCTTAAAGCAACATTTAAAGACCTCATGCCACCTCCAATTGGTGTTGTTAAAGGGCCTTTAATCGAGACGAGGTATTCCTTGCATTTTTCTACGGTCTCATCTGGCAGCCAGTTATTAAACTTCTTAAATGCTTTTTCACCAGCGTATACTTCTAACCATTGAATCTTTTTTTCGCCATTGTAGGCTTTGTCTACAGCGGCATCTAGGACTCGAACTGCAGCTTTCCAGATATCTGGACCAATACCATCGCCTTCAATAAAAGGGATAATAGGATCATTAGGGACATTAAGCTTACCGTTTTGAATGCTGATCTTTGAACCGGAATCTGTCATGAAATTTAAGCTCCCCCTTAAACTTTAAGTGGGCCCATTATCTATATATTAGAAGTTTTATACAACCAAAAACGTTAGTGCGCCTCTAAGAATTCGAACAATATTTTGCAAAAAGCAATTTTTTGTTCCTTGCCTGCCACAACATGTGCCACATCTTCCATCAAGACACCTTTTGCATTAGGAATACCTTCCTCCAGGGGTTGCGTAGTTCTTGGTCCTGTAACCAGATCCTTGCCAGCATGAATGATAAGTGTTGGCGCTTTTATTTTATGTAACTGATCTCTAACATCATGATTGAGGCATGCTTCAACTAATCTTGCATGAGTATCGTAATTATCTCTAAGCTCTTTCCAGCCTGCATTTGGACCTAATAACTTATCTCTATTTTTATTGTAGTACTCTGGAAGAAATGAATAGATAGAAACCTTTTCTTGAAAGGTAAGGAAGCCTGAGTCCCTATGAACATCCCTAAATAATTTTAGTTGATCATATAGATAGGTATCGCAGTAGGCCCAGGCACCCATATTGACCATAGTCCGAACAAGATCAGGGCGATTAATCGCCACTTCTTGTGCGACACAACAGCCCATACCTACCAATCCAATAAGATGTACATTTTTCCATTCCAAATGATCTAAAAGACCAATTAAATCATTGGCGTGCATCTTCATTGATGGTTCAACATCGTGATCATCCCCTGAGTCACGAATGCCTCGATAATCAAAGACTAAAACTTGGTACTCGTCGGTAAGTCCTCTCGCTAATAGACTTTCGTTACCATGGCAAAAAGTACCCCAACCTCCCATACAAACTGCTGGCGGGCCTTCTCCATGAATTTCATAATGCATTTTATGATTATTGATCTCTAACATTGGCATGTTTATGTCTCCAGATTCGGTATTTAGTTTGAAATTGATTATATAGTCATGGATTAACTGGATCTATCACTTTCTTGATGGAATACTGTATGCATTAATTGTTAAGAGGAGACGGTCTTGAGTTCAAATAAAGAAACTAAAACTATTATGGAATTTCTTTCTGAAAACCCTAATGTGGATGTTAGCAAAGCTTGGGAAAGATGCTGGGGAATACAAACAAATATCATTGAACGTGTCAGGGAACGATTTGAAGTAGCAAAACATCCATCGTGTGAGGGCAGAGATTACTTCACCTCTAGTGAACACCCAGATCACGGCTTACTTGAGGGTTCATTCAATGCTTACTCCGGTGACCAGGTAGACTGGCTTGTTCACTCTTGGATTGGTAATAGACAACGAAGCATTCTGGATATAAACGCCACAGTTTTTTTGGGCCAAGAAACACGTGTGCCCCACTTAGCAGTTATTTTTGGAACCATACCTAGGCTTTATTTTTATGCTGAATATACTCCAAGAATGGATTTAAGAACTAACCCGGATTATCTCAATCAGTATTTCGAGCCGGTGAATCAAGATTTTCTTGAGTTTCGTGCCAATCCTAATTGGACTAGATTTGTTAGTCACGGCACATATCTCAGATCATTGATGTCCCCAGTTTGCGTTAGTTCTCATGCCGAGCTAACAGATGAGAATATAGATTTTTGTGAAGATTATCTCGAACGTTTCATTGGTCGATGGTTCAGTTGGTTAGATGAAGCAGAAGAGGTTCCTGAGTCTGAGAGAAACGATCAACAAATCTATGACTTTCAGGTTAGAGAGCTTGGCTATAGGAACGATCCCATGAATGTTTTACCTATCCAGGTCTTTGGAGAGGAAGAAGCAAACAGAATGTTAGAAATGAGGATTGGGGTTGATCAAATAGAAGATTCAAAAGATCGCTGGAAATAACTTTTGATATGATTAAAGCTCTGCTAGTTGATGATGATTTGAAGTTGGCAGAACTTTTAGAAAGTTATTTGAAAAAATCTGATATCAAGCTTGAAGCCATATCAGATCCACTCAATACTTTGCCTGCTATTAGAAATCATAATCCTGAAGTGATCATTCTCGATGTAATGATGCCAAAAATGAATGGTTTCGAGGTTTGTGAACAGATACGAAAAGATTATTCTCTCCCAGTTATTATGTTGAGTGCTAGAGGGGAGCCAAATGATAAAATCCGTGGATTGGAATCGGGTGCTGATGATTATCTAGCTAAACCCTTCGAGCCAAGGGAGCTGGTAGCCAGAATTATGAGTTTAATAAGACGAATCCCAACAAAAAAAGAGAGCAAGAATTCTATTTTTGAAATAGATGATTTGCATCTCGAGATTAAAATGAGTGGCTCAGTTCTTGATTTGACCACTAAAGAGTATGATTTATTGTCAATGTTCATCAATAACCCAGGTATTACATTTACTAGGGATGAAATCATCAAAGAAATTAAAGGCATAGAAGCTCATCTATTTTCTCGATCAATAGATATCTTGATTTCTAGATTAAGACAAAAGATCGAATCAGACCCTAAATCACCAAAAATTATCAAGACTATTTGGGGCAAAGGTTATATGTTTTTGGACATTGAAAAATAATGAAAATTAATAAAATCTTTCAATCCCTATCACTTAAATTGATCACAGTCTTTTTGATTACTGCAATTGCTTATCTGTATCTTTTGACCGTGGGAGTTCGTTCGTTAATATTGAATGACGAGGTCAGAGAAACACTTGGCTATTATCAAACCAGTTATTTAGAGAATTTTTTAGAAGATCTTCGTTATCCACCAACTCAAGAAAGGGCAGAGGAGGTAGCTAGCAATATGCCCTTTGATATAAAAATTATTGGGGAAAATTTCGGCTGGACGTCGACCAACGAATTTCCTGATTTAGATGTAATTGATTTTCAAAAAAGCAACTGGGATATCCTGAAGATAAAAGATGACATTGAAATTGGTCAAGATCCCTATATTGAAGGCTCAGAATTTGCTCGCTATATGAATAGAACCTTTTTTAAAGTCCCTTATGGAGATTATGTAGTCATCCTTGTTAATCCCAAAATGACTCAAGAGGTGAATCCAACTTATTTGTTTGAAGCTTTGTTGGGCATCAGCTTATTAATCTTATTAATCTCATTCTTAGTTGTTCAAAGAATCATTAATCCAATACAGGCAATTCAAGATGGAACAAGCAAGATAGGATCTGGTGAACTCGAACATCGAATTACTATTAAGCCAAAAGATGAGCTCGGTATATTAGCGAACGAGATCAATCTATTAGCCAAAAATGTTCAGGATATGTTAGAAGCCAAACAGCGTTTAAATCTTGGAGTTAGCCACGAACTCAGGTCACCTCTAACAAGAGCTCGATTGCAAATAGAGATGCTAGAAGATGAAAAGCAAAGAGATGAGCTGCTCAATGAAATCAATGCTATGGAAGCTATTATTTCTAATTTACTCGATAGCGAGGCCATTAACTATGGTCATAAGAAGCTTGATTTAAAAACATTCAATATTGAGGTCATAATAAAGGAGCTAACTTCTAAAGCCGCTTACCTAGAGAATATAGAAATTGTCATATCATCAAATATAAAAACTAAAGAGGTGGAGGCTGATCAAATTCTTATCGAGGTGATGATAAAGAATGTGCTTGAAAATGCTTCAAGATTTACGTCTCCTGAAGACAGTCGAATTGAAATAAATCTTGAGGAGATTGATCCAGATTCAATGAAGTTATCTGTCAGAGACTATGGTCCTGGCTTCAATGAAGATGATTTAGAAAAGGTTACAGAGCCTTTTTTTAGAACTGGTCAATCCAGAAGTAGAAAGAGTGGAGGGTTTGGCTTAGGTCTATATTTGAGCAAGCAAATCATTACAGCCCATAGCGGAACAATTCAAATCAAGAATCACTCCCAACAGGGAGCTGTAGTTGATTTGATATTGCCAATTAAACAAAAATAGAAATCCATAAAAACTGATTTGACTCGGCTGGTAATCTGTTTAATTGTGTGATTAAATCCCCAGTGTTTTTAAGTTAATAATCATATGCCGATTATAAATGTCATAGATAGCGAAGGCGAGGAACACACCGTTGAAGGTCAAGTGGGTCTCTCACTTATGGAGAGCCTAAGAGACTTGGATAATGGGGTATTAGCACTTTGTGGCGGAATGTGTTCTTGTGCCACCTGTCATTGTTATATTGAAGAACCCTGGGCTTCAACTCTGGAAAAACGCCAAGACGATGAATTGGAACTTCTTGAAGATCTAGAATCTTTTAGAGATGATCAATCTAGATTATCCTGTCAAGTTGAATTTACAGAAGATTTAGATGGGATGAGACTAGAGATTGCCCCAGATGAGTAGAACGATATGATCAAATTATTCCATGCAAAAGGCAGTCGATCAGTCAGAATCATTTGGCTTTTTGAGGAATTGGGACTGGATTATGAATTGGTAGTCTTGGAAAGAGGTAAACCCAATCCTGATTTTGTAGAGGCGAGTCCTTTTGCAAAGTTACCTGCAATAAAGGACGGGGATCTTCTCTTAAGTGAATCGGTTGCTATAGTTCAATACATTCTCATGAAATATGGAGAGGGTCGTTTACAGCCAGAAAAAGACTCAAACGAATACCCCTATTTTCTCCATTGGCTTAATTTCGGAGAATCCACTTTGATTTTACCAATTGTTGATATTCTTAAAAACACCATGTTTAGACCCGAAGAGCACAGACATCAGTACACGATTGATTCTGCAAAAGAATCCTTTATAAAGTTGTTAAAAACTATGGACCCTATGCTTAGCCAACAAAACTTTCTAGTTGGTAATGAATTCACAGCTGCAGACATTATTAATGGCTACACTCTTCGACTGGCGAGCAATCTAGAATTACTCAATGGTGCTGATGGTACAATCAATGTTTGTGATTATTATAAGCGTTTAGAAGAAAGAAAAGCCTTTCAAAAGGCAATCTCTAGCTAGGCCAATTATCCTTCCAAGGACGTGCCTCCTCTAGTTGAAGTGCCAGTTCAAGCAATTGTTGTTCTTTACCAAGACTCGCATGGAAGTGACTGCCAATAGGTAGACCAGAAGGGGACCAACCAAGGGGAATTGACATTGCCGGATCTCCAGTAACATTCGCCAGAGGGGTGAAAGTGATGAAGTTTACAGAACGCTCCAATAACTTGTCATATGGAATATCGGGTGCCATGTCACCATTTTTAGGCGCAGTGGTCTGAACAACAGGTGAGAGGAGCATGTCATAGGCATTAAATATTTGATTGGACTTTAAGCTATCCTCTTGCAATCTCTCTAATGCTTTTTCAACTTGTCCATCAGGAAGATTATCAAACCATTTCCCTAGACCTAGAGTCCATGGTTCAAGCAATTCATTAAGAACGGTTTCTGTTCTTCCAAAATTCTCTTCAGCCAAAGTAATTATTGTCCTTGCACCATGAGCCCACATAGTAATAAATGAGTCAATGAATCGCTCCCCATCAATGAATGGCTCTATGATCTCTATATCATGTCCAAGTTCTTCGCACAGAGCAGCAGTATTCTCAATTGAATCTTTAACATCGGAATCAGCTTCGTTTCCAAGCATATTTGATGTGAGGAGGGCTATTTTTAGCTTTTTATTGTTGGGCATAATTTGCATAGGAATCTTTGGCAATCTTCCTGAAGGGTCAATTGTTTGCATGTGATAGAGTGCTGTGGCACTGTCCCTGACACTTCGAGTGTGGACAAATCTGACACTCAAATCTATAGGTCTATTGGGTTGAGCATCATCTATCGTTCTGTAAATAGAAGGTTTGAATCCAAAGATACCGCAACATGATGCAGGAACTCGAATGGATCCTCCACCGTCACTTGCTGAAGCAATCGCAACCATACCTGAGGCTACTGCCGCAGCTGATCCTCCGCTAGAACCCCCGGTGTTATGAAACAAATTCCAAGGATTTTTTGCCGTCCCTAACAGCAGTGATTCAGTGGTTCCCGTTAAGCCAAATTCTGGCGTATTTGTTTTGCCTAATGAGATCAGACCCATATCAAAAGCAGCTTGGACATTGGAAGAGTTTCTATTGGCAATTCTATTAGCAAACATTCTTGATCCTGAAGTAGTTCTTACTCCTTTTTGATCAAGCAGGTCCTTAACCAAATAAGGGACCCCAGCAAAAGGACCGTTTGTTGGATTTGATTTTGCAATATCAATCGCTTGTTCGAAAGATTTAGTAACCACTGCATTAAGCTTTGGATTAAGCAACTCAATTCTTTCAATTGCTGACATAACCATTTCCAGGACAGATACTTGGCCTGTTTTGATCAATTTAGCCTGTTCTGTTGCATCTAGAAAATGCAGAGATTCACTTTCAGCAAAGCCAATCCTTGAAGTGACTAGACTTCCAATCCCGATTGATAAGCCTGATTTTAGAACATGTCTTCTTTGATGATTAATAGAACTCATATGATCACCCATCATAGCATATTGAGTGTATTTTCAGGCGGCCTCCCAATTACTGCTTTCTGTTCATCAAAAATGATGGGACGTTCTATAAGAATTGGATTTTCAGTCATCAAAGCGATCAGTTCATCATCGCTGATCTCTTCTAGAGAAATTACTAACTCTTTGAAACAAGATTCCCCTGTTCTTAAAATTTCTGAAGGACCCAAGTTAAGTTTTTTTAGAATGCTTTTTATTTCAGATGGGGTTGGTGGATTTTTAAGATAGAGAATAACTTTAGGATCAACTCCATGCTTGTTAAGCAACTCTAGACTCTGTCTAGATTTACTACATCTGGGATTGTGCAAGATGGTGACAGGCATTTTGACCTATAGTCTTTGCGCTCCATCAAGATCAATGCATCGTCCAGAAAAATACTCATTCATAAAAATAAACTCAGCAGCTTTGGCAACCTCATCAGGCTCACCGATGCGGCCAAGTGGAACCATTTTACTGAGACCTTCTTTGACATGATCAGGCATACCAGCAACCATCTCAGTATTAATAAATCCAGGAGCTATGGAGTTCACGCGAATCCCATGCTTAGAGAGTTCTTTAGCCCAAACAACCGCCATTGATTGAACACCAGCTTTTGTTGCAGAGTAATTGGTTTGCCCAAAATTTCCATGCCTAGCAACACTTGAAATATTAATAATGACACCGCCTGAACCACCTTCAATCATATGTTGCGCGGCCTCTCTTCCACATAAGAAGACACCGGTTAAATTAAGATCTATAACAGCTTGCCAGTCCTCAAGAGACATTCGTTTTACAAATTCTCCATCCTTAAATTTGACCAAAAGTCCGTCCCTAGTGATGCCGGCATTATTAATCGAACCGTGTAAAGGACCTAATAGAGAAACTATATCTGCATAAGCGTCACTAACCTCTTTTTCGTCAGTGACATCAGCTTTAAATAACTCAACCTCTGCGCCAGCTGCCTTACATGCTTTCCAAGTCTCAGCCCCATCTTTCGAGTCTATCTCAAGATCAATTAATCCCAATTTACATTTATGAGCTGCAAGACGTTTAGCCATGGCTGCACCAAGACCTCTAGCTGCACCTGTGATTATTATTGTTTTGTTTTCCATATCTATCTCCGTGTCTATATTTTTTCATTGAAATCTAGAAGATGAATTGTAACCGAAAAACAACATAGAAATATATCGGATTATTATGTTTTGCTTTAGTATTATTATTAGACTTAGAATCAATAAATGGTAATAATTAAGATAAAAAATTACCAAATGAAAATTAGTAGGTGAATTATGACAGACGCATATATTTTTGATCATGTGAGAAGCCCAAGAGGCAAAGGTAAATCCGATGGATCTCTTCATCAGGTAACACCAGTTGAATTGTTAACTCAAGTGCTGGAGTCTTTAAGAGACAGGAATGAGTTAGACACAAGCCGTATTGATGATGTAATTATGGGAGTGGTTCATAACCAAGGAGAGCAAGCTTCTAACCCAGCCCGTACGGCAGCGATTAATGCAGGTTATGCAGAAGAAGCGGCCGGTAAACAACTAAATCGCTTCTGTGCTTCTGGACTTGAGGCTGTCAATTCTGCAGCAGCTCAGGTTATGTCAGGGATGTCTGATCTTTGTATTGGCGGAGGTCTAGAATCCATGTCAAGAGTGCCAATGGATACGGTAGGCGGAGCTCTAGCGGTAGATCCCCAAGTGGCTTATGGCGGCTATTTTGTACCCCAAGGTATTAGTGCTGATCTCATTGCCTCCAAATATGGATTCACTCGAGAAGATGTGGATGCCTTTGCAGTTGAAAGCCAAAAAAGAGCTTCCCATGCAAGAGATGAGGGCTATTTTGATAATTCAATTGTTCCAATTAAAGACAATCTGGGCGATATCCTATTGGATCATGATGAGTGCATTAGAACAGGCACCACTGTCGAAGATTTGGCCAAGCTAAAACCTTCTTTTGTACAAATGGGTGAATTTGGTTTTAATTCAGTAGCGATTCAAAGATACCCTGAGGTTGAGAAAATTAACCATGTCCATCATGCAGGCAATTCAAGTGTTATTGTTGACGGCGCTAGTGCAGTATTGGTTGGAACCAAGGAAGTTGGTGAAGAATTAGGTTTAACCCCAAGAGCAAAAATAGTTGGCTTTGCATCCACAGGAACTGAACCAACCATCATGCTTACCGGACCAGCACCATCAGCAGAAAAAGTGCTCAAACGATGCGGTATGAGTAAAGATAATATTGATTTATTTGAGCTCAATGAAGCTTTTGCTGTGGTTGTTCTTCTGTATATGCAACAAATGGATATTGATCATGAACAGATTAATGTAAATGGTGGCGCAATCGCTATGGGCCATCCTCTGGGAGCAACTGGTGGTATGGTCTTGGGGACACTGATCGATGAAATGGAGAGAAGAGATCTAAACACAGGTTTAGTCAATCTTTGCATTGGAGGAGGCATGGGCACCTCAACAATTGTCGAACGAGCATAATAAATATATTTAAAGGGAAATACGAATGAGTAAAACCATGAACATGAACGTCGATCAAGATGGCATTGCTGTAATTGAGATCGATGTTCAAGATCGTCCAATGAATGTAATCACAGCAGATTTTGCTGATGACTTTAAGAATTGCGTGGAAGAAATTACAAAAGACGAAAAGATAATCGGTGCTGTATTGACTTCAGCAAAAAATGATTTTATGGCCGGCGCAGATCTAAAATCAATGCTGCCATCCCTTATTGGTCTTGGGGATGCTTCAGCCATGGCAGAGAGAATCATTGAAAGTCATAAGCTCAATAGAGCCATGGAGACATGCGGTAAACCGTTCGTTGCTGCTATTAATGGCACTGCTCTTGGTGGAGGCCTAGAAATTACTTTATCTTGTCATTATCGTATCGCTGCTGATCGGAATGATGCGGTTCTTGGTCTTCCAGAAGTGATGGTTGGTCTATTACCAGGTGGAGGAGGTACCCAACGCTTACCTCGTATCATTGGTATACAGGCAGCTCTAGAGTTGATGACACAAGGCAAACACCTTAAGCCTCAGAAAGCTTTAGCCATGGGTATTGTGAATGAATTGGCTCCTCCTGATGAATTATTGTCTAAAGCAAAACAATGGATTATTGATGGCGGTAAGGCAACACAACCCTGGGATACGAAAGGCTTTAAAGTTCCAGGAGGGTTTGACCCGAATACAAAAGGGACAATCCAAATGTTTTCCGTTGTTAATGCCATGGTGGCTAAAAACACCAATCACAATTACCCTGCACCTATTGCTATTGTTTCTTCAGTCTATGAAGGTTGTCAGGTACCAATAGATACCGGTTTGGAAATTGAAGCAAAATACTTTGTTGGCTTACTTTGTGATCCTGTGTCTGGGAACATGATTAGAAGTCTTTTTAATAATAAACAGTCAGCTGATAAATTAAGAGCGAGACCAAAAGGTGTCGATAAGCACACTGTGAAGACATTAGGCATGCTTGGAGCTGGAATGATGGGCGCAGGAATTACCTTAGTGAGTGCTCAGGCTGGGATGAAAGTTTATTTGCTTGACTCAACTCAGGAAAATGCTGAGAAGGGCAAGGCTTATTCTGAAAAATATTTCCAAAAAAGTGTTGCCTTAAAGAAAATGACTGAGGAAAAGAAAGCTGCAATCATGGACAATATTATCGCTACGACTGATTACAATGATTTAAAAGATTGTGATTTGATCATTGAAGCTGTCTTTGAAAATAGAGAAATCAAGGCCGATGTCACACAAAAAACTGAAGCTGTCATTGGAGAAGACATTATTTTTGCTTCAAACACTTCAACTTTACCAATAAGCGGTCTGGCTGAGTCTTCCAGTAGGCCTCATAATTTTATTGGTATGCACTTTTTCTCCCCGGTAGAGAAGATGCCATTGGTGGAGATGATTATGGGAGAGCAGTCTTCAGATGAAGCCTTAGCAAAATCTCTCGACTACATTCAACAGATCAAAAAAACACCTATAGTTGTCAACGACAGTCGAGGCTTTTTTACTTCCAGAGTATTTAGCACCTCCTGTAACGAAGCCAACGAAATGATGAGAGAAGGAGTTAATCCAGCATTAATAGAGAATGCTGCTAGACACGCTGGTTACCCTGTTGGTCCTTTTGCTGTTCAAGATGAAACAACGATAGATCTTTCTGTAAAAATCCATAATCAAACCAAGGAAGACATGGGAGATGACTACAAGCCGATGTCATCGATTGAAGTCATGCAGAAGATGTACGAATTAGGACGACTTGGCAAGCGTTTTGGTAAAGGATTTTATGAGTACCCGGAAGGTGGGAAGAAATTTCTTTGGCCTGGCTTATCAGATATTTATCCTGTTAATGAACAACAGCCTGATATCCAAGAAATTAAAGATAGAATGATGAGTGTCCAGGCTTTGGATGCTTATCGATGTCTTGAAGAAAATGTTTTAACATCTCCAGATGATGGTGATATTGGATCTATATTTGGCTGGGGATTTCCACCTTGGACAGGGGGAGTTTTCTCTTACATTGATATGGTAGGTTTGCAAAACTTTGTTGATCGGTGTGATGATTATTGTGATCGATTCGGCGAAAGATTTAAGGTCCCAGATAGCCTCAGAGAGAGAGCTAAAAACAAAGAGAAATTTTACTCCTAGATTAGAGATTGGCTGAAACAAAAAAACTCATCAACCATCAACGAGCGGAGCAGATATTAGACCGTGAGGGCTTGGATGGTTTAATAGCAGTCACTCCCATAAATTTCTATTACCTTTCAGGTTATTGGGGACTGTATTACACTCCGGTTGGTTTTGAGGGTATTTATTTTGCAATTGTTCCCAAACGCCAAACAAGCCAACCAGCCATGGTTTTGCCCGCCCTGGAATTAAGACGCTTAGAAACCAAAGGAAGATCTTGGATTTCAGATGTTTATGCGTATTCCTCAGATGGCGAAGGAGATTATTTTGAAGACGGTCTACCTAAAGGTATGGATTATGCCAGTTGGCCTGTTAGTGATTCTGAAGAACTCAATGATCTAGAGAGAAAGTGGAAAAAGATCATCGATGATTTTAAAGACAATTTTACTGAAAACTCAATTCAAGCCCTGATAAGAGGAATCAAATCATCTGGATTGGAAAAGAAAAAAGTCGCCACAGATGATTTAAGGATCGAACAATGGTTAAAGAATGAGACTGATATAGAGATTGAGTGTGAATTTAGACCTGATCTCTTTAATGAAATTAGGTTGGTTAAAACTAAGAATGAAATAGAAATTTTAAGGCAGGCTGCATTGATTAATGAGCGTTCTTTATTGAGTGCCATCAATTTCATGTTCGAAGGAGCTCGTTGGGATGAAATAGAGAATCATTATATGAGCGAAATGGCTAAACAAGGTGGCAGAGGGGTTTATCTTTTATGTGGAGTTGGCGATTTACCGAATGAGGTGTGCAGGAAAAATGAACCCATTATGTTTGATGCTCTCGGGCAATACAGGAGGTATCACGGTGATTTTGGAAGATGCGCTGTTATTGAAAAACCTAATTCTATTCAAGTTGAAAGACATCAGGCAATAGTTGAAGGGTGGGAGATAGCACAACAGTATTTAACACCTGGTACCACTTATTCTGATATTTCCAATGAGGTAGGAGACTATATAAGAGGGCTTGGATTTGAAAATTTTCGCAACCCCGTCGTTCATAGCTTAGGTTTAGAGCACACTGATGACCCAAAACTTATTGGACCACAACCAGGCGCTAAGCCTGACCAAGTTTTGGAAGCTAATATGGTGATTAATGTCGATATGCCATTCACTGAAATAGGTTGGGGATCTGTGCATATGGAAGACACTGTAGTAATAACGGATGATGGCTTCGAAAGGCTCTCAGAAGCTGATTTTGGGTTACAAATAAGTAGATAAAAATTTAAGACGCTACCTCCTTGTGTTTTCATGTAAAACGTATAATCTATAGTCTAATTTTGTTCAAAAATATTTTTAGGGGAAAACTTATGGCCAATCAAATGGGCGAAGCCTCAGAAGGCAGAGCAGCAGGTAAAGGAAAGCCTTTAAATTCAATCAAGCATAAACAATCTAAACCAGTTAAAGCCTGGATTAAGAATGAATTGAATCAGCAACAAAAAAGGTTTAAAAAGATCTTGCAACACATGGAGGATATCTCTCCAAAGAGAGAAAAATGGTTTCAACAATTTTTTGATACCATCTCAACAAGAGGGCAGAACATTGATGGCGATACCAGAATGGTAATTGCTAAAGAAGATCTACCTAAGAAACCTAGAAGAAAAACTAAAGTAACCTATGAACCCAAAGACCTTAAAGGGTTTGATCATTAAAAACAGAGGATACAGATTATGCCTAGACCACACATAGAACCTTACGACGAAAGACCAGCACCATATAAAAGAATGACACTACCTGGTTTCAGTAAAGGTATGCATTATAAAGTTTTGAGCATGGACACAGAGACAGGAGCTTGCTCATTAAAAGTTAAATTTGAAAGTGGATACAGTTTACCTCCAGGTATGAGCTACTCTGAATTAGAGATGTTTATAGTCTCGGGTTCAATCACCTATGGGGATAAAACTTATGGGGAAGGTTATTACTTCCTAATCCCACCGGGCGTAACAATGCCAGCTATGAAGGTGAGTAAAGGTGCGGTCGCTATAATGTTCTATAATTATGGTGAACCAAGTTTTGTCGCTTCGGATGAGGATCATCCTTTAGCTGAGAGGCATCGAATGTCAATTATAAATTCAATGGAGGATATTGCTTGGATGCCGGGTAACAGGATTGTTCCTTCAGTAGCATCAGGATGCATGTTGAAACTTCTAAAATATGATCTTCACACAGAAGCTCATACCTTTTTATACTGTATGACACCAGGGTTTTCGCAAGACAATATTTCATATCATGATTGCTGTGAAGAGTCCTACCATATTTGGGGGACATCTTGGATGATGCAATTTGGTGATCTGCCAACTGGAGGTTATTTTTGGAGACCCCCATATATTAATCATGGGGCCTTTGCCAGTAAGAATGGAATTATAGCAATCGGAAGAACGGATGCTCACTTGCATAATTACTTTCATCACAATCCATACTCAACGCCAAAAGAGAATGCCGATAGAGCAGCCGCTAGACTGAGGCGAATTAGACCTTCTCTCTATAAGTGGATTAGATCACCTGACGGACATAATCATTTTACTGATTTTGAGTACCCTCATTATCATGACCATGATCACGACCACGATTAAATAGTTTTTTGGGCTTTAATTAGACACCAAAGATATTATGTCAGGACCCCTATCAGGCCTAAAAGTATTAGAGCTAACTAGTGTGGTCTTGGGTCCATGGGCTGCCCAAATTATTGCAGACATGGGGGCTGATGTTATAAAGATAGAGGCCCCATTTGGTGACAGCAATCGTCAATTAGGGGCATCAAAAAATCCAGGGATGGCAGCTCTATACCTTTCTAACAATAGGAACAAACGAAGTTTGGTTCTGGATCTCAAGCAGGAATCTGCACGTGATGCTCTACTTGCTATAGTCAAAGATTGTGATGTCTTTCTTCACAACAATCGTCCACAAGTTATGACTAAACTTAGATTGGAATACGAAGATATAAAGTCTGTTAATGAGAATATTATTTATTGCGGAACCTATGGGTACAGTAAAGACGGACCTTATGGGGAAAAAGGAGCTTTGGATGATTCTATTCAGGCAGTTAGTGGGGTTGCCGCATTAAATGAGCTAGTTCTCGGTGAACCGAGATATTTGCCAACAGTTGTGGCTGATAAAACCACCGCAATCACTGTTGTCTATTCTATTCTGGCAGCACTTTTTCATAGAGAAAGAACTGGAGTTGGCCAGGAAATTGAGGTACCTATGTTTGAAACCATGGTTTCATTTGTTATGGCAGAACATATCTGGGGCGAGGTATTTGAACCAAAACTGGGCGAAGCTGGGTACACAAGGTTAATGTCTCATCATCGCAAGCCTTATAAAACTAAAGATGGTTATATAGCTGTGCTTCCATACATGAATAACCACTGGAAAACATTTTGTGAAAAAGCTGAAAGGGAAGATCTCATTGAGGATGAAAGATTTAAAGATTTATCATCAAGAGTAAAGAACATTGATGATACCTATTCTGAAACTGGAAAGATCTTGGCGACAAAAACAACACAAGAATGGCTAGATATTTTTGCTGAGACAAAAGTACCAGTCATAGTTGTTAACAGCTTAGAGGATTTATTTAATGATCCTCATTTAGAAGCTGTAGATTTTTGGCAAAGATTCGATCATCCGACAGAAGGCCAACTTAAAATGCCTGGGTTTCCTTCTAAATTCTCTAAAACTCCAGCAAGTATTAGGAGACACGCTCCAAAGTTAGGAGAACACAGTAAAGAAATCTTAACTGAAGCAGGTATAGACAAAGAAACCATTAATAAAATGGTGGACTCAAAAGCAACTTTGATTTCAGATTAGATTGCGTCTTTAAAATTCTTCAAATCTTCTAAGACTTGTTGTGTGTGAGTATCGGGATCTACTTTTTGATATCTTTTTACTACTTTTCCTTCCGGGTTGATAATGAATGATTCTCTTTTAGCAATGGTCATCATCATAAATTTACCAAGGACACCATAGTCTTCTGCACAGACTTTTTCCACATCAGCAAGAATAGGGTAGGGTAAGCTATATTTTTCGCTGAACTCTTGATGGGATTCAACATCGTCTAAGCTGACACCCAATATTTGTGCATCCAGGTTTTTAAACTCGAATATATTATCCCTAAAATTACAGGCCTCGGTTGTGCATCCTGGTGTACCGTCTTTTGGGTAGAAAAACAAAACAACGTATTGGCCCCTGTAATCTTCCAGAGTATGCCATTCTCCATACTGATCCTGTAAATTAAAATTGGGTGCAATATCACCCTCAGCTAAATCTGATTGACTAAAAGAGTCTGTGAAGAAAATTATTGAAGCCAAGCTAAGACTTATCACTGAAGATATAATTGTTTTATACATACTTTTCACCTTAATAAAATATTAAACTAATTCTAAATTAATATTGATTAATAATATACGACCATGACTAAAGTATTCGAAAAAAAGATTGGATTGGTTCTTCCGGGTGGAGGTGCTAGAGCGGCTTATCAAGTTGGGGTCTTAAAGGCGATAAGTGAACTCATACCTGATAGCAATCCATTCAGCATTATAAGCGGAACATCAGCAGGAGCTATTAATGCCAGTTTGTTGGCTTCTAGATCTGAATCCTTAAAAGAGGCGGTTGAGGTCTTAAGTGGTGTTTGGTGCAATTTTAAAACCAACAAAGTTTACCGAACGGAAACAACAGTCATGCTTAAAAGTATTTTCCAATGGTTATTGACGATTAGCTCGGGGGGAGTATTGGCAAAGAATCCTAAATCATTATTGGATAATTCGCCTTTAAGGCAGCTTTTAGAAGACACTATAAACCTAGAAGGGATTAAGAATAATATAGATAAAGGAAACCTAGACGCCTTTGCAATTACTGCAGCAAGTTACTCTTCTAAGAAGTCTGTTACTTTTTTCCAATCTATACAAGATGATATTGACTGGGAAAGATTTTTAAGAGTAGGAGTAAAGACTGACATAGAAATCGATTATCTGATGGCAAGTATTGCACTTCCATTGATTTTTCCAGCAGTAAAAATAAATAATGAATATTTTGGGGATGGTGCTATGCGACAGGCAACGCCATTATCTCCTGCGATTCGCTTAGGGGCAGAGAAATTATTAATTATAACTACCGATTTAAGGAGCCATAAAAATCACTTAAAGGATAATCAAATATACCCCTCGATAGGTGAAGTAGGCGGGTACATGCTAGACGCATTATTTACAGGGGGTCTTTTATCAGATCTTGAAAGATTGGATAGAATCAACCAGATAATTGAGAATTCGGAGAATAACTCTGTTCAAACATCAAAGAAGAAAATGAAGCATTTAGATTATTGTGTTATTTCGCCTTCAAAAGATATTAAGAAGATTGCAAAAGAGCACTATAAAGATGTTCCCTATTCAATAAAATTGTTAATGAAGGGATTAGGTCTAAAGAATAGAGACGATTCTGAGTTACTAAGTTTCTTGCTTTTTGAATCTTCGTTTACCTCATCTTTGATTCAATTAGGTTTTGAAGATGGCATGACAAATCAATCAGAAATAAAAGCTATCCTTGCCTAGTTTTTTCTCTGACTATTCCATTCTATTGATATGAATAATCGCTTAAAAATGTATGCAGATTGTAATAAATCTCAATGAGATACAGAAACCTTTTTTTACATTCTGAAGTCTTCACCTAAGTAAACTTTTTTAACTTCTCTGTTTTCTAGTATTTGATCAGGTGTACCGTAAGCTATAGATTTACCCTCATTAACAATATAACCCCTGTCACATATGTCTAGAGTTTCTCTTACATTATGATCTGTAATTAAGAATCCTATATTTTGATTTGCTAGATCTTTAATAATTCTTTGTATGTCGAGGACAGAAATAGGATCTACTCCAGCAAAAGGCTCATCAAGAAGTATAAATTTAGGTTCTATTGCAAGAGTTCTAGCTATTTCTACTCTTCGTCTTTCTCCACCTGATAAGCTTATGCCCTGAGTATTTCTGATGTCATTAAGACCAAGTTGATTAATTAGTTTTTCCAGAAGTTCTTCTCTCCTAGTATGGTCTAGTCTTTTTCTTGTCTCTAAGACGGCCATGATATTATTTTTTACTGAAAGCTTTCTAAAGATAGAAGCTTCTTGAGGGAGGTATGCTAGACCTATTTGAGCCCTCTTATGAATTGGGAAATTGGTTATATCTGTATCATCAAGTATAATTTTTCCGTCTTTGCAAGATACTAAACCAACCATCATATAAAAAGCTGTAGTTTTACCGGCGCCATTTGGCCCCAGAAGACCTATGATTTCTCCGCTTTTTACATTTAGACTAAGATCATTGACGACCTTTCTCGATCTATATTTTTTTTCTAAAGATTCAGCAATTAATATACTCATGACGTTTAAGGGTTGACTATATTTGAAGTCATATTTGAACTGAAATTGAGTTTGTTTTCTCTAAGTTGTGCATTAAAACCTTTAGCTTGAATTGTATTATCATTAATCGTGATTAAAACATCCCTATTTGTTGCTATGGTTAGTGTATTAGGATTAATTTCTAGATAATTTGTAACAATTATTGAGGGATTATCACTAGATTTATTTTCTATGACTACATTTCCAGATAGAGCCAGCACATTAGTCTGAGATATTATTTGCCCAGTATCAGATTGTATTTGCCAGTCAATAGCTGGCTTTGAAATATATTTTATCAATAATTGATCTAGATTTATCGTTTGCTTTAAGTCATTTGTTTTTGCTTTTTTTGTAAAAATTTTATAAATGTAATTACCTTCTTTATTAGATCCAAAAATTTCAGCATTTTTTAGTACAAACTCTCTTTTGCTTTTTTCGAGATCAGCCGCATTTTCTGTAGAATTTATTGTAAGGAAATAATTAACACTGGTTGCGATTGCAAAAAAAAGTAGTAAGCCTAGTTTTAAAATATAATTATTCATAAAAAATGATTTTTTTACATTACTCCAGCCCTAAATAAATCATGGATGTTCAAAGCTCCGATAACTTTTTTTTCTTCCACAATGATTAGAGAGGTAATTTTTTTTTCTTGGATCTTTGCAACCGCATTATATGCAAGTGTTTCTTTCTTTATTACATAAGGATCTTTTGTCATCACTTCTTTCATTCTTGTCTTTTGTATATCAATTTTATTTTCCAAAGTTCTTCTTAGGTCACCATCTGTGAAAATTCCAACCAAATTATCTTTTTGATTTAGTACTACAGTCATACCAAGCGCTTTTTGAGACATCTCTACCAAACCAGAAGCTAGTTTATCTGTCTCATATACAGCAGGGATCTCATCACCTTTGTGCATGATGTCTTGAACAGATAAGAGCAGCTGTTTTCCTAAAGATCCTCCAGGGTGAGATTTTGCAAAGTCTTCTTTTGTGAATCCCCTCTTCTCTAGAAGGGCAACTGCAATTGCATCGCCCATAGCTAGAGCTGCAGATGTACTTGCAGTTGGAGCAAGGTTCATTGGGCATGCTTCTTCTTTAACCAAAACATGAACATGAATATCAGCTTCATGTGAGAGTTTAGATTCTTTATTGCCAGTAAGCGCAATAATTTTGATACCCATCCTCTTTATAATTGGAATTAAAGAAACTATCTCTTCTGTTTCCCCTGAATTTGATAGGATTAGAACAACATCTTCACTATCAATCATGCCTAGGTCACCATGTATTGCTTCACTAGGATGTATAAAAAAAGCCGGAGTACCAGTACTGGCGAATGTAGCTGCCATTTTATCTGCTATATGACCTGATTTACCGAGACCCATAACTATAATTTTACCACTACAACTGAAGCAGATTTCGCAGGCATTAATGAAACTTTCTCCTAGATCTTGCTTCAAGTCCGCAATCGCAGACGACTCAATATCTAGAACCCTTTTTGCTACATTAATGTAATCAAATTTATTTTTTTTGGTACCCAAAATATTTCTTTAGAATCAATTTATTTAATAGTCTTTATTAGATTAATATCAAGAGTATATTAAAATAAAGGAAAAAAAATGAATCCAGAAGAAATAAAATCATTAATTACAACCTTTATTGAGAATTCAATTGTCGAGGTTAATAGTGATGACAATGTTCATTTCGAAGCAACCGTCATTTCTCAATCATTTGAGAATAAATCTCTGATAGAAAGACATAAGATGGTTTACGCTTCTTTAGGCGATAAAATGAAACAAGAAATTCATGCTCTAGCAATCACAGCCCTTACACCGGATGAGAATGAAACTTAAAGTTCTAAAGAATTGAGAGAATAATTGCAAAAACTAAGAATTAATGGAGGTCATTCTCTAAAAGGGGAATTAGCTATTTCTGGGTCAAAGAACGCAGCTCTGCCTATTATGGCTGCATGTTTATTATGCCCAAATGAGATCCAGATAGAAAATGTTCCCAATTTGAGAGACATCAAAACAATGAGCCTTCTCCTTTCCCATATGGGAGCGACAATAGAAAAAGGCACGGAAAATACAATTAAGATTAATGCTAAAAATATAAACCAAAAGTTTGCTCCATACGATTTAGTAAAAACTATGCGTGCGTCAATAGTTGTTTTAGGTCCTCTTTTAGCTAGGTTTGGTGAAGCTATAGTCTCTCTACCAGGCGGATGCTCGATCGGAGCAAGACCAGTAAACCTTCATATAGAAGGATTGTCTGCCATGGGAGCAAAAATTGAGATAAAGAATGGCTATATCCATGCAGTGGCTTCAGAGCTAAAAGGTTGTGAATTTGAATTTAATCCTGTTTCAGTAACTGGAACGGCAAATTTAATGATGGCAGCTTCTTTGGCTAAGGGTAAGACAATTCTAGATAATTCAGCCAAAGAGCCAGAAATAGTGAATTTAGGGGAATTTCTCATCACACTTGGGGCTAATATTTCGGGTTTAGGGACAGAGCAAATTATAATTGAGGGCGTCAAAAGTTTAAAATCAGAATGTTTCAAGGTTATACCTGACAGAATCGAAGCAGCTACTTTTCTTATAGCTGCATTGATTACCAGGAGCAATTTAAAGATAAATAATCTGATTCCAGATCACTTGAAGGAGCCAATAGATATATTGAGAGGATCAGGAGCGAAAATTAATGTGTCCAGGGAATCCATTGATATCAAACCTCCAGAGAAAATTAAACCAGTAAGCTTCAAGACAGAGCCATATCCAGGTATACCCACTGACATCCAAGCGCAGTTAATGGTATTAAATATTTTAGCAGACGGACATTCAACCATTCACGAGACAATTTTTGAAAATAGGTTTATGCATGTTCTTGAATTACAACGTATGGGTGCAGATATCTCATTGAGCAGAAATGTAGCTTCAATTAAAGGTATTAAAGGATTAAAGAGCGCTCCAGTAATGGCAACAGATCTAAGGGCCTCGGCAGCTTTAGTTTTGGCTGCATTAGCAGCAGAAGGTGAGACTATTGTAGATAGAATTTATCATATAGATAGGGGTTATGAGAATATCGATAAGAAGCTTTCAAGTATAGGCGCAATGGTAGAAAGAATTGAGTCATGATTTATTCATTATTCGTGTATAATCGCACGAGAATTTTGAGGACTCTATAATTTAAACTCTGTTATACATGAATGAGTAAATTAGACAGAAGAAAATTTTTATCAGTTGCCACGAGCGTCACTAGTGTTATTGGTGGTATTTTTGCAATTACTCCATTCATCTTATCGTTTCAGCCAAGTAAGAAAGCTAAAGCTTTAGGTGCTGCAATAAAAGTGGACTTATCCAACCTGGAAGTAGGCTCAATTATTAAAGTTATTTATAGAGGCACACCTTACTATGTGGTTCACAGATCTGAAGATATGATTGAAAGATTAAAATCTTCAGAAAACGATCTAAGAGATCCTGATTCAGATCTATCTGTACAACCAAATTTTGCTAAGAATGAATTCAGATCTATGAAGCCAAAATATTTGGTTGTTGAGGGCGTTTGCACACATCTTGGTTGTGCACCAATTGAAAAATTCTCTATAGCACCCGCAGATATGGGCCCAGACTGGAATGGAGGATTTTATTGTCCTTGTCATGGTTCTAAGTTTGATCTATCAGGCAGAGTTTATAGCGGTGTACCAGCGCCTTCTAATCTAAGAGTTCCACCTCATAGATTTGAAAATGATTCAATACTAGTTGTAGGAGAGAACCCAGGTGAAGCCGGTGTCTGAAAAAGAGGAAAGCATCTTTACCAATCCATTTCTAAGATGGATAGATGATAGGTTTCCTTTATCATCTTTGATTAAAGATCACGCAACTGAATATTACGCCTCAAAGAATTTTAATATTTGGTATATCTTCGGTGTTCTGTCGATGGTTGTTCTTGTAATTATGATATTGACAGGGTTTTTCTTAACAATGAATTATAAACCCTCTGCTAAAGACGCATTCGATTCAGTGGAATATATAATGCGATCAGTTGAATGGGGATGGCTTATTCGCTATATGCATTCAACAGGAGCATCATTCTTTTTTATAGTGGTTTATTTGCATATGTTTAGAGCTATGCTTTACGGCTCATATAAAAAACCAAGAGAGTTAATATGGATTCTAGGGATGTTACTCTACTTTTGTTTGATGGCTGAAGCCTTCTTTGGTTATTTATTGCCATGGGGTAATATGTCTTATTGGGCTGGGCAAGTTA
>CACPJA010000011.1 GCA_902634075.1 uncultured Gammaproteobacteria bacterium
TCAGGCACTGACTCTATTTGGAACAGGGGATCCTAAATTAATGGCTGGTGGTATTTCACAAGCTTTGGTTACTACTATGCTTGGCCTTATTGTAGCCATACCTTTGGTTTTTCTCCACAGCGTCCTGACCAGTTGGAGCGGCTCTTTAATTGAAATTATAGAGGAACAAAGTGCCGGGCTTATTGCTAGAAACGCAGGGAAAAAATAGTGTTGTTTTATGTCATATCTGAGAAATTTATTACGTTGGTTTGAGCAACAATCTAGGGGCAGGGAAACCACTGTAATTGTTGCTGTATCTTCAGTAATTGTAGCCATTATCCTGTTTATCGTTTTACCGGAAATAAGAGAGTTCTTTGAAGCTGGCGGGCCCGTTCTCTGGGGTATTCTTATGGTTACAATCATTATGTGGACGCTAATTATTGAGCGATTTTGGTTTTTCCAATATCTATTACCTCAGAAGCGACTTGAGATTATTGATGAATGGGGTTCAGTCAATAATAAAGGGGATTGGTTTTCCATGAGAATGAGAGATCAAATGATCTCTGAAGTTTCAACCGAGACCAAACGCTTTTTATTGACCATAGAGACAATGATGCAGATTCTTCCTCTTTTGGGACTCCTGGGAACCGTTGTGGGCATGATTAAGGTTTTTGATGTGATGACATTTTTTGGCACTGGCAATGCAAGACTTATGGCAAGCGGTGTTTCACAGGCTACAATTCCAACAATGGCAGGTTTAGTGGCAGCTATTTCAGGGCTCTATATTGCCAACCTTTTAAAACGAAAAGCTGACGATGAAATCGCACGTATCGCTGATCAGCTAATAATCGATTGATGTGTGATGAGAAGAAAGTTTAAAAAAAATCGAGAAGAAAGTGAGATCAATATCACGCCTATGCTTGATATCGTCTTCATCATGCTGATCTTCTTTATTGTCACCACATCATTTGTCAAAGAAATCTCTATCGATGTGAATCGACCCACTAAATCTCCAATTAAAGAGCAAAAGAAATCAGAAGTTATCTCAGTAAGAATCTCAGGAGAAGGGCAAATCTTTGTTCAAGATAGACTAATAACCCTGGATGCCGTGAGAGCTAATATTGAATCTAATCTTGCATTAAAACCACAAGCGACAGTCGTTGTTGTTTCTGATCGAGAAGCAGATGCTGGATTCTTGGTTAAGGTGATTGACCAGTCAAGATTAGCCGGGGCGAGGAATGTATCACTAGCGGCTCAAAAATAATTTTATGATTAGAAAGAGAAGAAGAGAAGAAGAAGACAGCGAAATTAATATTACGCCGATGATGGATATTGTCTTCATCATGCTGATCTTCTTTATTGTCACCACATCTTTCATAAAAGAGACTGGCATTGACCCCAATCGACCAGAAGCTGAAACTGCCATGAGAGCTGAACAGGGTAATATACTCATAGCTATCTCTCCCAGCGATCAGATCTGGATGAACAAGAATCAGATTCAATTAGAGTCAGTGAGAATATTGATGGAAGCTGCTCATGCTGAAAACCCTGAAAGCAGCGTTGTGATTGTTGCCGATGAATTAGCGTCGACAGGATTGGTCATAGATATTATGGATCAGATTCGCCTTGGCGGTATTTCCAAAGTTTCCCTGTCTGCAAAAGAAAAATAAAACAATGGAATCATTAACAATTAATTTGAAGCCAGAATTTAGATACCTCACTGCTTTGTTGATAGGGGTAATCATTACTTTATGTTTGTTTTTTCTGATGCAAGCATTGATTGATTCTGGAGATCAAAGATTTCGTTCTTCATCCGAAGGACAAATGATGGAATTTATTCGTATCAAGGATGACGAGAGTTTAAGCTTTAAGGACAGAAGAAAGCCCATAAAGCCTAAGCCACCTAAAGAGCCTCCGCCACCTCCTAAATTAATAGTGAACAAGCAGGTAAAACCAACCTTGAATAAAGTTAAGATGGAAATTCCTGATATAGATTTACCGACGATTGCTGGAGGAGGTCCTTTTTTAGGGAACTGGCAAGGAAACCCTCTTGCTGAAGGGGATGTATTACCTATAGTAAGAATAGATCCACAATGGCCTAGAGAAGCACTAGTTGAAGGTATAGAAGGTTATGTGGTTGTTGAGGTTACTATAGCGACAGACGGTTCTGTCAGAGGTGTGGTTGTGGTGGAATCAGTTCCCAAGAGAGTTTTTGATCGGAATGTGATCAGGGCCGTTCTGAAATGGAAATTTAAACCAAGAATTATCAATGGAGTGCCTGTTGAAAGAAAAGCCATGCAGACACTAGAATTTAAATTAGATTAGCTTATGACGAAATTTATTAACTTCAGGAAATTGTTGATTGTATTGCCATTGTTACTAGGTGTGTATGCAGAGTATTCAATTTCTGAGTCATTGCCAAAATATCATCCTCTACGAGAGGATCGTGTGGCAATTGAGCGACCAAATTCAGCAAGGCAGATGACCAATAATGTCAATAAGAAATTTGAAGGGATTGCCGATCGCTTTGGAGATAATGATTTTGAAGGAGCAATGGAAAACTTACAGAAAATGTTGAGTTGGAATTTGTCAAAATACGAAGAAGCCGTGGTGTATCAATTTATGGGATTCATCTATGTTAATCAGAACAAGATAGATGACGCAATTGAGGTATTTAGTAAATGTGTTGAATACAATGTCTTAGGTAACACACAACATCAAGGAACCTTATTTAATATCGCTAGTCTTTATGGTTCCAAAGAGCAATGGGACCTTGCTATTGCTTCTTTGATGGAATTTTTTAAATATGAAAAGGACCCAGCTGCAGAATCCTATATCATGACAGGCATCGCTTATTTCCAACAAGGGAAACCTTTAGAAGCGTTGCCTTATATCACTATGGCTAATCTCAAATCTTTAGAGCCAAAACAGAGTTGGCTTGAGTTAGAGCTTGCTATCTTATTTCTTAATAAACGTTATGACGACGCCATTAATATTGTTAAGCAGCTTGCAACATATTGGCCAGAGAAAGAAAAATACTGGGAAACAATGGCTGGCGCATACATGGAAATGCAAAAGGATGCAGACGCATTAGCTGCCCTAAATTTGGGATATAAAAACAACTCTATTGAGAAAAAAGAGACGCTTGAGAGTTTGGCAAGATTAAGTCTATATTTAGAGATTCCCTATCAGGCAGCTGTGATTATGCAAGAAAATATGGATGCTGGTTTAATCGAGAAGAACGAGGACAACCTAAGACTGCTTTTAGGCGCATGGACTTCAGCAAGAGAATTCAAAGAAGCTATAGAAGTAATAGATGTTCTTGCCCCCATGATAGAAGATGGATCATTGTTCATTCAGAAGGCCATGTTGCTTAATGAAATGAGCGATTGGGATGGAATTAAAGAAGCGACAGAAATGGCCTTGCTTGATCCTAATCTTGAGAATCCTGGGGATGTCTTTATTCTCAGAGGAATGGCACACACAGAACTTGAAGAATATGATCAAGCCATTGAATCTTTCACTGAAGCTATAGAAATTGGTACCGAGAGTAATAAAAGAAACGCAGAATCTTGGATAGAATACGTCTCCGATAGACGAGGTTAGATTAAGAGAAAGACCTGTGGTTCAGATCAGGTTCGTTCAGATCTCCAAGAATAATTTTCCTAGACTCATCAGATAATTCCTGCGGATTTGTGAATTCATTGGAGGTATTGAGTGGCGGATGAATCTTTATGTGTAGACTCACTTTTTTTGGTAACCAACTCTCAGACCTAAGTAAATCTCTGCTTCCATTAATGGTTATTGGGATGACTGGGCTTTTATTTCTAATTGCTGTGATAAATGCTCCCCTTTTAAATTTTAAGAGGCCCTTGTCTTTTATAAATGTCGCTTCAGGAAAGAAGACAATAGAATCTTGTGCTTTATTGCTTTTCATAATTTTGTTTAAGTCATCCGCCCCTTTCTTAGGGTTTACTCTATCCACAAGATGTGTACCTAACTTTCCAAGAACATAATTGGCAAAGGGGATATGCTTTAATTCTTTTTTGGCAACATAGCCAAATTTAGGAGGCAACGCAGCTGCCATAATCATAGGGTCAGTGTAACTGGCATGGTTTGCAACCAAAATTGAGGGCCCGTCCACAAGGTGCTCACTACCTTCGACATTAAGTTCTATGCCCATTAGTTTTAGCATTGCAGATGCAGATCTTTTCCCCAATGTCCTAGTGGATTCCACTGTGCGTGTAAAAGGAAAGCAGCATACCATGATCAAGAGAGTGACGGTGAAGACCAGCCATGCCCAAGAACCGAATAAATACATAGAAACACTTTTCATGGAATTTTTATATTGTGTATATTAAAAACAACATAATACACAAAACTAGGCAATGAAAAAAACTCATGACTAATAATTCTGATAGCGATCAAATTATTGATACTTTCATAGATTCAATATGGCTGGAACAGGGCCTTTCTAAATCCACTTTGAGCGCCTATCGTTCTGATATTAATGTTTTAGGCAAATGGGCTTTAAGCAAACATCTCAAGATCGAGGACATTTCACGTGCCGATCTTCTCGATTTTATAGCAGATAAAGCCCATTCTGGAATCAGTGCAAGAACCTCAGCGAGAATGCTATCTTCATTTCGGCGATTCTATGGTTATCTTTTTCAAGAGGAAATAATATCGACTAATCCCACCGAAAAAATTTCTATGCCAAAAATAGGTAAGAGTCTTCCAAAGTTATTGACAGAGGAAGAAGTCCTTCAATTGATTAAGGCGCCCAACTCAAAAAAACCTCTGGGTTTTAGAGACAGAACAATGTTAGAAATTCTTTATGCTACCGGCTTAAGGGTGTCTGAACTGGTAAGTCTCAAGCAAGCAGATGTAAACCTGAATCAAGGCTATGTAAGGGTAATGGGAAAGGGGAACAAAGAACGATTAGTGCCTATGGGCACTATAGCAAAACGACGGTTGAAGAATTTTCTGGATGGACCAATTACAGAGATCTTGGGAGAAAGACAATCAGAATTCTTGTTTCCAACGAAGACATCCGAACACATTTCAAGACAGGCTTTTTGGCAAATTATTAAGAAATATTCTAAAAAAGTTGGTATCAAATCAGATTTATCTCCACACAGTTTGAGGCATGCTTTTGCAACTCATTTGATTAATCACGGTGCAGACTTAAGGGTAGTGCAAATGCTTTTAGGCCATAGTGATTTGTCCACTACCCAAATTTACACGCACATTGCTCAACATCGTTTAAAAGATATTCATCAAAAACATCACCCAAGGGGATGAGATTTTTATAAACTAGACCAATGATTCGTTACCTAACAATGATTGCTTGTATGACTTGCGTGTTTGGAACTCTGAGCCTTAATTCTGAGGAAGATGATCCTGGGACAACTAGAGTAGAGGCGATTCTTTCTCAGTTGTCAGAATTTTTTCCAAATGATACGCATATCGACCTACAGCAATCACCTATCGATAATCTTTACACGGTTAAGATTGGATCCCAGGTTTTTTATGTTAGTGACGATGGAAAATACTTAATTAACGGGGATTTGTACGACACTGCATCCAGTGAGAATTTAACTGAGGCAGAACGAGAAAATGTTCGCATTGATTATTTGAACTCAATCAGTTCGTCGTCAATGATAACTTTTGCTCCATCTGAGTATCAGCACACAATTACAATTTTTACAGATATTGATTGTGGCTATTGTCGAAAGTTTCACCAAGAAATAGAAGAGGTCTTGGATCAGGGAATCAGAGTGCAGTATGTATTTTTTCCAAGAAGCGGACCTGAAACAGATAGCTGGTATAAGGCGCAAAAGGTTTGGTGCAGTGATAACCGACAGCAAGCAATTACTAAAGCCAAGCTAGGCGAAGAGTTCTCAAATAAAGTCTGCGCCAATGATCCCGTGCAAGATCACTATAATTTGGGGTTAATGTTTAATGTCCAAGGAACGCCGACGATGTTAACTGATAAAGGAGAAATGATAGTTGGCTATATGCCTGCAGCTACTCTCCGAGCTCGATTAGATAACCAATAATACTAGGACTATCGCTCTAGATATTTTAATTTATTCTTTACTTCTCTCCACTCATCAGCATCTTCAGGTGGTTCAGGCGCTTCAGAAATTACTGGCCAAATTTCGCTGAGTTCTATATTAAGCTCTAAAAAGCCTTCTTGACCTTCAGGAATCTCATCATCTGCAAAAATTGCATCGACAGGGCACTCAGGTTCACATAGAGCACAGTCAATGCATTCATCGGGGTTGATAACTAGCATGTTGGGACCTTCATGAAAGCAGTCCACAGGACAGACTTCGACGCAATCACCCAATTTGCACTTTATACAATTTTCACCCACTAAAAATGTCATAAGTTTTCCGTTTTATTGAATCGTTTTATATATCGGTTCAAAATCATCAGGTGGTTTTGCAATCATTCCTCTAAGAGCAATTTTCCCTGTCTCAAATGCCATATTATCCCAAGGAATATCATTTAAAGGAAACATTTTGACATCCAGGGACTCAACTCCAGGAGAGAACTCTAGTTTTTCTAGAGTTGCTCTAAAGAAGATATGTACTTGATTTGCATGAATAACATCGATCATTGCTAACATTGGTCCAAGTGAAGGCGTGAACATTGCTTCCTCTTCAGATTCTCTAATAGCTCCTTGTTCAAGACTTTCTCCGTTCTCAAGGAAACCTGCAGGAAGCGTCCAATAATTTCTTCTTGGTTCTATTGCTCTTAAGCACAAGAGAACTTCATTTTTGAAAATTGGCACAGTTCCTACGACAATTTTTGGATTTTCATAGTGGATGAATCCACAGCCACTGCAAACAAATCTTACCTTCGTATCATTCTCAGGAATAATCGATTCATTAGTCTTTCCACATTGATTGCAATATTTCATAAGCTCGTCTTTATTATGCCGGGAGAGAGACTCGAACTCTCACGGGTTTAACCCCACCGGATTTTGAATCCGGCGCGTCTACCAATTCCGCCATCCCGGCTAAATCCTTATGGCAGAATACCTCTTGTTTATAGGACAGTCCACAGGTCATAATGTTTTCATGGAAATCAAAGACTTCCAATTCTCAGTGCCTAAGCACCTTATCGCTCAAAATCCCCTAGAGGAAAGAGATGCATCCAGGTTGCTCCACGTCCAGGACACTAGACTTAAAGACCATCAATTTACTGATCTTAAAAACTTATTGAGAGAGAACGATTTACTTATCCTTAACAACACACGAGTGGTTAAAGCCAGATTATTAGGCAGAAAAACATCTGGAGGAAGAGTGGAGATTTTATTTGAAAGGAGTATTGATCAATCGACTTTCATCGGCCAGATTAAATTTAGTGGCAAACTCAGACCTGGCTCAGAACTTATTGTTGGTAACAATGAAGATCTCGAGGTATTAGAAAGGCAGGGCCACTTTTTTTTATTGAGATCAGACAAACCAATAATGGAGATTTTGGATAACTCAGGCTCTGTTCCACTTCCGCCCTACATAAAAAGAGACTCCGTGCCTGTGGATGAAAAACGATATCAGACAATATTCGCATCAGAATCAGGTGCAGTTGCAGCACCTACTGCAGGCTTGCATTTCACTGATTCATTGTTAGAGGAGATCAGTTCCAATGGGATTGACATAGGCTACCTGACTTTGCATGTTGGTGCAGGAACCTTTATGCCTCTTAGAGAAGAACAACTTGAAACTAAAACATTACACAAAGAGCAATTTATGATCGATCAAATTTTATGCAAGAAGATCGACAAGGCAAAATCTAATCAAGGGAGGATTATTGCTGTGGGGACAACTGTGGTTAGAGCCTTAGAGAGTATTGCTCAACAGGGCAAGATTGAAGCATTTCAAGGTGAAACAGACATATTTATTGCCCCAGGTTTTGAATTCAAAGTTATCGATGCTATGGTCACCAACTTCCATCTTCCAGAATCTTCATTAATTATGCTGGTTTCGGCTTTCGCTGGAACGCAAACCATTCTAAAATCATATCAGCACGCGATTAACAGTGATTATCGCTTCTACAGTTATGGCGATGCCATGTTTTTAGAGAAACAACGACAATGAAATTTAAATTAGAACATCAAGATAAGGCTGCTCGGACTTGCACGATTGAGTTTAATCGTGGGGTTATAAAAACCCCAGTATTTATGCCTGTTGGAACGTATGGTTCAGTGAAAACAATGGCTCCTTATGAGTTAGTCGATATGGGTGCTAAGATAATTCTTTCCAACACTTACCATCTGATGATAAGACCTGGCGAAGAAATTATTGAAGCACACAAAGGCTTACATAACTTTATGGCTTGGGATAGGCCAATCTTGACCGATTCTGGTGGTTATCAGATTTGGAGCTTATCAAAAAAAAGAACGATCACTGACGAGTACGTAGAATTTGATTCACCTGTCAATGGCGACATGATTAGACTGACACCAGAAATCGCTATGCGTATCCAGAGGACTCTAGGAAGCGATATTCAAATGGTTCTCGATGAATGCACTCATTACCCTGCAAGCAAAGATGAGGCATTGTTATCAATGAAGAGGTCTGAGCAATGGGCTTTGAGAAGTTTTGAATCATATCAAGACTTAAAACAGGATTCTGATAGCGCAATTTTTGGGATCATTCAAGGTGGAATGTATGGAGACTTAAGACTCGAAAATCTTGATTATTTGTCCTCTATTAACTTTGACGGACTAGCCATTGGCGGCTTATCAGTGGGTGAAACAATAAATGAAAGAATGGAGGTTCTAGAACTGTTAATGCCAGCAATGCCTAAAAGCATGCCTAGATACTTAATGGGATTAGGAACACCGCTAGATATTATTAGAGCGGTTGATGTCGGGGTCGACATGTTTGATTGTGTCATACCAACCAGGCATGCAAGAAACGGTCAAATTTATACCCACAGAGGAGTTTTAAGAATTAAAAATGCTCAATACAAAGATGACTTAAGACCCATAGATGAAGATTGTAACTGTTATAGCTGCAATAATTTCTCACGCTCATATATAAGACATTTGTTCAATTGCAACGAGATACTGGGCAGCCGATTGGCAACAATACATAACATAAGTTTTTATTTAGGGTTAATGGCTAATATCCGTGAGGCAATAACTACGAATTCATTCGAAAAATTTAAGAAAAGTTTTACAGAGAAGTATCAGCAATAATTGTTTCTGTGTCATAATTGCACATCTATTTTTACTCAAGGGAGCAAAATGAGTATATTTTTTGAAAATGCATGGGCACAAGATGGCGGAGTAGGGGGCGACCCTATTATGTCGTTTATACCGTTAATTATTATTTTTGTTGTTTTTTATTTTTTACTCATTAGACCGCAGTCTAAGAAGCAAAAAGAACATCAAGAGATGATCACTTCTTTAGAGGTTGGAAATGAAGTTGTAACCGCTGGAGGAATTTTAGGCAAGATTAAAGAAATTAATGACCAATACGTTCAGGTTCAGATATCAGACGATACGGTTATCAAGGTGCAGAGACATACAATTGGATCTCTGTTGCCAAAAGGCACAATAAAAAAAGGTTAAATTTCGATGAATCAGTACCCCTTATGGAAAAATGCTTTGGTAATAATAGTGATTCTTCTTGGGACACTATTTGCTCTGCCTAATTTCTACGGCGAAGATCCTGCCTTAATAATTTCCAAGGAGAGTGGTCTAGTTTTTAATGAAAGTGAGTTAAAGGATGTTGAAGATTTCCTCTTGAGCAGAGAATCAAATTTTACTTCCATTACTAATAAAGATGGGGATTTGCTTATCCGTTTCGCTAATGTTGAAGGGCAAATAGATGCTAGTGATCGTGTACGATCCTATTTAGGTAGATTTTCCACAGTGGCTTTGACCTTCGCGCCGAGAATGCCAGGCTGGATTCAGCAGCTAGATTTAAATCAAATGAGCCTAGGTCTTGATCTTAGAGGAGGCGTTTATTTTAAATTTGAAGTTGATCTTGATGCTGCAATTCAGCAGAGGCTTGATCAGTACATCACTGACATCAATAAATCACTCATTGATCAGAGAATAAGAAGAAGTATAAGAAAAGAAGGCAATAGTCTGAGAGTCGAGTTGGCTAACCCTGAGGATTACAATCAGGCACGGCGGTCTGTTAGAGAGATTGATAACTTACTTGAAGTAACAAACGCTTCTTCTGGCTCGCAAACCGTTATGGTTGTCAACATGACAGACGATCAGCTTAAGCAAAGACGAGATTTTGCCATCCAACAAAATATTCTGACCATGAGAAATAGAGTCAATGAATTAGGTGTGGCTGAACCAATTGTTCAGCGACAAGGGCTTGACCGCATTGTGGTCCAGCTACCAGGGGTTCAAGATCCAACCCAAGCTGAAAGAATATTAGGGGCAACAGCAACATTAGAGTTTCGCTTAGTTTGTGAGAACGAGAATGCGTTTGAGGCTGAAGAGAAAGGACGAGCACCAATTGGTTGTGATCTTTTTAAGGATCGATCAGGTAATCCTGTGCTTTTAAAGAAGAAGGCAATTGTTACAGGCAATCAATTGATTGATGCATCACAATCTTTTTCTCAAGGAAGGCCAGCCGTTTCAATACGCCTAGATAGCAAAGGATCTAAATCGATGCTGGAAACCACTAAAAAGAACTTAAATAAACCCATGGCCGTTCTATTTGTTCAGCAACGTCAAGAAACTATAGAAGAAGATGGTGATTTTTTTAATCGGTCTGTTCTTGATAAAGAAGTTATTAATATAGCAACCATTAGGGGTGTTTTTAGCAGTCAGTTTGAAATCACAGGTTTAACTGTCTTTGAAGCTAAAGACCTAGCAATTTTACTAAGAGCAGGAGCTTTAGCAGCGCCTATTTTTAAAATCGAAGAAAAGACTGTCGGTCCGAGTTTAGGTCAAGATAATATCGACAAAGGATTTGCAGCTATTGTGGCCGGTCTAATAGCCATTATTATTTTTATGATTCTTTACTATAAGGGTTTTGGTTTAATTGCAAACATTGGTTTGGTAGTCAACTTGACGCTTATTGTGGCTCTGCTCTCACTTTTACAGGCGTCTCTGACACTTCCAGGTATCGCTGGAATTGTTCTTACTGTCGGGATGGCTGTTGATGCAAATGTTCTTATCTTTGAACGAATCAGAGAAGAGTTAAGAAACGGTAATTCACCACAAGCTAGCATTGCTGCAGGATATCAAAAAGCATTTGGAACCATTGCCGATGCCAATATAACAACTCTGATTGCTGCCCTTGTGCTCTTCACCTTTGGTACAGGTCCTATTAAAGGCTTTGCGGTCACTCTTTCCTTAGGGATACTCACTTCATTGTTTACAGCTATTATTGCTTCAAGAGCTGTCGTGAACTTTTTCTATGGAAATAAAACCATTGAGAAGTTGAGGATTTAAGATGTTTAAAACCACCATCAAATTTCTTTCTGTTCGTCGAATAACCACGATCTTATCAATTGTATTAATGATCTTGTCAGGGTCATCTCTTCTCATTAGAGGCCTAAATCCTGGGATTGATTTTACAGGCGGATTTCAGATAGAAGTTAGCTTTCAGGAAGCCCCTGAAATTCAGCAGGTTAGGTTAGATCTTTCCAGATCTGGTTTTGATGATGCCATCGTCCAAAACTCTGGTTCAGCCACCGATCTTATGATTAGGACTGCTCCAAGAGAAGGCGTGGATTCAAGAAAAGTTGGAAATCAGATTATTGAAGCTGTTAGCCAATCATCAAATAATGTCGAATTATTAAGTTCTGAGTACGTCAGTGCACAGGTTGGAGAGGAGCTTACTGAGCAAGGTGGCTTAGCCATGATCTTCGCATTAATCATGATCATGATTTATATTGTTTTTCGATTCCAATGGAAATTTTCAATTGGCGCGGTGCTCGCCTTGATTCATGATGTCCTTATAACCTTAGGTATTTTTTCATTTTTCCAACTTACTTTTGATCTGGCTGTTCTTGCTGCCATATTGGCTGTGGTTGGATATTCTCTTAATGATACGATTGTTATATTTGATCGAATTAGAGAAAATTTTCGATCTATGAGAAGATCGGAAACCATTGAGATCCTCAATTCTTCTATCACTCAAACCATCAGCCGAACTATCATCACCAGTTCAACGACCTTGATGGTTTTATTGGCGCTATATTTCATGGGCGGACAATCGCTATCAGGTTTCTCAATAGCATTGATTATTGGTGTATTAATAGGAACCTATTCCTCTATTTTTGTTGCCTCAACCAGCGTTTTCTATTTGGATATTTCTACCACAGATCTTTTGACCTCTAAACGAGAAGAAGTTGATGATGGGATGCCCTAGGGTTGACTGATTTAGAATAGCTTTTTTAAACGGTCGTCGTATTTAGAGACAATTTCAGACATCGGATCAAAGAGATGAGGGTTTCCGCATAACAGGCTGCCGCTTTCTACTGCATCCTCACCCGGTATCATGCTTTTAACTAAACCTCCTGCCTCTTGGATTAAAAGAACTCCAGCTGCAACGTCCCAAGGCTTCAGACCAAATTCCCAGAATCCATCATATCGACCAGAGGCAACGTAGGCTAAATCCAAAGCCGCAGATCCTGGACGTCTGATGGCTCCAACAATTCTTGTGAAATCGATGAAAATATCTAGGTAGACCTCCAACCAGTCAAGCTGATCCCGATAGGGGAATCCCGTTCCAAGCAATGCTCCTTGAAGCGTGCGCTGCTTACTTACTCTGATCTTTCTTCCATCGAGCAGAGCACCCATACCTCTAATAGCAGTAAATAATTCTTGTCTGGAAGGGTCATAGATGACGGCAACCTCAAGTCTTCCTTTTATCTTTAATGCAATTGAAACGCAGTAAACCGGAAAGGAATGAATATAATTTGTCGTCCCATCGATAGGATCTATGATCCACAAATAATCTGACTCATCACCTTTAAGGCCTTGTTCTTCTCCCAATATGGTGTGGTCAGGGTATCGACCGTGAATGATGTCTATAATCGCTTTTTCTGCTTCTTCATCCACAAAGGTGACGAACTCATTATAGGCTTTGGTTTTTATATCGCTCTGATTGATTCGTGCAAAATTAATTTGAGCGATATCACCAGCCTTTCTCGCGGCTTCTATGGCAGTGTTTAAAAAAGCTTGCATGCTAAAATCTCTATCATGAATAAATAACTCAATGGAATATGTGTAGAATAACAAAACTTTTTAATCAAATGTTTTACTTTATTGGTAATTGTTAAAGTTTGTTTTGAATCAGAAAATACAATTTGTGCTTGTAAGACCGTCACACCCTGGAAATATAGGAGCGGTTGCTAGAGCTATTGCAACTATGGGATTTGATCAACTAGCTTTGGTTAGCCCGAGTGAACACCCTCACCCAGAATCAAGGGCTAGGTCTTCAGCTGCACTCGATGTTTTGCTTAACGCAAGCGTTCATAATGATTTGGAAGATGCCATTGGTGATTCTGGTTATGTGGTTGGAACGACTGCGAGGAATCGAAGGATCAGTGTTCCCGTCTCCCCGATAAGAGACTTTGTTGATGAGATTGTCAGGATATCTGATAAGCAAAAGATCTCAATTGTATTTGGGCCCGAGACCTCAGGATTAAGTAATGAAGAAATCGATAGATGTAATCACTTAGTTTATATACCTTCTGGAGAAAAATATTCTTCTCTCAATCTAGCCATGGCGGTTCAAGTGGTGGCCTACGAGATCAAAATGTCTTTGTCACCGGACGAAAAGATCATTCCTGATCGAAATTTAGCTTCTGGCCAAGAAATGGAATTATTTTATGAGCATCTAAAAGAAGTCTTGCTTGAGACCGGATTCCTTAACCCTAGAAACCCAAAACAACTAATGCGAAGATTAAGAGCATTATTTAATAGAGCTGAACTTGATGAGAACGAAGTAAATATTATGCGGGGCATACTAACCTCTTATCAAAAGCCAAAAGAATAAGATGTCGATAAAGAAAATATATCTTGATTATGCCTCTACCACGCCTATTGCAGGGGAAGTTAAAAAAGACATAAAGTCGGTTTTAGACAACGATCTTTTTGGCAATTCTTCTTCTTTGGATCATGACTATGGAAGCTCAGTTAGTGAATTCATTGAATCCTCAAGAACGGATGTTGCTGAATTAATTAATGCCGATGGAGATGAAATTATTTGGACCTCGGGGGCAACGGAGGCAAATAATTTGGCACTTATAGGTTTTACTGAGTTTAAAATGAAAGATCGACCTTTAAAAATCGTGTCATCATTTATTGAACATAAATCAGTTATTGAGCCTCTTATGGAGCTTAAACAAAAAGGACATCGAGTTGAATTTATTACTCCTAATCATGATGGTTACCTCGATCCCGATATAATCTCGAGGACACTAGATAATGGGGTTGATTTGCTCAGCTGTATGCATATCAACAACGAAGTAGGCAGTACTAATGATATTGCTTTAATAGGCGCCCTATGCAGAGATAAGGGAACCGTTTTCCATGTTGATGCTGCACAGAGTATCGGAAAATTATTACTTGATGTGAGGAAAAATAACATTGATTTAATGTCCTTATCAGCCCATAAAGTCTATGGTCCAAAAGGAGTTGGTGCTTTATTTGTTAATCACGAAACGGTGGGGCGACTCAAGCCACTAATATTTGGTGGCGGTCAGGAAAGAGGTATGCGACCCGGGACCTTAGCAACTCATCAAATAGCCGGTATTGCCTCTGCCTTTCGTTTAGCTAAATCCTCTATGCAACAAGATTATCTACACTTGTCCAAATGCAGAGAGATATTTCTAGAATCGATTAAGGATCTAGAAGGGCTAAAGATTAATGGTGACTCTAATAACACATACCCAGGGATTATCAGCCTATGTTTTCCAGATTTAAATGCAGACAGCTTAATATTTGCGATGGATGATTTGGCTGTCTCTAAAGGTTCGGCTTGCGCCACAGATAGCGATGAACCTTCGCATGTATTGAAGTCTATGGGTCTTTCCCAAGAAGAAATTAATGGCACCATACGAGTTAGTTTTGGTCGAGAAACCTCTTATGAAGACATAGAAACTGCCTCGTCTTCTCTAAGAGCAGCATCAGAGCACTTAAGATTGATTAGCGGAGGAACCGCATGAGTCAAACTGAGATTCTAAGTAAGGCGTTTTTCAACACAGATAAGGTGTTAAAAAGTAATGATGACTTAGAGAGTTATTTAGTGGGGAACTCAAAAAATCAAACAGGGATGAATGTTAAGGTATTTGTCAAATTGGAAGCGGACTCAATTGATGATGCTAGATACCAAGTTTCTGGCTGTCCTCACTTGATTGGACTCACATCGATACTGATAAAAAAAATTATAGGACATGACACTGATATATTGCACGAATTTGATTATTTATCGTTGGCAGAGGCAATTAACTTACCTAAAAATAAGAAAGATCGACTTTTTTTGTTGGAAGATGCGGTAAAAGATTGTATAAAACACATTGAAAAAGGTTAAAACATGGATTTATCAGTAACAGACAAAGCAATTAAGAGATTCAGAGATAATCTCTCTGGTCAGCCAAATGCTATTGGATTAAGAATCAGCATAAAATCAACCGGGTGCAATGGATATTCATACCTATTGGACTATGCTGGTGAAGTAAATGATGAGGATAAGCTTATCAAAATATCTGACATCTCTATTTTTGTTGACCCTGAGAGCATGAGTTTAATCAAGGGCACTGAGATTGACTTCATCGATGAAGGGCTAAACCAGGTGTTTAAATTCAAGAATCCAAATGCAACTGGCGAATGCGGTTGTGGTGAAAGTTTTAGTGTTTAACTAAAGAGGGTTTCAACATGGAAAGAACACTTTCAATTATCAAACCTGATGGCGTTGAAAAAAATGTCATTGGGGAAATATATAAACGTTTCGAAGATTCAGGACTAACTATAGTAGAAGCAAAGATGTTGCATTTAACCCGTGACCAAGCTGAAGGGTTTTATGCCGTACATAAAGAGAGACCTTTTTTTAATGATTTAGTTGATTATATGATCTCAGGGCCAGTTATGGTTCAAGTCTTAGAAGGCGAAAATGCCATAGATAAAAATCGAGAATTAATGGGCGCCACTAATCCTGCCGAAGCTGATGAAGGCACTATTAGAAAAGACTTTGCTACCAGCATAGAAAAAAACACAGTTCATGGCTCAGATGGGCCTGATACCGCTAAAGAAGAGATCAGTTTCTTTTTTGGTTAATCACAGTTGAGTCAAACTCAAAATAATCTTCTCGGGCTCCCTCAAAGTGAGTTGCTAGAGTTCTTTGAAGGTATCGAGGAAAAGAACTATAGAGCAAAGCAACTGATGCAATGGATCTATGCTAAGGGTGTCTATGATTTTAATTTAATGACCAATTTTAATTTTAACCTGAGAGAGTATCTCAATGAGAATTGTACTTTGGGGTTTGATGATTCAAATAGAACTGATTTCTCTAAAGATGGAACCGTAAAATGGTTAATTGAAAAACAAGATCAACAGATCATTGAAACCGTTTTTATCCCCGAAGAATCAAGAGGAACATTATGCATTTCAAGTCAAATCGGGTGTTTAATCGACTGCCCCTTCTGTGCTACCGGTCATCAAGGCTTTAATCGAAATTTAAAGGCGCATGAAATCATTGGGCAGATCCTTGTTGCTAAAGAAAGCCTAGGCCCTGAAAAGAGAATCACAAATGTGGTTTTTATGGGTATGGGAGAACCTCTAGCAAACTATCCAGAAGTGATAAAGTCGATAAAGATCCTCAATGATCCACAGGGATTCAATATTTCAAGACGACGAATCACTGTAAGCACATCTGGTTTAGTTCCACAATTGCATAAATTAGGTGATGAAGTTGGTGTTGCACTGGCTATATCATTGCATGCTCCAACTAATAAACTACGTGATGAATTGGTTCCTATTAACCGAAAGCATCCTATTGAAGATTTGCTTGATGCCTGCTGGCTATATGCAAGAAAACAAAATTTAAAAACGGTGACTTTTGAATACACCATGCTTAAAGGAGTTAACGACTCAAAGGAAGATGCAAGAGAGCTTGTCAGATTACTCAGGGGTAAACCTGCAAAAATTAATTTAATTCCTTTTAACACTTTTCCCGGTGTAAAGTTTGAATCAACAGAAGCTAAAAAAATCAATGAATTCAGGAATATCTTATTGGAATCTGGAATAATGACTATTACTAGGAAAACACGAGGTGAAGATATCCAAGCAGCCTGTGGGCAACTATCTGGCAGTGTCAGAAATTTAGCAAAGAAGACACTAAGGGAAAAGCTCAAAAAACAAATGCATTAAATAAAGTTATTATTGTATAACCATATAGATAAATAAAAGGAGTAAGTATGTCTGATAATTCAAATTCAAATGTCCCAGAGCACATGGTCGCATTGAAGATAATTTCCATTGCTTGTGTGGTCTTGTTTCTGGTAACTCTGGTTGGAATGTATTTCTCTCACAATTAAGGATTTGAGCGACCAGATAAAATCGATTAGAGGGATGCCAACCCTTTTGCCTGAGGAGTTGGTTAAATGGCAGTTTGTCGAGTCTCAGGTTAAGCAAGTGATGGGCGCTTATGCATTTAGAGAGATTCGGACACCAATTGTTGAGCGAACAGAATTATTCCAAAGAACCATTGGTGAGAGCACAGATGTTGTTTCTAAAGAGATGTATTCATTTACAGATCGCAAAGATCAATCCTTAACTCTTAGACCAGAGGCTACGGCTGGTGTTGTTAGAGCAGGGATTGAGCATGGGCTATTTTATAATCAAACCCAAAAACTATGGTCTATGGGCCCAATGTATCGATATGAGAGACCGCAAAAAGGCCGCTATAGGCAATTTCATCAAATTAATATGGAGGCTTTTGGCTACCAAGGACCTGACATTGATTTAGAAATCATTCTTATGACAGCAAGAATTTGGAAAGCCTTGGGTATTAATTCGATTCAGCTTGAAATTAATTCACTAGGTACCCCAGCATCAAGGCAGGTTTACCGAGATGCTTTGGTCGGTTATTTTAGTGATCAGAAAGACTCACTTGATGAAGATTCAGTCACTCGTTTAAAAACAAATCCAATGAGGATATTGGATAGCAAGAACCCTGACATGAAGGGTTTAATTTTAAATGCTCCAAAAATTACAGATTTTCTCGACGATGAATCCAAACAACATTTCTCAATCCTGCTCAAAGCTTTGGAATCGCACGGTATCGATTACAAATTAAATTCAAATCTGGTGAGAGGGCTTGATTATTACACTAAGACAGTCTTTGAGTGGACTTCGGATCAATTGGGCTCACAAGCTACTGTTTGTGGAGGTGGACGCTATGACGGCTTGGTTGAACAGCTTGGCGGCAAAGACGTTTGTGGCATTGGTTGTGCTATTGGCATGGAAAGATTAACTGAATTGGTTGAAGTCTCTGTAGAAAAAGCAGAAAATAGCCAGCCAAAAATTTACATTGTAGCAGTTGGTGAGGGCGCAGAGATACACGCCAGTATAATGGCAGAGACTATTAGGGATGAGAATCAGAATTACGCCGTTGAGGTAAACATGGACGGAGGAAATTTTAAGCAGCAGTTTCGGAGGGCAGATAAATCTGGAGCTGAGTTGGCAATTATAGTTGGTGAGCAGGAAATAGAGCAGGGCACTATTAGCCTTAAGCCTCTTAAAAGCGACGACGAACAGACAACTGTCAAACAAGAAGAGCTTATCGGTCAACTCGATGAATTCTTTGGTTAAAAAAAGGAACACAAAAAATGGACGATAATTTAACAGACCAACAACAAGCCGAGATTGTTAAGAAGTGGCTCAAGGAAAATGGCATGAGCATTCTTCTTTCAATTGCTCTTGGTATTTCAGGTTATTTTGGTTTGCAGTTCTATCAAAAAGATAAACTTCGAGGTTATGAAAATGCTTCGAGACTCTATGCTGAAATTGAATTTGCTCTCAAGCAACAACGAATATCACAAGCACAAAATCTTCTTCAAGAAATGGACAATAATTTTTCTGACAGTCCTTATCAATATCAAAGCCATCTTGCTTTAGCAAAACTTCATATGGATACATTGGATTATGATAACGCTATTATCCAGCTTGAGTTTGTTATGGATAATGCATCTGATGAATCTTTTAAACACATTGCGAGGTTGAGAATAGCCAGGATTATGGTTGAACAGAGTCAATTAGATCAGGCCTTACTCCTGTTAGATTCAGTCAGTATGATACCGGATGCCTATGCACCTTATTATCAATCGGTTAAGGGCGATATTTATACCTCTCAAGGACAATTAGATAAGGCTAAATCAGCCTATTCAACGGCACTTGAGTCATTGGAGCCTGGTAACTTTGACTTTGATTTTATTAAGATGAAATCTGATCAAATTCAAGTAAATCCCACAGATAACTCGTGAACACAGAAGCAAAACAACTATCAATCATTACAATTCCTAATCAGTTCATGAAGGTACTATCTTTATTGCTCATGCTATCTATTATTCAGGGATGCTCCTTATTTGGTGGAGATGATGAGGATGAATCCTTATTACCTGCTGAGCTAATTGATTTTATAGAAACAGTTGAAGTTGATAGAGATTGGAAAACCTCTGTCGGTAAAAGTCATGAAGGATTGGGAGTTGGCTTGCTTCCAGCATCTGATGGAGAAGTGGTCTTCGCAGCAAGTTTTAACGGTAATGTTGTCGCTTTAAACCTCAGTAATGGAAGAAAAGTTTGGGACAGAAGCTTTGATCTATCCTTTACCGCAGGACCGACCTACAAAGATGGAATTCTGATTTTGGGAACCAACAATGGAGAGTTGATCAATATAGATTCAATGACCGGTAATCTTTTATGGGAAACCTCTGTGAGTAGTGAAATACTAGCTCCGGCTGCCATTAGAAACAATCAAATCTTCGTGCGTTCTGTGGACGGAAACTTATCTGCTTATGCAGCTGAAGATGGTTCATTGCTATGGATTGCAAACCATAAAGTTCCTCGATTAAGTTTGCGAGGTACCTCAAGTCCTGCAACATTTGCAAATGCGGTGATAAGCGGTTTTGACGACGGAAAAGTAACTGCCTACGATTTAATCGACGGCGCTCTTTTGTGGGAAACCATGCTGACACCACCTGGTGGACGAACTGAAATCGAAAAGGTTATAGATATTGATGCACCTATCGTGGTGGTTGGCAATGAACTCTATGCCGGAAGTTATCAAGGAGCTCTAGCAGCATTAGCGCTCGAATCCGGAGATATTATTTGGCTAACTGAGGCGTCTATCTATTCAGGCATGGCTGTTAGTGATGACGCTGTATTTGTCTCTCAAGCTGATGGCACGGTTATGGCGCTATCTCGATTTACTGGACGAGAGATATGGAAAAAAGAGAACCTGCTAAATCGATACCCGACAGCTCCTGCAATTGTTGGAAACTCCATAGTGATAGGAGATCTAGAGGGTTATTTGCATTGGTTAAATAAAGAATCAGGTGAGACCCAGCAAAGAATCAGTATTGGTTCGGATAAAATTTCATCAGCCCCAATAGTTGTTGATGACACCGTTCTCGTTCAAACCGATGGTGGCGATTTGGTTGCAGTTAAAACTTACTCTTCAAGTTCATAGTATGAGGGGGTCAAATCATGTTACCAGTAGTCGCAATTGTCGGAAGACCTAACGTCGGAAAATCCTCTCTCTTTAATCAACTCACCAAAACAGAAGATGCATTGGTTGCTGATTTTCATGGTTTAACAAGAGATCGGATCTACGGTCATATTGTTAAAGATGAAAATGAAATTATTCTTATAGATACCGGTGGTTTGGAGCATGACCATGGTGATTTATCACAGGTAATCAATCGACAAACCGATCAAGCTATTGACGAATCAGACTTGTTATTGTTTGTTGTTGATGGACGTGAAGGCTTAACCAATAGCGATCAAGAGATAGCTCAACGCCTAAGAAAAAAGAACAAAAACATGATTTTAGTCATCAACAAGACGGAAGGCATGGACGATCAAGACTTGGCTTCTGATTTTTATTCCCTAGGCTTTAAAGACACTTTAAGTGTTTCGGCCCTTCGTGGCGATCATTGTCAGAGCTTGGTTGATCTAATCTCAGAAAGTCTCAATCAAGATGAAGCAATATCAGAGGTTGAGGAACTGCCTGAAGATCTAATTTCTGTTGCTCTAATTGGCAGACCAAATGTTGGTAAATCAACATACATCAATTCTCTGATCCAAGAGGATCGATTATTAACAGAGGACCAACCCGGGACCACCAGAGACAGTATTTTTATCAACTACCGATTTGGCAAACAAGATCTTGTACTAATTGATACTGCTGGTATTCGAAGAAAAAAGAAAGTTGAGGAAACCATAGAAAAATTCAGCATTGTTAAAGCATTGCAAGCACTCGATTTATCGGATGCAGTTATTGTTATGCTCGATGGCAATGAGGGTATTACTGACCAGGATCTTTCCTTGATTGGCTTGGTGCTCAATTCAGGTCGCGCCTTAACCATTGCCATTAATAAACAGGACTTGTTGAATGAAGAAGATCTAGAGAAGATTGATCGACAAATAAAAAGAAAACTAAAGTTTGTATCCTATGTTGACATTGAATTCATCTCTGCAAAAGATGGTAAAGGTCTTAAAGGGTCGCTTAAATTAGCAGTAAATGCAGCTAATAACGCTGTACAAACCGTCGCCACATCTGAATTATCTAAGTTGGTTGAGGGACTAATGGAAACTGACCCACCTCCTTACGTTCAAGGACGAAGGATTAAGCTTAAGTATGCACATCAAGGTGGAGTGCAACCACCGACCTTTATTATTTATGGTAATCAAACAAAAAAATTAAGAGACAATTATAAGAGATTTATTGAAGGTCAAATAAGGATCAGATTTTCTTTGTTGGGAACCCCAATAAAGTTATTTTTTAAAGACAGCAAAAACCCTTATTCAGATAGGAAGAACAAGCTGAGTTCTAGGCAATGGAAAAAGAGACGACGAATTATTCGCTTGAGAAAGAAACGTTCCTAATTTTTCTTCTTTTCAATGCGAGTAACACTCGATTCAAATAACCCGTCCTTGATCCGTGTTGTTAATGTTGAACCCTTCTTCAGTGAGTCAATTGATCGGATATTTTTACCAGTGTCTTTATCAGTGATATAGGCATAACCTCTAGATAGAGCATTTAATGGAGAACTGCCTTCAAGCTTTGCTAGCGCAATTGAGAATCGTTTTTCTTTAGCCTTTAAGAGGTTTCTCATGAGTGACGGCAAGTTATTTTGCTTTAGTTCTAAGTCTTTCTGCATGTTATTAATAGAAAATCTTGGGTTAACAAGGGACAGCGAGTTTTGATCGTCATTAAGCCTTAAACGAAGGTTATCCGCATAGGTTTTAGGCGTGGCTTTTATTCTTTCAAGAATAAAATCCAATCTTTGCTGATGTTGTTGTAATTTATTTCTCGGATGATTTTCTTCAAGTTTTAGATAACTCTTAGTTAAGGCATGTCGGAGGTTTGTTAGAGCAATGCTAAAGCTTTGTGTGATCTGCTTGGATAAGCTAGAGACTGTTTTTTGTATTTCTGATTTATCAGGCAGAACTATCTCTGCTGCTGCTGTCGGAGTTGGCGCTCTAACATCGGCTATCATATCAGCGATGGTGACATCGGTTTCATGACCAATTCCAGTAACAACAGGTATTTTTGACCTGAAAATTGATCGCGCCACCTCTTCATCATTGAAACACCATAGATCCTCCAATGAGCCTCCACCTCTTGCTAATATAATCACAGAGCATTGATTGTCTTGATTCGCCGATGCTATAGCCTGACAAATTTGTTGACTTGCCTCTTTGCCCTGCACCATGGTTGGATAAACCAATAATTCAACCAGGTTAAACCGGCGTTTAATGGTGTTGAAGATATCTTGAATAGCGGCACCTTTTGGCGAAGAAATAATCCCGACCTTATTTGGAATATAAGGCAGTGTTTGTTTGTGAACTGGATCAAACAATCCTTCAGATTGGAGTTTATTTTTTAACAGTTCAAATTTTTGACGAAGTAGACCCTCGCCAGCTTGCTCGGCATACTCAATCACCAATTGGTATTCCCCACGGGCTTGATAAAGACCGACTTTAGCTTTAGCCAGGATATGTTGACCGTCTTCCATAGCAAAACCAATCGATTGATTTTGTATTCTAAACATTGCGCATCGGACGCTAGAGTCGGAGTCTTTGAGTGAGAAATAGGCGTGCCCAGCTGCTGATTTCATATAATTTGAAATCTCACCCTCAATCCAAACAATTCCAAAATTAGAACTAAGCAAACCCGAGACTTCATCGTTGAGTTCTGAAACCGTGTAGATGTGTTCTTGTGAAATATCAGAGTCCATATAGTTGTTAATTATACAAGAAGCCTAAGCTCTCGGTTTACAAATTGAGCCATGAGTGTAAAATGCCTTTGACAAATCCATAGTGATAAATGGAGATGTCAATGACAACAGAGAAACTGGCCTTAACATTTGATGATGTTCTTCTTCGTCCGAACTATTCGGATGTCCTTCCACGCGAAACAAACCTCTCCACCAGACTCACAAAAAATATTTCAATCAATATTCCACTGCTCTCGGCAGCTATGGATACTGTGACTGAATATCAGCTTGCAACTGCTATCGCACAAGAAGGTGGGATTGGTATCATCCACAAGAATTTCAGCGTCGAAGACCAGGCGGCTCAAGTCAATAGGGTCAAGAAATTTGAGAGTGGGATCATCGCAGATCCTATAACTGTCAGACCTGACATTACCATTAAAGAAGTGCTAGCAATAACCAAGAGGAACAATATTTCAGGTGTTCCAGTTGTTGATGAGAACGGTACTGTCGGCATAGTCACCAATCGAGATCTCCGATTTGAAACCAATTTAGATGGCCTTGTTAGCAGCGTTATGACACCTAAGGAAAAATTGGTCACTGTTAGGGAGGGAGAGGATGAGGAGGAAGTTCTCAGATTGCTTCATCACCACAGAATAGAAAAGGTGCTTGTGGTTGACGGCGATTTTCAATTGAAAGGCATGATTACCGCCAAAGATTTTCAGAAAGCCACCGATTTCCCGTTAGCGTCTAAGGACAGTAACGGGGCATTATTGGTTGGCGCAGCAGTTGGCGTCGCTAAGGGCACAGAGGAACGTGTGGCTGCATTACAGGCCGCAGGTGTTGATGTGATAGTGGTGGATACTGCACACGCTCACACCGAAAGTGCAATAGGTCAATTAAAAGCCATTAAGTCTAACTACCCAGACTTAGACGTGATTGCTGGGAATATCGCCACTGGTGAAGCTGCAATTGCATTGGCTGAAGCAGGCGCAGATGCTGTTAAGGTTGGTATTGGACCCGGATCAATTTGCACCACAAGGGTGGTTGCTGGAGCTGGTATGCCTCAGGTCACCGCAATTACAGAAGTCACAGAAGCATTGAAGAAATCAGATGTTTGCGTTATCTCTGATGGAGGTATCCGATATTCAGGGGATATTGCCAAAGCAATTGCAGCAGGCGCTAACAGCATTATGTTAGGTAGCTTGTTTGCTGGAACAGAAGAATCACCAGGTGAGATTGAGCTTTACCAAGGCAGAAGTTTCAAGTCATATCGAGGAATGGGCTCAATAGGGGCTATGGCAAGTCAACACGGTTCCAAGGATAGATATTTCCAAAGTGAGGTTGAAGAACCTGAAAAACTAGTCCCAGAAGGCATTGAGGGTAGAGTGCCCTATAAAGGTAAATTGACTAAGATTATCGAGCAGTTGGTCGGTGGTCTGAGACAGTCCATGGGCTATACTGGCTGCAGTAATATAGATGACCTACAGAATAACACTGAATTTGTGCGAATCACCGACTCTGGTAAGCGAGAAGGACATGTCCACGATGTCAATATCACCAAAGAAGCACCAAACTATTCTGTTGACTGATCTCTGTGATGCAAGACAGTATTCTCATACTCGATTTCGGTTCTCAATACACACAACTCATCGCCCGCAGGGTCAGAGAAGCCGGCGTCTATAGTGAGATCTATGCTGGTGACCTAGATCACCAGCAAATCAAAGACTTTAACCCTTCGGGAATCATTTTTTCGGGAGGACCTGAGTCAGCCTTTTTAGAGAATGCCCCTAAGCCAGCTGCTGAAATTTTTGAAATGGGTGTACCGATACTAGGGATTTGTTATGGCATGCAGATAATTGCAGAACAATTGGGCGGAAAGGTTCAATCTTCAACACATCGAGAATTCGGTTATGCCGAAGTGAATATTGAGACATCCAATAAACTCTTTCATGGGATCGATATAGAGAACAATTGCTTGGAGGTGTGGATGAGTCATGGGGATCGGGTCGAGGACTTACCATTAGGATTTAATACTTGTGGTACCAGTGATAATTCTCCCACAGCAGCAATGGCTAATGATGAATCTCTTTTCTATGGTCTGCAGTTCCATCCTGAAGTTACCCACACCAATAAAGGTCAGATGATTATAGAGAATTTTGTTCACAGTATTTGTCAATGTGGCAATGATTGGACGCCGGGTAATATTATTGAGAAAGATATAAATAATATTCGTGAAGACGTTGGCGATGACCATGTTCTACTTGGGTTATCAGGTGGTGTTGATTCGTCTGTTGTTGCAGCCTTGCTGAATAAAGCTATTGGTGATCAATTAACTTGTATTTTTGTTGATAACGGACTTCTGAGACTTAATGAAGGGGATCAAGTCATGGAGGTGTTTTCAAACCATATGAGTTTGAATGTCATCCGTGTAGATGCTGAAGAAATTTTCTTAGAAAAATTAAGAGGAGTTCAAGACCCGGAGGAGAAAAGAAAAATCATTGGTAATACCTTTATTGAAGTTTTCGAGGAGCAGGCCAGCAAACTCGACAATGTTAAATGGTTAGCCCAGGGGACAATTTATCCTGATGTAATTGAGTCTGCAGGAGCAAAGACTGGCAAAGCTCATGTGATTAAGTCGCATCATAATGTGGCTGGACTTCCTGAGAACATGTCCTTAAAACTTATTGAGCCTCTTAGAGATCTTTTTAAAGATGAAGTCAGAGTTATCGGCAAAGAGCTAGGTCTACCTTCAGAGCTTGTGGATCGTCATCCCTTCCCAGGACCAGGACTGGGAGTTAGGATCTTAGGGGAAGTGATAAAAGAATATGCTGATCTTCTTAGAGCAGCTGATTCAATTTTCATTGAAGAACTCATTGCTAACGATCTTTATAAAAAGGTCAGTCAGGCATTCTCAGTTTTTCTACCAGTTAGATCAGTCGGAGTTATGGGCGATGGAAGGAGATACGATTATGTAATTGCTTTAAGAGCAGTTGAGACCAGTGATTTTATGACAGCAAATTGGGCTAAACTGCCTTATGAGTTTTTAGATCATGTATCTACAAGAATTATCAACGAGGTAGAAGGAATATCTAGGGTTACCTATGACATTTCCAGTAAACCTCCAGCAACTATTGAGTGGGAATGACCAAAGAAAGATATAATGAATAACTTATGAAAGAAAATTCAAAAATATTAATTAAAGAAAAGTCTGACAGGGGGGTATTACGTCTTCTCATGAATAATTTAGATCAAAAGAATGCTTTATCTGAAAGCATGATGAACATTCTTATGGATGAGATTAAAGGCGCATCTTCTGATAAATCCATAAAAGTTATGGTTTTAGCGGCAAACGGAAATGTATTTTGTTCAGGGCATGACTTGAAAGAAATAACAGCTGCTAGAGAGAACGAAGATAGTGGTCAGGACTACTTTAAAAAGCTTTTTGATTCTTGCTCTTCATTGATGGAGTTAATAGTTAATATACCTCAACCGGTTATTGCTGAAGTTGATGGGGTTGCTACAGCTGCAGGTTGTCAATTGGTTGCAAGTTGTGATCTCGCAATTGCCTCACATGAATCTAAGTTTGCAACACCAGGGGTAAATATTGGTCTTTTTTGCTCAACCCCAATGGTTGCTCTTTCTAGAAATGTTAACAAGAAAAATGCCATGGAAATGCTTCTTACTGGCGACTTTATTGATGCTGAAAAGGCAAAAGAAATAGGGCTAATAAATAATACGGTTCCAAAGGAGGAGCTAACCACTGAAGTGAGCAAGTTAGCAGAAAAAATTGCTAGCAAGTCCTCTATGACAGTATCAATTGGAAAAAAAGCTTTTTATGTTCAAGCTGAAATGGATTTATCTAAAGCCTATAAATACACATCTAAGACTATGAGAAAGAATTTACTAAAATATGATGCAAAAGAGGGTATTAATGCATTCATAGAAAAAAGATCACCTGAATGGAAAGACGAGTAATTTGATTAAAGAAGAGAGAATAAATAATGAATAGACGACAATTTTTATATGGCACAACAGCAGTTGCAATGCCCGTACTCGTGGGTTGCGATAATAATGATGATGAACCGATTGTAATTATTGATGAAAGCTATCCGGTGGGACCTTTTGGTGCGACATCAACCGCTGAGGAGGTAACACTCGGGTTGGATTTATCAGGAAAGACCGCAATAGTCACAGGCTGTAACTCAGGATTAGGATTAGAGACCATGAGGGTCTTAGCACTCAGAGGAGCTCACGTTATTGGCACCGGTAGGAATCTTGAGAAAGCCAGCAAAGCTTGTTCCAGCGTGTCTGGCAAAACTACCCCTGTTGCGCTCGAGCTATCTAACTTAGATTCCATTGTAGAATGTGCAGATACAGTTACTAAACTAGGTTATCCCATTGATATTTTGGTGTGCAATGCAGGTATAAATACCTTTGGTGAATTGGAATTAGTGAATGGTGTGGAGAGGATATTTGCAGTAAATCACCTTGGTCACTTTATATTGGTAAATAGGTTAATGCCGATGCTGAAAAAGGCTAAGAAAAGTCGAATTGTTCATGTGAGTAGTAGGTCTGCCTATATGCAGGCCCCTGAAGTAGGAATAGACTTTGATAACTTAAGAGGTGAGGGTATTTTTGATTATTGGGAAGCTTATGGTAGATCCAAGTTGGCGAATGCCTTATTTTCTCTTGAGTTGGCTGTGCGTTTGGAGGGTTCTAATATCACTTCAAATGCTCTTCATCCAGGCTTAGTGCAAACCAATATCGCTCGTAATGCCCCTATAATGCTTCGCAAGGCTTTCGATTGGTTTGGAGAATACATTGCGAAAACACCAGAGCAAGGAGCTGCCACGCAAGTTTATGTGGCTACAAATCCATCACTCAATGAAGTAAGCGGCGCCTTTTTTGAGGACTGTAATGCAGTTAATGTGATTGGTGATAACTTCTTATTCGATAAACCAATGGCTGAGCAACTATGGTCAACTAGTGAGCAGATGGCCCAAGGATATCTCATTGAGTGGGAGTGACTCTCATATTCAATATTTTAAATATATTAAAATTACCCACTGAGTGGTGGAGGATTTTGTCCCTGTTTGGGCTATCTGTATTTTTTATTTATTTCGGTATTGATCATTTCATTAATCCTGACTTTTATTTATCTATCATGCCTCCCGCTTTTCCTTTGCACGCAGAGGCAGTATATATCAGCGGTTTTTTTGAAATATTAGGTGGTATCTGTGTGTTAATCCCTTCTTTAAGAAAATTAGCCGGATGGGGATTGATCGCACTACTAATTTCTGTTTATCCGGCAAATATTTATATGGCAATCACACCTGAGTCTTTTCCTGAAATATCAATCGGATTATTATATTTTCGACTTCCATTGCAATTTCTATTTATTTATTGGGCTTACTCAATAACCAGATCTGTATATATAAAAACATAGGAGAGAAGTATGAGCGACCCATTTAATCTAAAAAAACACATTAGAACTGTGAGAGATTTTCCAATTGATGGGATAAAGTTCAGGGATATCACAAGTTTGATCGAAACCCCAGACGCATTTGTAAAGACCTGTAAGGAGCTTGCGAGACTTACCGAAGGATTTGATGCAAGCATCATTGCCAGCATTGAGAGCAGGGGATTCATCTTCGCTGGATCTATAGCTCACGACCTGTCACTGCCTTTTGTTCTTGCTCGAAAACCTGGAAAACTTCCTAATGAGACTTATAAGAAGAGTTTTGACCTTGAATACGGAAGCACTTCGATAGAGATTCAAACTAATACCAATATTAAGAACACAGACAGGGTGGCTATAGTTGATGATCTCATCGCTACTGGCGGGACAGCAATTGCGTGTGCTGAGCTATTAACCGAAAATTTTGGTATCAAACCAGAGAATATAGTGATTTTAGCAGTGATTGATCTTCCCGAACTAGGAGGCAGTAAGCGCATTGAAGCAGATGGCTATACGGTTGAAACATTGTTGAAATATTAATTAAAAATATATGAGAGCTTAAAAACTCCTGATGAGGAATAGAAATGAGAATATGTATAATTTTTGGACATCATAATACGGAGAATTCTTTTAATGCCTCAGTCAGAGATACTTTTATCGATGAGGCCAAAAAAAGCGGTCATGAGATTGATCTGATTAATTTATTTGATGAAGACGAGCAACTTCCTTTTTATAGGAGCGACATTAATCCACCGCCAGAAATAGTTTTGCAATATAGAAAAAGACTAGAAGATGCAGATGCCATGTTTTTGATCGGCGCGTGCCACAATTTACGAATGAATGTAATTATTGAGAATTGGATTGATTGGGTATTACATCCAAAGTGGTTTTTCTCATACAGGTCTTTATTGCCTGACAGTAAATATTTTGGAAATTATGGATATCCTGTCCCTGGAGCAATGAAAAATAAAATTGGGATTGTCTCAATGTCCTATGGAGGTCCAATGTTAAGTTATTTTAATTTCTCCTTGTTCGACAATATTCCCTATAGAAGATTAAAAAAGTCAGTATTCCAATTAGGGGGATTAAAAACAAAATACCTAAGGTTTTATTCTGTTTTACCGACTATGACTGATGCAGCTTTTGATAAGCATATGAGAAGGGTAAGAAGATTCGCACGAAACTTAAAAAAATAATTAAAAAAAAGGTTGACAAAATATAGGACTTTGCTAAATTAATTCTTGCAAACGAAGTATGGAAATGGAGGTGGCAACACCAAAAGGGAAATCCAAAGATTGAAGTAGGCAGAAGGGAAGGAAAACAGACTAACCGACAGACCGACTGCCCGCGAAAAACCCAGGGACTTAACAGTCCCTTTTTTTATGCTTGAATACAGCGACCTAATAATACGATGAAAAATAAGTATGAAATAGTTCTCTATGGAGCGACGGGCTTCACCGGCCAGCTTTGTGCAAAATATTTGATGGATAACTACCCAGATTTAAATTGGGCAATTGCAGGAAGAGATAAGAAAAAATTAGAACAGCTTAAATCAGATATAAACTTTTCAGGCGATGTCTTAATTGCAGACGGGCAAGACCTTGAAGATCTGAATGCATTAGCAGAACAAACAAAAGTGGTTTTATCTACCGCTGGCCCTTTTGCTAGATACGGTTCTCTTTTGGTGCAGGCCTGTGTAGAGCAAGGAGCGCACTACACTGACATCACTGGCGAGAATCACTGGGTGCGAGACATGATTGATCAACATCATGAGAAAGCTGCCTCTAAAGGAGTTAGGATTATCCCTTCTTGTGGTTACGATTCCATTCCTTCTGATATCGGTGCTTATTTTGCAGTTTCCCAATTTGATAAGCCTGTGAGCCGAGTGGATGTTTATCAAGAAGCTGTTGGAACAGCTTCTGGAGGAACAACAGAAACCATGTTTACCATGGGTGATGTGTCCAAGAAAATGAGAGATCCTTTTATTTTGAATCCCGAGAATACTGTTTCAGATAAACAAAGAAGACGCTCAAAAGATGGGTTTAAAATTGAAAAGATAGAGGGATTAGAGGGATGGTCTGGTGTGGGAATGATGGCTATAGCTAACACAAGAGTGGTCAGACGATCGGCTGCATTGATGGAGCAAAATAAAAAACCCTACGGTAAAGATTTCACCTTTGGTGAATACGGCTTATTCAAAACAAAAAAATTGGCCAAAATTACCTCTTATGGTTTGATATTTGCAGTTATGATCATTACCTCTCCACTAAGACATTTAGTCAGGCCTTTCTTGTTAAAGCCTGGAGAAGGACCTAGTAAAGAGGCAAGAGATAAGGGATGGTTCAGGTCAACTTTCATCACACGTGCTGAGGATGGTGAACAAAAGACTTGCTCAATCTATGGATCGGGAGATCCAGGCTATAAATCCACCTCAAAATTGGTATGTGAATCGGCTCTAGCTTTAGCTAAATCGGATAATTTACCAGGCGGTGATCAATATGGAGGAGTCCTAACCTCTGCTGTTGGTCTAGGAAACGAATTAATTTCGAGGCTAAGAAAAGCCGGAATAGAATTTAAGTCTTGAAAATTGCTCTTAAACACTGAAGAATAGTCCTGTGAAACTTTTTGGGAATAAAAATTTTATACTTATAACAGGATTACTCTTTGTAACTTCTGTATCTTTTCACTCTGTAGAACATAGATTCATTGATGATGAAATTTCCCATATAGAATGTCTATTATGTGATAACACAGTCTCTGACTCCGTTGAATCAAATGTCATCGTTGAGAAAGTTTCACTGTCCGAAATCTTAAAAGTCGAAATAAATGAAAACTTTATTTCATTCAATCTTAATTCCTATTACTCAAGAGCACCTCCTAAATAAAGCTTAAATTTTTCTTAAATTTTAGTTTTTAACAATAGGAGGTTTTATGAAAAACTATCATATAACGCTTTTTATAATGAGCGTTTTAATTACAAACAATGTAATCGCAGATGAAATAGAAGAAGTAGTAGTTACTTCATCTTATATCAACCAGTCGAGCGATGAGATAAAGGATCCATTGCATATTATCACTGAGCAAGAATTGGAGACAAATCCAACTCAAAGCTTGGGTGAATCTATTGATAACTTACTTGGTGTCTCATCTTCAGATTATGGCGCAGCTGTTGGTCAACCAATCATTAGGGGTATGTCTGGGAGCAGAGTCAAAGTTCTAAACAATGGCTTACTTGTTCGTGATATTTCAGGTTTGGGTGCTGATCATTTAAATGAGGTCGATATGAACAATGTCAAGCAAATTGAGATTGTTAGAGGACCATCATCCTTGATGTATTCCAATGGTGCAATTGGAGGCATAGTCAATGTCGTCGATGAGACTATTGCAAAACAAGATTTCAAAGAGCGAGACTTGCGACTTGGTTTAGAGACGCAGTCTACAAATGATGGTGAAGTTGGTCAATTCAGCTATAAGGATAATTTAGGTGGCTTGAACATTTCATTAGCTTATAAAGATGGCTCTTTCGATAACTATGATATTCCCATGGGTGCAATTATTCATTCTGAAGAAGAGCATGAAGAAGAGCATGAAGAAGAACACGAGGAAGAACATGATGATGAGGAGCACGATGAGCATGATGAGGATCTTGATTATCTGGAAAATTCAGATTATGAGTCTGAGACCCTTCGATTAGGTCTTTCAACTGCTGGCGATTGGGGGCATTTTGGCGCTTCATTCCAAAACAGTGAAAGCTTATATGGAATACCTTTTCATGGAGAAGGCCACGAAGGACATGGCGGTCATGATGAGGATCACGATGAGGATCACGATGACGAAGAGCATGATGGGCATGATGAGCATGGGGAAGAAGAAAGAATCTTCTCCACCACTGACTCTGAAACATTCAATATAGAAGGTTCTTATGTTCTTAGTAATGGTCCTTTAAATCGTATTAATTATTACTACAGGAACACAGACTATTCATTAACTGAGCAACATGCTGAAGAAGGACACGACGAAGACCATGATGAAGAACATGATGAAGACCATGAAGGTGAACATGATGATCATGATGAAGGTCCAACATTATTTTCTAATGATGCCGATGAATTTGGTTTGATCTTAGATTTTGCACAATACAATTCTTTATCACAGAAATTGGTGTTACAGAATATGAATGAAGATGTCTCCATTCTGGGGGCAGAGGCTTTCATGAATCCAGCAGAATCTAATGAGAAGATGATTGGCTACTATCTGGGAACGCGTTTTATGGGCTTGGATCTCGATCTAGGTATTCGACATGATCGCATCAATCGCAGAGGCACTGTTAGTCATGCGCATGAAGAAGAAGAGCATCATGATGAAGACGAGGAGGATCACGATGAAGAGGAGCATCACGATGAAGAGGAGCATCACGATGAAGAGGAGGAGTTGGAGTCTTATGATATGGATTACAACGATACCAGTATCGCCCTTTCTCTTGGTTCATCTATTAATGAAAATACCAGCTTTAGCATTGGTCTAGCTCAAGTCAAAAGAGCGCCATCTGCTGTTGAGCTGTTCATGAATGGAGAGCATTTATCGACTGGGCGCTTTGAAGTTGGTAATACCAATTTGGAAGCCGAAACATCTAATAATTTGGATTTTAGTCTCAATTATGAAAATAACGGATTCTTTGCCAGTGCGTCAATTTTCAGAAATGATGTTGATGATTACATCTACTTGCAGGATGAGACTGAAGAAGAGCATGAGATGCATCACGATGAAGATGAAGACCATGATGAAGACCATGAAGGTGAACATGACGATCATGATGACCATGGCGGCTTAATATTGGCAAATTATCTTCAAAAAGATGCTGAACTTAATGGCTATGAGTTTGAGATTGGTAGATCTGTAGAAATGAACAATGGTTCTATGACACTTTCATATGGAATGGATTATGTGAATGCAAAGTTCGAAGATGGAACTTATGTGCCAAGGATCAACCCTAGACGACACATTATTTCTTTGGGTTATGCAAAAGAAGGAACCAGCGCTTCATTGATTATGAGGAAAGTAACATCACAATCAAAACTTGCATTAAATGAGACACCTACGGAGTCTTACAATATGCTTGACCTTAAAGTCTCTCAGAGAATCCCTATTTTCTATGGCGAAAGTGAGATGCTTGTTACTGTCTTCGCAAAAAATTTATTGGATGAGGTTGCAAGAAATCATTCATCTTTTGTAAAAGATCAGGTGCCTTTACCAGGGCGAAATATTGGCATTAGGTTTAATTTTCAATTTTAGAATCTAGTCCCCTAATATCTGTGTTCGAGATCTGATCTCGAACACAGATTCACAAAGCAATAAGATTCTTAATTCTGTAAATCTTCAGCAATAGTTTTTAGTGTTGAATCTAACCATATGATTCGATCTCTCGTGCGTTGATCGATATCCAATTCCTCTGATGGTAAATCAAAACCCTTAATTTGCCTTGCAAGTCTCCTGCTACCACCTTTCTCCATAGCAATCTTAGCTTTACCAAGTTTATCTATCATATTTTCAGCAGTTTTTTCTTCTATGGCATTATCTCTTATAAGTTGATCAATATAAGCCAATGCAACATCAGGTTTTGCGGGCCATTTCATCGGAATTTGCTGTTGAGGATTAAACAGCCTTTTTGAACCAATTGCAGGAAAAGCATAATTAGCAGCTTCTATTTCATTTGCAGTAATGTGATCACTTGGTGTTAATTTAAGAACATCGAGTCCTCTTTGTATTTCTGTTCCATAAATTGCTCCCTCATAATAATAAACGGACCAAAAGCCACCAGGTATCAATTCATCTTCTAAATAAGGACCCCGATCAAAATAAGCAATTTCAATAGGATTAGATGAATCAGTGAAATCAATGACTGAAATACCTCCTTGGTACCATGCTTGAACAAAGATGTCTCTTCCAGGAATGGGGATAATAGATCCATTATGTGCCACGCAATTTTCACTTTCTTTCTGAGGTGCTGGCATTTTGAAATGACTTCGAAACTCTAATTTTCCATTTTCTATGTCATAAATCGCATTAGCTCCCCAGTCCAATGGATCCCATGCACGACATCTAGGTCTTCCGCCTCCACCCCATTCATCAGTAAATAAGATCTTTGTTCCATCATTGTTGAAAGTCGCGGAGTGCCAATAGGCAAATCCAATATCAGTTACAACATCAATTCTTTTTGGCTCAATTGGATTTGAGATATCAAAGAGGATTCCATTGCCTGAACAAGCACCAGCTGCAAGCTTTGCAGATGGAAACACAGTAATATCATGACACTGATCAGTGATTTCAGTCTCTTGTGTTTCATCCCCATGATCTCCACCTCGCCACAATCCAGCAAGTACCCCAGTTTCTGAGTCAGCAAAAACTGTAGGGCTATTAACGATTTTTGATTGAGATGGATCATTTATAGGAATTTCAATGACATCAATTCTGAATAAAGCAGTTCGATCATCTCCAGGTATATCCTCAAAGCAGTCTTCCATTTCTTCTTGATCGCGAACGCTTGATGTTCCTGAGTTATAGACAATTATCTTTCCATCTATTGTGGCGCCGTCTACAACAGAATGTGTGTGTGAACCTCGACATGTTTGAACTGCACCGACCTGAATAGGCATTAGTGGGTTAGAAATATCAAAAATTCTCAAACCTCTAAATCGCTCTTCACTTGGTTCCGGGCTTACTCCTTGAAGTCCGCAATCCAGTCGACCTCTAGTGTCTTGAACCGATAGTATTAATAAGTTACCCACTACTGATACATCACCCTGGCCTCCAGGGCAAACCACAGAAGTAATATGATTTGGTATACCATTTTCCTCTAGACGATAGATATTAAACCCGTGATAACTCCCAGCTATCAGCAGATCATTACTAAAGGCCATATCAGTGTTATCAAAACTTAGCATCGGCCGTCGCTGATTTGAGGCCAATGATTCTATTGAGCTTTCTTCCTCTTCTTCCTCATCTTTATCTTCTTCGTTACTTAATCCTTTTTCGAGTCGGTTATCAGGATCAAAGAATCCAACTGGTTTTTTCAATGAGGCAATTAATTCCATATTTGATATTGCTACTCCGGCATCAAATAATCCCGGCGCTAAATTTGCTCTCGGGTCATCAGAAAGATCGATCAAAATTCCATTCATGCGTTCTATTTCGACACCTTGGTCATTCGTAAGATCAGAAACAAATTCATATAATTGAGGGTCATAAGCTGAACCAGGGTATTCATTTAATCTATCAACCATTTCAATGGCTCCCTCATGATGTTTGATCATCAAATTTAAATACATTCGATCAAAATCAGTGGAATCTGACTGGTTTAATTGCTGCATTTGCTCCGGGGTCGCCATGCCCATCATTTTATGATGATGCATGTGATTGCTTTTCGATGGATCAGGAACTGTTTGACCCATATCTAGCAGCCAATTTTCCATGAAGCTTATTTCATCTTGTTGTGAGATATCTATGCGTCCAGCCAGATCAAGAATGGTCTGATTATTAGTTCTTGACGTGGCCATCTCAGACATTAGAAAAGCTTGATAATGATGAATAATCATACCTTGCATGAAATCGACATCTGCAGCTGTATACGATGTATTAGCAATAGCAATTGCTGTTTCCGAATCAATTACCTTTGTAGGCTCCCCAGGCGAACCAGGCTGTAAAATAGGGACTTCTGAAACAATTGAAGTCGGTAGCAGAAGACCAAAAAAGACAATAGAAACTGCGATTACAGAATAAGTTCTAAAAAAAACGTTATAAATAATTTCTAACAAAGCATTCCCCTTTCAAAAAAATATAAAAATAAATATTACTATAACCAATCTGGAATTTTATCCCTTTTAACGATTTCATCTATTTCAATTTTATCTCTTATTAATTCTGACTGATGATCTTTCACTAGAACCTCTGAAATAGTAGGGCGTGAGTTGTAATTTGAAGATAAAACAGAGCCGTAGGCTCCAACCGAAAGCAGAGCTAATAAATCACCTTTTTTTGGATTATCCAATGCAAGGTTCTTGAAGAATAAATCACCAGTCTCGCATATAGGACCAACTATATCGTATGGCTCTAAGCTATTACTCCGTGTGTTTTCAATCACAGGTAAAATCTTATGCTCGGCCCCATAAAGTGTAGGTCGAATAAAATCATTCATGCCAGCATCAACTATGACAAAATTTTTATTGGATTCTTTTTTCACATAAATAATTTCTGTAACCAATACGCCAGATTCAGCAGTAAGATATCTTCCTGGTTCTATAATGATAGTTTTTCCTAGATCACCTAGTTTTTCTTGAACTAATTCGAAGTATTCATCGATATTTAGATTTTTACCTTCGTCTTTATAGTCAATGCCTATACCTCCGCCGATATCGATGATATCAATATTAAAATTTCTTGATTCAAGCTCTTTGATGATGTCCAAAATGCATTCGAAGCTTTTTGAGAAGGGGTCAAGATCATTAATCTGACTGCCAATATGGATATCAATACCCTTAATTTCAATACCTTCTAAGGAGTCTGCAATATTATAAATATCAATAGCATCTTCCCAGCTGATACCAAATTTGTCCTCTGTCTTGCCTGTAGAGATTTTTGCATTCCCGCCTGCCGCTATGTTGGGATTAATTCTAATCGCAGTGGGTGCTTTTATACCTTGATTCTTTGCTAAAACAGAGAGATGCTTAAGTTCATCCAATGATTCAACATTAAACATAAGAATATCTTTCTCCAAAGCATAATTAATCTCCTCGGTTGTTTTTCCAACACCACTGAAAACTATTTTTTTATTCGGAATATTAGCTTTTAGAGCTCTTTTTAATTCGCCTATTGAGACCACATCCGCACCAGAACCAAGATCTGAGAAGCATTTAATAATTGATTGATTAGAATTTGCTTTTATTGAGTAGCAAATAAGCAAATTGTCATTCGTATAAGAAGACGAAAGGGCCTTGTATTTATCTTGAAGCGAACTAAGAGAATAGCAGTAAAATGGTGTACCGATAGATTTTACTATGTCTGCTAGATCAATATTCTCAGCAGATAATCTTGATTCCTTGTAAGTGAAATAGCTCATATTATTAGTTTAATAAATACATATCACACTAGATGATATGATTAGTATTTATAATTATAAAATATATTCAAATAGAGGAAATAAAAATGACAGCAAGTGTTTTATTAGAAGGCGTTCTAAAGGATGGAGAGGTTGAAAATTTTACTGAAATCGCGAGAGAAGCTTTTAAGGTCACAAGAGCTTATGATGGGTGTATTGAGATTAATTTAACCCTGAATGTAGAAAACAGGAACAATTTTGTACTCACTGAAAAATGGGAATCAAAAGAGCATTAT
>CACPJA010000012.1 GCA_902634075.1 uncultured Gammaproteobacteria bacterium
CAAATGAATAATTTTGCTTATAGGTATGGTGATAAATCTATTAAGGGCAGAGCTGCCAGTCCAGGCAACAGATTTGAGCCTGGAAAGCGTCCAATGAGCACTATGGCACCAACCATGATTTTTGATAAAAACGACAATTTAAGCTTAATTACCGGCTCACCTGGGGGTTCATTTATACCTGCAACGATATTAAGAGTAGTTACCGGTGTGATAGATTTTGATCTTAATATTGGGGAATCGACAATGTTACCAAGATTGCATAAAGATTGGCCATATTCAGGCTTAGATCATGAATCCACTGTTAGTCAGGATGTTTTAAAAGTATTGGATAGGCTAGGACACATGCCTGAATTATCTAAAACCATGGGAAGCACACAAAGCATCCATATTGTAGATGGTTCAAACCAAGGTTATGCAGATCTTAGGAGGCCAAACGCTGGAGTTGCTATTCAGAACGATTAGTTATTTAAAAATGAAAATGTAGGTAGAATTACGTTATGGGATTAACAATTTTTTATTGGATAGTATTACTGTCAACTTTTGTCGGTATTTATTATTTAGGAGCAAAGACGGATCTGAAGTTATGGGCTCGTGTCATTATTGCATTAGTTGCAGGTGCCATTTTAGGCTTTATTTTTGGTGATCTTGCAGCATCTTCGAAATGGATTGGAGATTTATTTGTAAGATTTATCAGAATGTTGGTTGTCCCGTTAATATTTACCTCACTAGTGGCTGGCGTTGTTTCAATGGGTGATCCTAAAAGGCTTGGCTCAATTGGCATCAAGACCATTGCTCTATATATGTTAACCACTCTCTTTGCCATTATTATTGGCTTGGTTCTGGGAACTCTTTTTAAGCCGGGTATGGGTATTGAATTAACTGGAGTTGATCCTTTCACCATGGGCTCTTCTTCAATGAGTGTAGCTGATCGTCTCTTTGGTATTGTGCCCACTAATCCTATTTCCTCCCTTGCTAAGGGCGATGTGCTTCCTATTATATTTTTCTCCATTCTTTTGGGTATTGGAATCATATTGGGAGGAGAAAAGACAAAAGCCTTGGGCGATGTTTTTTCTGCAGCAGCAGAAGCTGTTTTAAAGATAGCTCATATGGTAATGCAAATGGCACCCTATGGGGTCTTATCACTCATCGCTTGGGTTGCTGGAACAATGGGTTTATCAGCTCTCCAGAACCTATTCGTTTTGACTGTAATCCTTTATGTAGGCTGTCTTGTTCATATCATTTTCGTTTATGGAGGATTAATTAGATTTATAGCCAGACTGCCTTTAAGTAATTTCTTTAAAGGTATACTCGATGCACAAGCGGTTGCTTACTCAACCTCATCAAGTTCTGCGACACTCCCAGTAACTCTTCAGTGTGTCCAAGATAATCTAGGCGTTAAAAAAACTGTAGCCTCATCTGTGCTTCCCTTAGGGGCAACTATAAACATGGATGGGACAGCATTATATTTAGGGATAGTTGCATTATTTTCAGCACAAATTTTCGGTGTAGAATTAACATTTGCTGATTATCTTTTAATAGCTATGACAGCAACATTGACCTCAATAGGTACAGCAGGTATTCCCTCTGCCTCATTATTTTTACTCGCAACAGTTTTATCTGTAATAGGCATTTCCGATGCCCAAACAGCATTAATTGTTGGATTTGTTCTTCCCTTTGATCGAATTCTCGACATGGCTAGAACAGTTGTAAATATAAGTGGCGATGCAACTGTTTCTGTTCTAGTTGCCAAGTCCGAGGGAGAACTTAATGAGACTGAATACCGAAATGAGTCTGTAATTTAGAAATAAAAAGACATTTTTTATGAGACAAACAAAAATTATAGCCACATTTGGCCCTTCTTTAGAAGATCCTAAGGTTCTAAAAAAAGTTTTAGAAAGAGCCGATGTAATTCGCTTTAATCTGGCACATGGGACTTGGGAAAAATCGGATAGCCAGAACAATGCAGAAAAGATAAAACTAGTTCAAAAAACTGCAAAGAAGATGAAAAAGCCAATAGCTACCTTAGTGGATTTGAAGGGCAATAAGATAAGAATAGGTAATTTTAAGAAGCATCTCATAGAGTTAAAAGCTTCTGAGGAGATCAATGTTAGATTCACTGATGAATCAGTGACAAATAAAAATGAAATTATTATCAATGCCGATCACGTGTTTAAAAAAATTGATAAGAACGACTTGATTTTGATGGACGATGGCTTGATTAAGCTCAGAGTACAAAAAATAAGCACTGTTAATAAAACCCTTCACTGCGAAGTAATCGAAGGAGGTCTTCTTAGCAGTAATAAAGGTTTTGAGGTTGAAGGTAAAATAATTAATAAATCTGGAGTTCGTGATGAAGATAAAGAGGATATTAAAAAATTAGCTCAACTTGGCGTTGATTGGATTGCATTATCTTTTGTTAATGATGCTAGCGATGTTAATCAGGCCAGGGAAGTTCTTTCTCAAGTTGACAGTGATATTAAACTTATAGCGAAAATTGAGCGTTTAGAGGCTCTGAAACAACTCTATTGGATTATTAAAGCCAGTGATGGAATTATGGTTGCTAGAGGCGATCTAGCTCTTGAATCAGGACCTGGAGAATTAACGGGATTACAAAAAAATATAATCAAACAGACCGTAAAAGGAAAGAAAGTTGCAATTACTGCCACTCAAATGATGGAGTCAATGATTAACAATCCCAGTCCAACCAGAGCTGAAATGACAGATGTCTCAAACGCAGTCTTGGATGGTTCTGATGCAGTGATGCTTTCAGCTGAAACTGCTATTGGTAAATATCCAGCTGAAACTATCGAAGCTATGCATGAGGTTTGTATTGGTGCAGAAAGCTATCATCAGTCAATCTCAAAGAAAGAGGAGTTCAAATATTCAGAAGTTCAGAATATAGATGAAGCTATAGCACTCAGTTCAATGAGTATTGCCAGGAATATGGGTATTAAAGCAATTATCGCTTTAACTGAATCAGGTTCAACCGCTTTGATGTTATCTAGAATCAGATCTGATATACCAATATATGCCTTTACCAGAAATGAAGTTACTCAGCGGAGAGTTTCACTTTATCGAGGTGTGATTTCATTTCCTTACCCTTTTCTAGCTGATAACTTAAGTCAAGTGCTTGATGATATTAGGAAGCAAATGCTTCATTCAGATGTTCTTAATGCAGGGGATCTGATCATTGTAACCTCAGGCTCTCCATTAAAAGTTCCCGGCGGAACCAATTCACTTAGATTAATTACAATCTAAAAAATGACAAATTTCTTTTAGAAGGATTTATTTAGTAATACAATCTCAAATTCTTAAAGAAAAACCTTGATTATGAACCATCAGAAAGTCGGCATTAGCGCAATTGCAATCTACGTTCCTCCTTATCGTGTGGATCTAGAGAAATGGTGTGAATGGGCCAATCAATCTTGGGAAAAAGTTGAGAATGTTATTGGGACAGGTTTTAGAATGATGGGCCCAAATCAAACAGTGTATACGATGGCTGCGAATGCAGTTCTAGACTTAATTCTCTCTCATGAGATTGACTCATCAGAGATAGGTTTTCTTGCACTAGGCACTGAATCAAGCACAGATAATTCTGCAGGCTCAATCATTATTAAGGGCATGGTCAATAAAGAATTACAAAGAAGATCAATGAAGCCTATTTCGAATAATTGTGAAGTACCAGAATATAAGCAGGCTTGTTTATCAGGGATCTATGCTTTAAAGAATGCAGTTAGATTCATTAAAACTGATGCTCCTTCACTTAAGGGTATTGTTGTTTGTTCAGATATTGCCCTATATCAAATAGGAGCAAGCGGTGAACCTACTCAGGGAGCAGGTGCCGTGGCTGCCTTAATCGAGTCAAACCCCAAGATTGCAGAAGTTAGGACTTCAGAGGCAGGTTCTGCTTCTGATTATCGTCATTTAGATTTTAGAAAACCTATACAATATAGAGCTAAGCAGGCAAATGGCCATTCAGATTTTGATCTTGAATTACCAATATTTAATGGCAAGTACTCGTCTTCCTGTTATGTGGATGGAACTCTAAATGCCATGGATAATATGTCTTCTAAAAATTCAGGGCATTTGGCAAATCATCTAAGGGGCACCAAGGCTGTTTTTATGCACAGACCTTTCAAAAGAATGCCAATAACTGCGTTCTCAATTGCTTATCTTTATGCCTTGGCACATGGGGACGATTCAGATCATGAAGAATTGACTAGATATATAAATTTATCAAATCTAGATCAAAATAAAATCCTTGATGAACTTCTGAATAAGCCCAATGTGAGTGATTTTCCTGAGAATGATATAAATCGTGAAGCTTTTCCATTAACTACACAGCTAGTCAAGATTATCCATAAAGAACCTGATTTTCAGACAAATGTGGTTTCAAAGCTTAGCTTTGGATCAACTCTTACAACAGAGATGGGTAATATTTATTCTGGCTCTGTTTTTGGATGGTTATCAGCTGGATTAGAAGATGCATTGAAAAATGGAATTGATTTATCTAATGAGGAGGCTTTAATGATTGGGTATGGTAGCGGAGATGCTGCCGAGGTGATTCCAATTTTCTTTATTGAGGGATGGCAAGAATCAGTTAAGTTAACGCCATTTTCTAGTGCGTTCAAGTCCTATATTAATCTTACTCATAAACAATATCTTAAGCTTCGATCAGAGAAGACAACCAATGGCATTGACTATAACTTGAAGAATGAATTTGTTGTTAGAAAAATTGGTTCAGAAGAGAGGATTGATTTTCAAGATGCTGGGATCGAGTATTACGAGTTTCTTAATTAGTTTAAATACTTCTCATACCAGTCAAGATAGCGATCTAGAACATCCTTATTATAGCTGGGTATAGAAAAAGAATGGTGTTGACCTGGATAGATAATTAGTTCAGTGGGTATTTCGAGATGCTTTAATGCTTGATACATCTGCTCTGAACCAATTAAAGGGACATTATAATCCTTTTCTCCAACAAGAAATAATGTTGGAGTTTTTATATTTCCTGCATTTAAGAAAGGGTGGGAGACACGCAACCAGGCTTCAGTATTACCCCAAGGTGTTCCAAGTTCAGTAATATAATCTCTAATATATTGATCGTCTCCAAATCCACTTAAAAGGTTAGCAATGCCAGCACCTGATGTCGCAGCCTTGAATCTTTGATCTTTTGCAATCACGTAATTTGTAAGCATGCCTCCATAGCTCCAGCCTCCAATGCCAAGCTTATTCTCATCGATGTAATCCAGAGTCAAGGCATAGTCTAGAGCTGCACTGATATCTTTTGTGTCAATGCCTCCCCAATCTGCAAAAAGAGCCTTTTGAAAATCATGACCTCGTCCTGAGCTACCTCTTGGATTTATAGCCATCACGATGTAATCGTTTGAGGTAAATAATTGCCAATCGAATCTGAAACTCAAACCATATTGTGAAACAGGACCGCCATGAATTCTGATTAAAAGCGGGTATTTTTTATTTGGATCAAAATTGTCTGGTTTTACTAGCATTCCATGTATGTCTTCATTATCAAAACTCTTGAAAGAGACCTCTTCTGTGCTACCTATAGCTTTTTTATTTATAAAATCTTGATTATGAAAAGTTAATTGAGTTACTGATCCGTTCCTCAGACTATAAAGCTCAGCAGGTTCGCTTGTAGTTGAAGCGAGAAAGATAACCTTATTATTTCTTTGAATATATGAATTCGAATAGTTGGATAAGTAATACTCAGGGGGAGTTATTTTTTCAATGGTTTTCTCTGACATAGAGTATCTGGCCAATTGGCTTTTCATGTCATCTTCAATAACAAAATAAATAGTTTCACCGTCTTCAGACCAGCTTTGGATCGCTGTATTGCGATCAAGGCTGCTGGTAATATATTCTGTTTCTTTGGATTGAACATCAATAATAGAGACTTCTTGGAGTGAGTACCATAGTAGGTCAGGATCTCCTCCATATTGATAAGCAATTCTTTTCCCGTCTGGACTCCATTTAGGTCTTGAAGCCCCAGAAGGTGAGGAATCTTCTCCAGGATGTGTGGTTAATTGTATGGCTTCTTTCTTATTAATATCTTGAATGTAAATATCCCAATTGTTGTGCCGATCAAAATCTCCTTTCTTAGTTACATAGGCTATCCTCTTACTATCGGGTGACCAAGAAGGAAGGTAGTGATTTGTATCATCTAAGCTTAATTGGGTACTTTTTTTTGATTTTAGATCTGTAATAAAAATATGATCCCGCTCAGAACCTAGGAAGTCTTTATAATCTTGTTTGAATTGATATCGATCAATTACATAGGGCTTAGGTGTTTCATCTTCTTCTTGTTTTGGAGCAGAGATATTAACAACTAGAGCTGCTTTTTCATTGTTGGGGGATATTTCAAAATCCAGGATATCTCCTTCTATTTTTGTCAGTTGTTTTTTTGTTTTATTGGATAGGCTGATTGCCCATAGTTGATTGAAATCTTTCAGTTTTCCTCGACCTGGAGAAAGAAAGATAATTGATGCCGCATTTGGTGAAAATTTAGCTTTTCCAAAATCAATATTCTCCAAAATTACTCTTCTTTTATTATTGTCTGTATTTAACAGCAAAAGAGTGCTCTGATATTCATCTTCTTTAGAGTTAACGGCAGAAACACTATAGATAATTTCATTACCAGACTTTGAAAGATCAACTAGGCTGACTTCTTTTAAGTCATATAAATCATCTGTGCTAATAAGCTTAGTGTCAGCGCTTAAAAAACTTGGTGAAGATATCACCAAGAAAAATATAGCTCCCAAAAGTCGAGTAATAAAAGCGTTTTTATTCATCGATCAATCATAATGTTTTTTTAATGTTTTCACTAGACTGACGGCAAAAATTGGAAAGAGCACGAGTAGCGGTGGAGACATGATTAATATTACGTCCATAGCGGCCCTATTGCTGTTTATAAAAAATAAGCAGGCAGGAAGTATAGCGAGAATAAATGCCCAAAATAATCGGCTGTATCGACTGGGCTCAACATTATCACTGCTGGTCTTTTTGACGTGTGATGAGAGGAGGTAGGAGACTGAATCATAAGAGGTTGCTATGAATATAACCACAATTAAACAATAGGCAAAGACAAAGAGTTTTCCATAAGGCAGGGTTAGGAGAACCTTAGTTGCAGCAGCTGTATGCCCTTCATTGGCTAGAATGTCGGAAACAATAAGCTGTCCTGAGAGTTCAAGTGTGATTGCGTAATTGCCCATGATTGCAAAAAAGACGAAACAACCAAGCGAACCAAGGAGAAGCATTCCCATCACTACCTCTCTTAAGGTTCTGCCTTTAGAGACTCTAGCAACAAAAAGACCTACTTGTGGACCAAGGGCTATCCACCATGCCCAATAAAACACTGTCCAATCTTCAGCAAATTTAGATTTTTCTGAGATTCCTAGGGTGTTCATACCAATGAAATTAACCAAGATTTCTTTTAAAGAATTAAAGGTAAGTACCAGGATCTCATAGGCGGGACCGAATGATAGGACAGCAATTAAGAAAACAAGTGACATCAGAATATTGGCATTGCTAATGACCCTAATACCATTGTATATCCCTTTATAAACACTATAGGCAAACAGTGAAGTACATAATGCCAACATAGATAAATCTAGCATCAAATTATGTTCAATGTTAAATATTTCTGAAACGCCTGCCCCAACAATTGGCACATACATTCCCATACTTCCTCCACTTGCGCCAATCAGCACAAACACAAAGATAAAATCAACCAGTCGACCAAAAAAGGAGGTTTCAACAGACGTTTCAGAATTTGTTCTTAAACCTGAACTGAGTCTTATTGACCCTAATTTGAAATGATAGAACGGAACTGCTATCGCAATTGCAGGAAAGCAATAAAGAGCCCAGCCGGTGATACCCCAGTGGAAAATCCCATATCCTGAAGCTAGATGGAAGGCTCTCTCACTAAATGGCACAATCCCAAATAAAGACTCGTCCACATAATAAGCCCATTCTACGATTGACCAATACAATATACCGCCACCAATTCCTGAGCAAAATAGCATGCACGCCCAGCTAAAATTAGAGTATTCAGGGGCTGTATCTTTCCCACCGAGCCTAAAATTTCCATATTTAGAAAAAGCAATATAGAGAATAAATAGCACTGTTAAGATGCCAAAGATCATATAGGTGGGCCCTAAGAGATCAACAATATTTTGATAAATATCACGAATTAATTCACCCGTTTCTATAGGGTATATCGCCATTGGTAGAGTGATTACAATAATTGCTAGTAAGATGCTAAATACTGTTATTTGATCTGTGTTATTACTTTTCATCTAACTGTATCTCGGATAATTCACTGGACACTGGCTCTGTTTGCTTTTTTGCCATTTCGCCGACAAGAATAAACTCAAACACCACGATAAAGACAAAGATAAAAAAGAACACCGCTAAAGTTATAATAGTTTCCTTCATGAATGATTCCTTGAGAAAATTAGTTTAGAGTCTATTAATTAAATCCAGTTTTTTAATTATCGAGTGTATTATATTACTTAAACTATGGAGCAAAAGGGAGAAAAATGAGTCCTGAAAAAATAGATAGGACTAAAGGTAAATTACCTCAAAAAGAAAAGGGGTCATTAAACCCTATACCTGCACAATCAATCGAAGAACAAAGACGACTCCAATTGGAACGTTTAGCAGCCAGTTTTAGACTATTTTCTCTATATGGCTTTGATGAAGGGTTGGCAGGCCACATTACCTTGAGAGACCCGGAGTTTAGTGATCATTTTTGGGTTAATCCATTGGGGATGAATTTCGCACATATTTGTGTTTCTGATTTACTATTAGTTAAAGAAGACGGAAAAATTATTCAGGGAGATCGACCCATCAATCCAGCTGCTTTTTATATCCATTCATCTATCCACAAGGCTAGACCAGATGTTAATTCTGCAGCTCATGCCCACTCCATTTATGGAAGAACATTTTCAGCTTTAGGTAAAATGTTGGATCCCATTACTCAAGATGCTTCGATGTTTTTTCAAGAGCAATCTATATATGCAGATTATGGAGGCGTCGCCTTTGAGAAAGAAGAGGGAGCCGCAATTGCAAAGGCTTTAGGCGATAATCGAACAGTAATTCTTCAAAATCATGGCCTATTAACCACAGGATCCAATGTTGATATTGCTGCTTGGTTATTTATTGCTATGGATAAATGTTGTCAAAGTCAGCTCATTGCAGAAGCTGCAGGTGAGCCCACAATAATTCCTGAAGAAACAGCCCTTCATGCAAAGGCTCAGGCGGGCAGCGATATGGTGCTTTGGGCAAGCTTTCAACCCCTCTATGATTTGATTTATCAAATATCACCTGATTTTTTAGACTAATGTTGGAAGAAACCTTAAATAAGCAAAAAATCCAGTCTAGACGACAGACCTATCCTAGTTTGGCTATCCGACAGGATCGACTTGATCGGATTCTTGAGATGATGCTTGAATATCAGGATCAAATACCGGTTGTTTTGTCTGAGGATTTTGGTCATAGGTCTCATATGATCTCAAGATTCTCTGATGTCGCAGCGGTTTTTGATGCGGTGCATTACATAAAGAAAAACTTAAAAAAATGGATGAAAGACGAGTCAAGAAAAGCGGCACCTCCCTTTAATTTATTAGGTGCTAAAGCTTATATACAATACCAACCTCTTGGGGTAGTGGGTATTATCAGTCCTTGGAATTTCCCGTTTAATTTAACATACGGTCCTCTTGCGATTGTCCTAGCTGCTGGTAACAGAGCTATGATCAAGCCCTCAGAATTTACCCCAAGATCGTCGGCCTTGATGAAAACCATGATTAATAAGTATTTTGATGAGGATGAAGTTCAGGTCTTTCCAGGCGATGCTTCAGTTGGCCAAGAGTTTTCAGCACTGGCATTTGATCATCTGCTCTTTACCGGATCGTCTGCTGTTGCAAAAAAAGTGATGCAAGCTGCTTCTAAGAATCTTGTCCCTGTTACCCTGGAATTGGGAGGAAAGTCACCTGTGATTGTAAGTGCTGAGGCAAATATAAATACTGTTGCTGATCGAGTTTGGAACGGAAAATTAATGAATGCAGGACAGATCTGTATAGCTCCAGACTATACATTTGTGCATGAGACGATGTTAGAAGAATGGGTTGAGGCATCCAATGAGACTGTCAATAATATGTATCCTTCAATTTATGATAATGATGACTACACCTCTATGGTTAATGAGGGTCATCATAAACGGATGCTTAAATATCTAGAAGATGCAAAGCAAAAGGGTGCAAAAGTTATCGAAATAAACCCTTCAAATGAGACCGAAGAAAATAGAAATCACAATAAGATCATGCCGGCAATGATCATTAATCCAAACGATGAGATGCTGGTGATGCAGGAGGAAATCTTTGGCCCGATTATGCCCATAAAAACTTACACAAAAATTGACCAGGTGATTGATTATATTAATCTCCATGATCGACCGTTGGGCCTTTATTATTTTGGTCATAACAGGAACGAGCAGGACCTTATAGTTAAGAACACAGTTTCTGGTGGTATGGCTCTTAATGATGTCATTTTTCAATTTGTTCAGGATGATATTCCCTTTGGGGGCATAGGACCAAGTGGCATGGGTCACTATCATGGCATAGAAGGCTTTAAGACATTTTCTCATGCAAGAGGTGTCTATAAGCAGACCCGCATAGAAGCTATGCTGAAACTTATGAGACCGCCTTATGGAAAACTGTTTGATCAGATCCTATCAAGTCGCATCAAAAAGTAAGTGAAAAAAACACCCGAGCAAATACTCCAAGATAAACTGACAGAACTCGGTGTAGATGTTTTGCAAAAACATATTTTTTTATGTGCAGATCAAACAGAAGCCAATTGTTCTCCCAAAAGAAAAACCCTTGAGGCATGGTCATACCTTAAGGCTAGACTTAGTGAACTAGGTCTTGATAACAGAGGAGGGATATATCGCTCTAAAGTAAACTGCTTAAGAGTTTGTTCTCAAGGACCTATTGCTGTGGTCTACCCCGATGGAGTCTGGTATAAACGATGCACACCGGAGGTTCTAGAGAAGATTATTCAAGAGCATTTAGTTAATGGATCTGTCGTTGAAGAATACGTTATTTCAAAGCCGAGTTGATAGTTTCAAGTAAATAAGTTTCATTGGCTCTTTGAATTAAATAGGCGTGAATGTCTTCAGCATCCTGCTCACTTAATCGTCGAGCAAAACCAACCATACCTTTTTCTGTGTACAGACCACCAAGGGTAATTTCTATAAATTTCTCATGCGTCTCTTCGGTCATGAATCTTAAGTCTGCAATAACACCTCCTCCCATGGCACCAGCTCCGTGGCACATGTGACATTCCAAGTGATAAAGATCTTCTCCTCTAGCAATACTGGCTTGATCTTCGATTGGTGGAGGGGGATTAGGCATATTAATGCTGGCCGCTCTCTGGGGTAATTCAGTTTTACCGTCCAATGAAAAGGTTACGATCCGTGCGTTTATAGGGCCTCCGGAATTCTTTGGAGGTAGACCGGCTTGAAGTGCAAAAACACCGCCATAACCAGCCACTACGGTGACGTATTGTTTGCCGTCGATACTGTAAGTAATTGGCGCAGCAACAATCCCAGTTTGAAGATCTTTGCTCCATTTCTTCTCTCCTGTTTGAGCATCATATGCAACCAGATCACCATCCGATGTTCCTTGAAACACAAGATTTCCAGAGGTTGATAAAACACCGCCGTTCCAGGGTAGGGTTAAGTATTGCTTCCAAACCTCTTTTTGTTGAACGGGATCCCATGCGCTGAGCCGACCTCTAACGCTTCTAGCCAACAAGGAGAGCTGAAGTAGATTTTTTGGTGGTGCCAATACCGTTATATCACCCGCGGTGTTCCAACCGCCTTCATCGTATTCATAGTTATTGTCTTTTGCAAACGGCATATAGAGTTCTTGGGCAGGAATGTAGACCAATCCCGTTTCTGGATTATAAGACATCGGCATCCAGTTATGACCCCCCAATGCACCTGGAAAAACAAGTTTTAAACTTGTTTCATAATCGCCCAGATCGATTTTTTCTGGTCTTCCTGTTTCTGGATCGACTTTGCTGGCCCAAGTTACTTTTACATAGTTTTCTGCAGATAAAAAATCACCATTGGTTCTGTCAATGACATAGAAGAAACCATTTTTTGGAGCCTGCATGAGTACCTTTCTAAGATTTCCATCAATGGTAATATCAGCTAGGATAATATGCTGTGTTGCTGTGTAGTCCCAATTATCTCCTGGTGTTGTCTGATAATGCCATACGTATTCGCCGGTATCGGGTTTTAAAGCAACAATGGATGAAACAAATAAATTATCTCCCCCCCCAGGGCTTCTGGTCTTATAGTTCCAAGGAGATCCATTGCCTGTTCCTATATAGAGCAGATCGAGATCTGGATCATATGCCATTGAATCCCATACTGTTCCTCCGCCACCAGCTTTCCACCATTCAGAGCCTTTCCAAGTTTCGGCTGCCATTTTCATGGCATCGTTTTCAAATCCGTCTTCTGGATTTCCTGGAACGGTAAAGAATCTCCAGATCATTTCACCGCTATTAACATCGTAAGCGCTGACATAACCGCGAACACCAAAATCGGCTCCTCCATTGCCTATAATGACTTTGTCTTTAATGATTCTAGGTGCTCCAGTGATGCTGTAGGCTTTAAAATTATCCACCGTCATTGTCTCCCATATCACGGCTCCATTTTTAGCATCCAAAGCAATCAGTCTTCCGTCTAGAGTTCCTAGGTAAAGCTTACCTTCCCATGCTGCTACACCTCGGTTAACGGCATCACAACATAAGTAATAAGCCTTTTCTCTTGGAACCTCTGGATCATATTTCCATTTTAATTCTCCCGTTACAGCGTCGTTGGCATAGACAACACTCCAAGCCCCTGTACTGAACATGACTCCATCTATAACCAAGGGCGTAGCCTCGTGTCCACGGCTGCTGTCCAGATCGTGGAACCATTCAATCCCAAGATTGTTAATATTTTCTGAATTAATTTGGTCTAGGGTGCTGTGACGTTGCTCATTATAGGTTCTGCCATGGCTTAACCACTGATCGCTGTTTTTATCGGCGTTGATAATTTGATCCGCATCAACATTAAAGTCTTCAGACCAGACTTGATTTGTAAACACAATAAGCGAGAAGGTTAGGACTATTTTTCTAAGAAATCTCATATCATTATTCTATAACTTGTACCCCATCAATTCGAGAGAGTATTTATTTATATCAAGGTTTGACTTTTTAGATGTTTTATATTCATCTATGTACTCAAGAATTTCAAAAGAGAGGTATAAAGAAAATGCGAAGATTCATTCATTGTATGTTCAGTTTAATTTTTATAATCAATTTAACGGTTATTTCTTCAACTCTAGAGGCTTCTTCTGAGGCAGAGATGATGAATGGTGCATTCCAATCAACCTATAAGCCTGATCCAAGTCCAAAAATTTTAATTAAAAATGGAACCTTACTTACTGGAACTGGAGAGTTGTTAGAAAAATCATCAGTTTTAATAGAGAACAACCGGATTGTCTCTGTTGGAAGCGGTATTGATGAAACTGGTGCAACAGTTATAGATGCCGAAGGAAAGTGGATTACTCCTGGTATTATTGACATACATTCGCATATGGGTGTTTATCCCGCTCCTAGCTTAAGATCTAATTCAGACGGCAATGAGGCAACTAGCCCAACGACTCCAGATGTTTGGGCCGAGCATTCTGTTTGGACTCAGGACCCTCAATACACTCTTGCCCTCAAAGGAGGTATAACCACCTTTCATGTTCTCCCAGGTTCAGCCAATCTTATTGGTGGGAGAGGGGTAACATTAAAGAATATAAGAAGTGTCACTGTTCAAGGGATGAAATTTCCAAACGCGCCCCATAGTCTGAAAATGGCTTGTGGCGAAAACCCAAAACGAGTTTACGGCAACCGAAACACAGAACCCTCAACTCGAATGGGTAATGTTGCAGGTTATCGAAAGTCTTGGATTAAAGCCAAAGCATATCAAAAACGATTAGAGGAATATGAATCGAAATCAGCAGAAGCCAAAGAGCTAGAATACGCACCCTCTAGAGACTTAGAATTAGAGACTTTGGTAGGTGTGTTAAAGGGCGAAATTCTAATTCAAAATCACTGCTATAGAGGTGAAGAAATGGCCATCATGCTCGACATAGCGAAAGAATTTGGCTACAAGGTGACCACCTTTCACCATGCGATTGAGGCTTACAAAGTTGCAGATATTCTTGCTGAACAAGGCGTTTGTTCGGCTATGTGGGCGGATTGGTGGGGTTTCAAACATGAGGCATATGACATGGTCTGGGAGAATGTGGCTATAGTTGATCAAGCTGGCAATGGAACTGGTTGTGCCATTGTTCATTCAGACTCAGCTATTGGGATTCAACATTTAAACCAAGAGGCATCTAAGGCCTTAGCCGCAGGAAAAAGATCAGGTTTGGATATTGATAAAGCTAGAGCTATTCAATGGATTACTTTAAATGCCGCAAAAGGACTTGGTATCGAGGATCGGGTAGGAAGCCTTGAAGCAGGGAAAATGGCCGATGTAGTCATTTGGAATGGTGATCCATTTAGTGTTTACTCAACGGTTGAAAAGGTCTTTATTGATGGTCATATAAAGTATGAGAATGAAAACGTAGAGGAATTTGAGAGAACAGATTTTGACCTGGGTATCATAGATCCAGAGGGAGATCGATTATGAGTCATCTAAAATTGATTAGTTTTCTTTCTCTTATCTTTTTATCTTCAAATCTACTTGCTGATAATCATTCAGTAATTTTGATAAAAAACGCAACAATAATAACTGCTTCTGACCAAGGGACACTCGAAAACACGGATCTTCTTATTGAAGATGGAATCATAAAGGATATAGGCAAGAACCTTATAGTCAATGATGGTTCTGAGATAGATGCGACGGGTAAATTTATAACCCCTGGTCTTATTGCGCCTCATACCACACTAGGTCTTCAAGAGATTGAATTGGAAGCAGAAACTAGGGATGACTCCACAGATCATTACTCTGCAGGTTTTAGTATTGCCAAGGCCTTTAACCCTGCTTCTTCTTTGATTCCTTATAATCGAGCAGGCGGGATTACTTCTGCGATTATAACCCCGTCATCAGCTTCTGGGATTTTCTCTGGAATGGCTTCAGCGTTTAAGATTAACGGTGCCCTAATGACGGAATCGATGATTGAAGATATAGCTTTAGTTATGAATCTCGGAGGAAATAAAGATTCTCGTGCATCAACAATAATGTCGCTAGAGGATTCTTTTGAAGTAGCTCGACGTTTTGCAATGAAACGCTCTTCAATTATGAGAGGGGATGATTTCGATTTTGGAGATTATTCGATTAGAGATTTAGACGCTATTCAAAGACTTTTAAAACAAGACATACCCCTTGTTGTTCGTGCAAACAGAGCTAGCGATCTTTTAAGAATGATAGAGATTGCTAATCAATATGAGATTAGGATTATCTTTGCAGGAGCCAAAGAAGCTTGGAGGATTGCTGATACAATTGCTGAAGAATCAATCCCTGTAATTATCGATCCTATGGATAATATACCCAGCTCTTTTGATTCCATTGCTGCAAGATTGGATAACGCAGCTATCCTGGAGAATTCAGGTGTCAAGGTTCTGATTTCTTCACAAAGTGATCATAATTCCTATCTTAGTCGACAAGGTGCCGGCAATGCAGTGACATATGGGTTATCAAAAGAGGCTGCCATTAAAGCTTTAACGATACATGTTGCTGAAACTTTTGGTATTGCTGATCAGATTGGTTCTATAGAAGCAGGTAAAGACGCTGATATTGTTATATGGGATAACGACCCATTGGAAGTCTCAAGTTTCACCACTAAAGTCTTAATTGATGGAGAAAACATGAGTCTAATGACACGATCAAAACGCCTTAGGGACAGGTATTTGGAAAAACTCGGATTGAATTAATTTCTTTGTGAGATCGTGGAATCGATTAGCCCTAAATAGTCTGATAAGGTTTTACCGTCTTTTGAAAGTGAATCAATTTCACTGATAATGTTGTCAGCCGATTGAATGCTGGTCGAGACTTTAGCTAAAATGCTTGTATCACCTCTCTGAATAGAGACCTGATCCAATACATCAATAATTTCAAAAAGATCTAAATTTCCGAAATCCGTAAAAGAGTCTTTTTTAACTTTCTTATTATCTTCACTGGCTAAGAGTTTATCCTCTTCACTCACCTCAATTAACTCAAGATACTCTGAGAAATCCCTAGCCTTTTCTTGTGAAAAATCCGTACTGTTACTCCAAGCTAAGTAAACCCTTGGTTCGTTCTCAGAAGAGTTGTTTACTTTATCCTTGAAGATATCGTATCCAAGGCCTAGATCGAAACTTCCCAGTGGGATATCAAACCAATAAAGATCAAAGTTATACCCCAACATAAAATTAAAGAAATTAGTGCGGTTTTCTTTGAGCTGGTATGAACTAACAGAGCCTCTATTGAGTTGACCCATGGTAATTTTAGACTTTATTAATTGAGAATTATTGGCTACCAGAATTCCTCCTAAACTCAATGTGATTGAATCTCCATCGCTTGAGTGGCCTATATTAGAATTGTCATATTGGTAACCATCAACATAGACATCGTTTCGGTAAGCGCAACCGTATTTACTGCTATTATTCTTATAGAATTCACAGGAGGTTGATGATGCTTCGATAAAAACTCTGTAACTTTCTAATCCTGTAAATGAATCAATTAAACCCCAAGTCTCAAAACCAAATAGACCCATCGAATCTTTGAAAGGTTCACCCATGACTTGCCCATAAAAAGCCAAGGGAGTTTCATTAATTAGATGAGAGGATCTAAAATCAAAACTGACAGAGTTGTACCCTGAATCATCTTTATCTAGAAGCATGTCAGTAAATCCACAAGATTGAGTTTCCCCACAAAAAATTGACGTTCTAGACAGACCTAATTCTAGGGTAGGAATTGGTCTAAAATCAAAACGCATACCGAAAAAACGTGGGTCAGGAACAGTTCTAGAATGATTCAGTTCCCCTGTCATAATTGAGAAATCCCATGGACCAATCCATTTGAGAAATCTTGATTCAAAAGGGTCAGAAAAAGTTCTTTCAATAGCTAAGCCTTTAATAGCATTGGCGTTAGTTGATAGCACTAAACTGTTACCCCATCCAGGTCCCCACCAACGTTTTTTAGAGCCAACATCGATTGAATAATTACCTCGAGCAATGGATAGGTAGGATTCATTGAATAAGGTATCCCCTGGTATCTTTTCAACTTTAAGATTAATTGCTAAATTCTTCGATAAGAAAGTTGATTGAGCGCCTGCCGATTTTGTATAGGTCACGGTGTCATTGAACCAAGTAAATGGATTAGGGTTCTTGGTCACTTTAATATCAGTTTGGCCTGATAAGCCTCCCATCTCTGCGTCAATTAGAGCTTCTTTTATACGTTGAAATGATGCTATTTCAATCAGGCTCATTTCAGATTCATTCTTTGTTAGATTGTAGGCAATATCACCCCAAGCTATTGGCCAAGTTGAGATGGGTATATTTAGAGCTCCTGAATCCACTAAGATTTGGATGTCATGTCTGATTAGTAAATTATCAGGCATCACCCAAGGAGATGCTTGCAAGGGTTTAACTTCGATTAAAGCTAGAACACAAGCAATAAAGATAAACTTTTTATGTAGTCTCATTTTCATTAAGCGTATTCTACTACTCAGATGGATAATCTGCTAAAGAATTACTGATTTTGATCTAAATCGAATATAAAATAGATTCGTCCCAATAGATGAATTAGCAAATGAATTTTAAAATAATAGGCTCTTTTTTTATTATTGTCTCTCTGGTCTCATGCAGTTTACCTAAAACTGACTTAACACCAGACCAAAGCTCCCTTAGAGATACGACAAACGGTCAGGTTATTGGGGGAGATAATGGAGACACTCACCAGTGGCTCGGTTTACAATACGGGTCTATACCGGATTCTAATTTCCGTTGGAAAAAAGCAAACACACCCGCTGCATGGGATGGGGTTAAAGAGACGCTTAATTTTGGACCAAGTTGTATTCAGCGAGGTTCTTTAATCAATACTTCAAAACGCAGAAAATGGGGTGATATGGTTGGTTCTGAAGATTGTCTTTATTTAAATATTTGGGCACCAAAAATGAATCCTGAGAATTTAAAAACTTCGGCACCTATGCCTGTGATGCTATGGATCCATGGTGGAAGCAATGTTTCTGGGAATGCAGATTTTTACAATCCATCGGCACTGGCTTCAGAGCATCAAGTTATTGTGGTCACCATTAATTATAGACTTGGTCCCTTTGGATGGTTTCGTCATCCAAGTATTGGAAGAACATCTAGCAATGCTGTAAATGCTTCTGGGAATTATGGAAATATTGATACCATCCAAGCCCTAGAGTGGGTTCGCTCTAATATATCTGGATTTGGTGGCGACCCTAATAACGTGACAATTTTTGGCGAATCAGCAGGCGGTTATAATGTTGCGGCATTATTATCATCACCTCTAGCAAAGGGCATGTTCCATAAAGCTATTATTCAAAGCGGAGGGATTAAGCCAGGTGATATTAATCATTCAGAATCCTTTCTTGAAGAAAATATACCTTGGAAGAACTACACATCAAGGGAATTAATGAATAGATTATTAATTTTAAAACAATTAGCTCGTGATCGTGAAGATGCTGTGTCACTTCAGAATTCAATGAGCGATGAGGAAATTACTGCATTGCTAAGAGGGGCTAGTTCAGAAGAAATATACGAGTCCTTTGAAGCCTCCAGAGTCAATACCAATGAAATGTTAAGGCCCTTTCCAGACGGAGTGGTTCTAGATAAAGAAGGGATACTCAATGCGCTGAAAAATGGAGCATCTTCAGATATTCCAACAATTTTTGGGACCAATCGAGATGAGATCAAGCTCTTTTTAGTTACCAATAAACGTTTGGTTCGGTATTTTTTTGGCTTACCAAGAATTAGGGACTTGCAGTTGTGGAATGCAATCTCGTCACATCGTTCAGACACTTGGAAATTCTTAGCGGTTGATAATCCAGTAAGAGAACTTAGTTCCTTAGGTAGAGATAATGTTTTTGCTTACAGGTTTGATTGGGATGACGAACCTAGAAAATACGGAGAAGACCTCTCTGATCTTTTGGGCGCCTCTCATGCTTTTGAGATTCCTTTTGTTATGGGTAATTTTGAGGAGGACGCTCTTACCAGATACATTCTTAGTAAAAAAAATATGAATGAAGTTAAAGTGCTTTCTAGGACCATGATGAGTTATTGGGCAGAATTTGCTTATAACGGAGATCCAGGGAAGGGTCGGAGCGGTGATCAATTGAGATGGAGATATTGGGATGAGAGTTCATTGGAAAGTCCAAAATATATAATACTCGACAGTGAAAGCGATCAAGGCATTGTGATGTCATCTAACTCTATTACAAGACAGTCACTATTCTTAGGTATCGCTGAGGATCCTAATATTTTGGATTATAAGATGAGGTGTGAATTAGTCGACATTGCTATTAGATACGATAATGTAGCAGCTGACGATTGGCTGAATAAATTCTCAAATGGACTTTGTGAGAATCTAGATCCTCATATCGAATGGAGACATTTTTGGTATGATGAGGACGATAAACCCTATTAAGGATTGAGATGCAATATTGGTTAATGAAATCAGAACCAGATACTTACAGTATTGATGATTTAAGAGATTTTCAGACGGACCACTGGGATGGAATTAGAAACTATCAGGTTAGAAATTTCTTCAGAGATGAAATGAAAGTGGGCGATAAAGCTTTTTTTTACCATTCAAATTGTAAAGAACCAGGAATAGTAGGCCTAATGGAGATCGCAAGCACCGCTTATCCTGATCACACAGCATTTGATAAGACTGAAAAATATTTTGACCCCAAAAGCGACCCTGATAACCCTAGGTGGTTAATGTTAGATGTTAAATATAACCGACATTTAAAAAGAAAGATTACATTGACAGAACTTCGAGGTGAAAAATTTCTCGAGAGCATGAAATTGCTGCAAAAAGGAAACCGGCTCTCGGTGCTTCCAATCACAAGAGAGGAATGGGATCATATTCTGGGTATGGAGAAGACATGAGAGGATATAGAGTTATTTTTATTATGTTCTTTCTACTCTGCTGCAATGGGCTAAGCCTAGCAGCAGAAACAAGCACAAAAGTATTCATAATTCAGCCTAAAAACGGGGAGATAGTTGACAAAACTTTTGAAGTAATCTTTGGTATTGAGGGTATGACACTTGCCCCCGCTGGCACTTATGAGAATAATACAGGACATCATCATTTAATAATTGATGCTGAATTACCTGCTTTATCATTGCCTATCCCAGCTAGCGAGAACTATGTTCATTTCGGAAAGGGTCAGGATCGAACCGTATTAACTCTTGGTCCCGGAAAACACTCGCTCCAATTGCTCTTAGGAGATGGAAATCACGTTCCACATCAACCGCCTGTCGCTTCAAAAAAGATTGAAGTAGTTGTTAAACCTTAATTCTTTTCCGAATGATTCATGAAAGGCCTAATTAAGCCAACAATTTCTTTGGTTCTTAATTCTGGCGAGACTATTCTTGATTGAGCTAATACCGCGGTATTGATTTCAGGGTGTGCTTCAGCGATTAATGCCACCTGTTCAATAAAGAAATCATCTTCTGCGGACATTACAAATACTGGAGAAGTAATTTTTTTCAAGACTTCAATAAAATCTTGTTCCCAAATAGCCGTAAAAGCCTGATTTCTCCCCTGTTTTGATCGCAGTGCACCTCTTAACTCTAAATCAACCAATTCAGGATCAAATTTAGGAAACAAGGTTTTGATCAGGTTAAAGGTGTCCAATAAATAGTTACCGTCTTCATCCGGTTCTAAAGCTGGCGTAAAATTATCTTTAAAAACTTGTCTTTCTTGACCCGTTAGATATGCCGCTCCATTCAGAGAGAGTGAAACGACCTCTTCTGGTCTTTCTAGGGCTATCTCAGAAGCAATGTGGGTGCCAGTGTGATGAGCGTAGATATGGCATTGTTCTATTCCAATTGCATCAATGGCTTCACACAGCCAATCTCGATAATCAATCAAACTGGGCATTCCTTCCGGATTGAACGACTCTCCAAACCCTGGTGTATCAAAGGCATACATAGGTCTTTCTTCCTTCATTTCTAACATCATTTTTTCAAACATTATAGAACTCGCTGGAGTTCGATGAAAAAATAGTAAAGGTGTTCCATTGCCGCTGAGATAGCGATAGTGGATTTGACCAGATTCAGTGTCGATGTATGCTTTTTTAATTTCTATCATTCTTCCAAACTGCTTATTTATATTATGTAAATATTTACTCTTAGATTAATCGAAAGCACATTAAATTGATATAATGCATCTCATGAATAGACTTATTATAGGAATTTCTGGCGCCAGTGGTGTCATATATGGTATTCGCCTTCTTGAAATGTTGAAGGATGCTAAAGACATTGAAACTCATTTGGTTGTTACCAATGGAGGCAAGCTAAATATTTCTTTGGAAACTGGTTTTGATATCAAAGACATCGAGCAAATGGCAGATGTTGTTCATAGTGATCGTAATCTTGGGGCAAGTATTGCTAGCGGATCTTTTGAGACAACAGGAATGATCATTGCTCCATGTTCGATGAAAACACTTTCAGCAGTCGTTAATTCTTACGCAGCCAATTTAATTGTCAGAGCAGCTGACGTGATTCTAAAAGAAAAAAGACAGCTTATTATCATCCCTAGAGAAACACCTCTGCATCTTGGTCATACAGAACTCTTTTATAAGGCGTCTTTAATGGGGGCTCACATTGTTCCTCCAAATCCAGCTTTTTATAATAACCCTGAGAGTATTGACGATATTATCAACCATACTGTGGGCCGTGTTTTAGATTTAGCTGGTGTTGACAACGATGTTGTCAAAAGATGGAAGGGTGTCTAACCTCGCATGAACTCTGAGTCTTTGCAGGATATCATTCTTCGCGTTCAAGAGTTTTTAAATAATCACAACACTGTTAGCATCGCTAGCAAAAATAATGAATCTGTATGGGCAGCTACAGTTTTTTATATTTCTGACACCGACATGAACCTTTACTTTTTATCCTCTGATAAGACTCAGCACATAGGTAATATTCAAACTGATGAGAATGTAGCAATTACCGTTTATAAAGACGTTGAAGATTGGCAATCCATTCAAGGTCTTCAAGGCACTGGTCAGATTTCTGAGGTGGGATCATCTGATAGAGATAAGATTTTAGCTGACTACATCAAGAAGTACGTTTTTTTGGATGAATTGCTTCAAAACCCTAAAGACGAACAGGAAAAGAAAATAGCTGAACAATTCACTAATATTGGTTTGTATGTCTACAAACCTAATTTTTTTCGTATTATCGATAATTCTATTTCTTTCGGTTTCAAACAGGAGCTTGTCATGAAAGACGACTCTTGGACTATAAGATCTTAGTCATCTGAGGTGGAATAGTCTGGGAGTTTTCCTAAATGAGCACCGCTGTCAACAATTAGAATTTCTCCGGTAATAAGTTTAGCGCCCTCCAAAAACCAAACCAGGGTTTCAGCGACATCTTCAGCCGTTGCAACTTGCTTTAAAGGTAGTTCATCTTCAGCTTGTTGTATAAGAGCAGCATAGGCTTCATCTCCCATCCCTCCCTTAAGCCATCTGGTTTGTATTGGACCTGGAGCAACAGCATTGATTGTGATCTCAGGTCCTAAAACATGCGCCAAACACTTGGTCATCATGTTTAAGGCAGCTTTGGAGGTAGCGTAGGCAATTGAGGAACCCATTGCATTTACACCAGCTAATGAGGAATCATTAACAATAGCTCCTGAACCCTGTTTTTTCATATAAGGAACCACTGCCTTTATCATCTGATAGGGGCCTACGACATTAACTGAATAGATGTCTAAAAAATCCTCAGAAGACAATCCCTCAAGATTTTGAAAAGGATTGAATTTAGTTTTGCCAGCATTATTGACTAAGTAATCAATTCGACCCCATTTGTCTATGGCCGCTTGTACCATCGCTTTGCATTCTTCATCGATAGCTACGTTAGCTTTTACCACAATGCATTCAACATTCTGCTCCTCAACTAATTTGCTTGTGGAAATTGCTTCTTCTTCTGAGCGAGTGTAGTTAATGACAACATTACAACCTTTTTTTGCAAGTAAAACAGCAGTAGCTGCTCCCACACCAGTGGCCGATCCTGTAACTATTGCAACTTTGCCTTTCATATATTTTCTGCAGTTGTTAATTGCTAGTTATTGTATCGATTAAACTAAATAAAATCTTTGATTTAATTTGAATTGGCTTAAAGGCACAATAATAGATCGAAACAATCAAAATTTGATTAAAGGAGGCAAAGAAGTGGCTTTTAACGATATGAGAGGATACATGAAATACCTCAGAGAAAAAGATTTACTGTTAGACGTAGATATAGAACTTAATGTGGCTAGGGAGACCACAGAACTGCAGCCCTTAATGCGTCATTTACATAATCAAGATGGTCCGGCTTTAATGTTGAATAATCTTTCAGGTTATAACACCAAAGATATACCTGTCTTATTTAATCCCTACGGGACTAGACAAAGAACAGCTATGATTTTAGGCGAGGACGATCCTTTGAAAGCTAAACTAAAACATGCTGAGATCCTGACCGATCAATCAAAATGGCTAAAACCAAAATTGATTGATGCCTCTAAAGCTTCCTGTAAGGAGAATAAGATAGAGAAGAAGGATATCGACATAGGAAAGCAGTTGCCTCATGTTTGGTTCGGGAAAGAAGGCCCAGCCTATATAACAAATGCAGTTGTCATTACAAAAGATCCAGAAACCGGCATCCCTAACACTGGGTGTTATCGATTAACCCAATTATGGAATGCCTCACACCCTCATGGTGAAGTTTACTCAGAAGAGGAACAAAAATCATGCCTTTCAATTTTTGCTTTCTGGAACCCGCCTGGGAACCACATTGGCTTGCACTGGGCAAAGGCTCAGGAAATGGGTAAACCCTTGGAAATTGCCATAGCATGTATGGTTGATCCTGTGATTCAAATAGCAGGGGCTACAAGTATCCCTTTCGGTCTAGATGAGATGGATTTTGCAGGAGGATTAAGAGGTGAGGCGATTGAAGTTGTCGACTGCGAAACAGTGGATATTCAAGTGCCTGCCAATTCTGAGTGGGTCATCGAAGGTCAATTCTTACCCAAAAGAGATGTAACTATTGGGCCTCATTCCAATCCCATTGGCTATTATGATGACGCACAATTGTTTCCATTAATTGAAGTGGATTGTATTACACATAGAAACGATCCTCTTTGGTATTCAACAATGGAGATGGAGCCACCTTTTGATCACAATTACATGGCTTGTTTACCTATCGAAGGTGAATTACTTAGTGATTTGCAGTCAAAAATACCAGAAGTTGAAGACGTTGTGGTGACACCTAATCTCAGTTATTTTGTTCAACTCTCTGTTGATGGAGCACAAAAACCACACCCGGAATTTGGAAAATTTGTACTCCACGCAGTCTGGGGTGCTAGTGGACGATGGGGAAGGACAGCTAAAGTTGTTGTGGTTGTCGGTCCTGATGTAAATCCTTATGATTTGAATGAAGTTGAATGGGCAATTCAAACAAGGGTTCAACCCTTTTCTGACACCATTATCAATAAATCCGGTCAAGCATTTCTCATGGATCCATCGGCACCAAAAGATCCAGGACATGGGATTGCTCTTCAATCAGAACAAATCGGTATTGATGCAACTGTTAAGGTCTTTGAGCGCTTTCACACTTACCCCGAATACAGTAATGCTAACGCAGAGGATGTGGCAGCTATTGCGGAGAAACTAAAAGATATTCTTTGAATTTAATGCCTGAGCAGAAAAAAACTCAAAAATTCAGGGATTTATTAAACAGCCCGAACCTTGAGTTTTTAATTGAAGCTCATAATGGTATTAGTGCAAAAATAGCAGAAGAGACTGGTTTCAAGGGTCTCTGGGCTGGAGGGTTAGCGATCTCTGCCCAATATGGCGTTAGAGACAATAATGAAGCCAGTTGGACTCAAGTCCTCGAGACTTTGGAATTCATGGCAGATGCCACGAGCATACCAATCATGTTGGACGGCGATACTGGGTATGGAAATTTTAATAACGTTAGACGCTTAGTTAATAAACTCGAACAAAGAGATGTTGCTGCGGTTTGTATTGAGGATAAAGTTTACCCAAAAACCAACAGCTTTATTGATGGTAATAAACAAGAATTAGCAGATATTGATGAGTTTTGCAGTCGCATTAAAGCTGGAAAAGATGCTCAAACTGATGATGACTTCTCCATTATTACTAGAGTCGAAGCGTTTATAGCTGGCTGGGGACTTACGGAAGCTTTAAAACGCGCAGAAGCATACCATCAAGCCGGATCTGATGGCATTTTAATTCATAGTGCATTGACGGAACCAATTGAAATATTAGCTTTCAAGAAAGAATGGGCTAATCGATCACCTGTGATTATTGTTCCAACAAAGTATTACAGTACGCCGACAAAAATCTTTTCAGAGGCTGGGTTTTCAATTGCAATATGGGCGAACCATATGATTCGATCATCAATTGCATCTATGCAAGAAACTGCTAAGGCGATTTATAAAGATTCTTCCATCACTAAACTCGAAGATCAAATAGCATCTGTAAATGAAGTCTTTAGACTTCAGGGAGTTTCTGAATTACTTGAAGCAGAGGAGATGTATCTTCCAAAATCAGATCTAACTCAAAAGGCAATTATTTTGGCTGCATCCAGAGGTTCGGCGATGTCAACATTAACTGAAACAAAACCAAAATCGATGGTTAAAATTAAGGACAAAAGTATTCTTGAGCATATTACAGATGTCTATAATCAACACGGTATTAAAGACATTACAGTGGTCAGGGGTTACAAAAAAGAAAGTGTTGATTTACCTCAACTCGATTACGTTGATAACGATAACTTTTCAACAAGCAGTGAGTTGGTCTCCTTTAATCTAGCTCTCAAGAATAAGGATGAAGATTTTTTTGTTTCCTTCGGTGATGTTTTATTTAAACCTTATCTATTAAAACTCTTTGACGAATTCAATGATGACATAGTCATTAGTGTTGATACACAATGGCAAAATTCAGCAAATAAGAATAGAGCAGCAGACTATGTTAGGTGCAACGAACCTCATTCAAGAGATTCATATAGCCATGAAATTTTTCTTGATCAATGTGGCGAAGATTTAAGAGAGGATGAAATTCATGGGGAGTGGATGGGAGTTGCTAGATTTTCAAAAGAAATTATTCCTGAACTTAGTAAGATTCTTGCAGGCCTAGAATCTAGAGACGATTTTAATAAGTTGAAATTTCATCATCTGTTTCAACATTTAACGGATTTAGGTATCAAGGTTAGGGTCATCTACACCACAGGGCATTGGTTAGATATAGATAGCTTGGATGATGTTGTGGAGGCATCTAATTTCCTATGATTACAGCAGAAGATTTTATCCTCAAGTCAAAGGAGAAGGGATTTAATATATACAGCGGTGTTCCTTGCTCTTATTTGAAATCATTTATTAATTATATTATTGATTCAGATGACATAAGTTATATACCTGCAGCAAGTGAAGGAGATGCAATAGGAATAGCTGCAGGGTCTTATTTAGGCGGACGAAGTCCAGTGGTTATGCTTCAGAACTCTGGACTGGGTAATACAGTAAACCCAATTACTTCCTTGCTACAGACGTTCAAGATACCAGTTTTAATAATAGTAACCCTTAGAGGCGATCCTAATGCTCCAGCAGACGAACCACAACATCAACTAATGGGTAAAATAACAACAGATCTAATAGAACTTATGGGGCTGGAATGGGATTGGTTTCCTGAATCCAGCAAGGAATTAGATCTCAAACTGGAAAAAGCATCTGCCACAATACATCAAGATAAATGCTCTTTTGTGATGGTAATGAAGCAAGGTGCTGTGGAGCCTTATGAATTGCATAGTGGAGAAACTGAAAATCATAGAAAGGACCAAATTATTCAGGATAATATTTATCAATCCGATGAAGTAACTCGAGAAGAGGTTCTGTTATCGATACTCGAACACACTTCTGATAAGGACTTATTAATTGCTACCACAGGGTACACAGGAAGAGAGCTGTATAGCTTGAAAGACCAGCCTAATAATTTTTATATGGTTGGCTCAATGGGTTGTGCAATAGATATTGGTTTAGGCTTAGCTTTATCAAAACCTAAATATCGGGTGATTGTGATCGACGGCGACGGGGCTTTATTGATGAGACTAGGGGCATTAACTTCTGTTGGCTATGAAGCTCCAAGAAATCTGTTACATCTTGTTTTAGATAATGGCACTTATGAGTCTACAGGCTCACAGAAAACAGTTTCTCAATTTGTTGATTTCAAAAGTATTGCGCTAGCCTCCAGTTACACAAGAGCAATCTCTACCAATTCACTGCAACAACTCGAAGAAATATTTAATAAACAAAATGAAGGCACAACTTTCATTCATTTTCCTATTACAAATGGGGTAAAAAATAACCTTCCTCGGCCGAATATAAAGCCTTATGAGGTTGCAGATAGATTCAGGACTAATATAGAGGATTATCACTAATGGGTAATGCAAGAAATAATATTTTACTTAACCCGGGACCTGTTAATTTAAGTCAAGCAGTTAAACAAGCAATGATGCATGAAGATGTTTGCCACAGAGAAATTGAATTTGGTGAACTCGTGCAATCGATTAATGAACGATTAACTAAGATCTATCCTTCTCTTGATAAATTTAAAGCTGTGCTTTTAAGTTGCTCAGGAACCGGAGCCGTTGAAGCCATGATTTCTTCATTTATTAATCAAGGAAAAACTTTAGCCATTAGCAATGGGGTGTATGGACAGCGCATGGAGAAAATTCTAAATATCTATAAAAAACCCTACGAGGTGATAGAGTTTGATCTAGATCATGAGATTGATCTTGCGAGACTAGAGGACCAATTAAAGTCTGATCGTGAAATAAGCAATATGACTTTAGTCCATCATGAGACAACAACAGGCCGTTTAAATTCTTTAAATTCTATAGGCCAACTATGTAAGGACTATGATGTTAAGCTTTTTTTAGATGCTGTGAGTAGCTTTGGCGCTGAGGACATTCAAGCAAACGCGATAAATCTAGCTGCCGTTGCTGCCAGTGCTAACAAATGCCTTCATGGTGCACCTGGTGCCTCATTTGTTATTGCACATCAAGATTTGTGGAATGATGAGCCAGATCAAGCGGGTAGCGTTTATTTTGATCTTTATTCATATTATAAGCTTCAGCAAGATCAAGGGTTTTCTCCTTTCACTCAAGCAACCCATGTTTTACATGCGTTTGATGTGGCACTAGATGAATTTTTTCACCAGGGAGGATGGGATTCTAGAAACGCAGAGTATTCTGAAAAAGCAAGCCGAATAATGAGGACATTATCCAAATTAGGAATAGAGCCTTTGATAAAAGCCGAAGATTTTTCCTGTGTTTTACATTCTTATTTATTGCCTAAAGATCACAGCTATGATGATCTTCATCGATTTATGAAGAAAAATGGTTTTATTATCTATCAAGGGCAGGGCGACTTAAGCGACAGAATCTTTAGGATTTCTACAATGGGTGAAATTTCAACTTCAGATGTAACAAGATTATGCGACTTGTTTATCAAATACTTTGATAATTTGAATGACTAAAGAAGCAGTAATTCTGGCTGCAGGCCAAGGTTTGCGACTGGGGACACATGCAGACAATAAGCCTAAAGGTTGTCTTAAGCTAGGCAATTTAAGCATCATCGAAGAATCAGTGGAAAAACTTATAAATATTGGTGTTGAGACAATTTGGATAGTCACTGGTTTCCAGTCACAATATTTTGATCAACTGGTTGAACGATTCCCTGATCATCTTAAGACCGTCAGAAATAAATCCTATAAAATCTCTGGTTCGATGTATTCATTAGCTCAAATGAGCGAATTAATTAACCCGCCTTTTCTACTTTTGGAGTCCGATATTATTTATGAAAATAGAGCGCTAGAAGAGATCGTTAATTATTCTGAAGAGAATTGTGTTTTATTATCAGGGTTTACAGGGTCTGGAGATGAGGTCTTTGTTGAAACTATTGAAAAGAAATTGGTTTTTATGTCAAAAGATCGAGCCTTACTTGGAGATGAGCCAGCAGGTGAGTTGGTCGGTATTTCAAAGATCAGCCAATCTTTATTTACGGCTATGATAGATTTTTCAGCACGCGAGTTTAAAAAATCATTATTGATTGACTACGAAACTGACGCCCTAGTTAGCTGTGCTAAAAAAGAAAATATCGACTGTTTATTGATACCTGATTTAGTGTGGGCTGAGATAGATGATTACACCCATTTACAGCGAGCGAAAGAGATTATATATCCAGAAATCCAAAGACGAGAAAGCTAGAGTTGGGATAAGCCAATATATTTCTTATAATAACCTCAAGTATTGATCGAGCAGCAAGATGAAAAGAGAATACAAGATATTAATTTGTTTTTTTTCCATGGTTTATGGATCTTCGGCCTATGCCTACCTTGATCCAAGTACAGGCGGAATGCTTATCTCTGCAATAGTTGGAATGTTCGCCACTCTCGGCTTGGTTATAAAGTCTTACTGGTATAAGTTAAAATCTTTGTTCACAACTAAGGATGACACTGAGGAATAATCCTGAAAAATATTTAAATTGAACAATTTTTTAAAAGCTTTGTGTGGTTATCGATCTTTTAAGAATGCTAACGACAGTGATAAAGAGCTCGTTTTCTATTCTGAAAGCGGTCAAGATTGGCATCATTTTAGGCCCCTTATTGAGGGGATGCTGGATTATTACGAACACAAGATCGCTTATGTTTCTTCAGATCCCAATGATCCTGGATTGAGATTAAAAGATAATAAACTCACAACATATTTTATTGGCTCTGGTGTCTTTAGAATTTTATTTTTTCAGTATCTTGATACAGCTCTTTGTTTACTCACAATGATGGATTTAGATAATTTTGAGCTTAAGCGATCAATAAATAATGTCCATTATGTCTACCTGTTTCACAGCCTAACCAGCACCCATATGGTCGATAATGCAGAATCTTTTGATAATTACGATAGTTTATTATGTGCAGGCCCCCACCAGATAAAAGAAATAAGGGCGAGGGAAAATCACTATAAATTGCCAGCTAAAAACTTAATCGCTTATGGATATCACAGGTTAGAAGAGTTGATTGAATTGCAATATTTAAAAGAAACTCCAAGTCGTGAAATTTTAATTGCTCCGACTTGGGGTGAGAATAGTATTTTAAATACAGTGGGCATTGAGCTGTGTGAAATTGTTCTTGATGCGGGTTATATATTAACCGTTAGACCACATTATGAAACATCAAAAAGAACTCCTAAGGTTATAGAGCAACTGAAGAATCAATTTAAAGGGCATGAAAATTTTCAGCTGGTGTTAGAAATGGGAGAGAACGATTCCCTATTTACATCAGATCTATTGATCTCTGATTGGTCTGGGATAGCTATTGAATATGCATTAGGGCTTGGAAAACCAGTCGCATTTATTGATCTACTCCCTAGAGTAAGAAATGACGATTGGGAGAGACTAAATATAGAGCCTTTAGAATCAAGCATTAGAACAAAGATAGGGAAAATCATTTCACCACAGGATATTAATTCCTTACCTAGGGTTATAGAAGGAATGATTGATAATCAGGAAAAATTTAGCCAAGAGATAGGACAGTTGAGAGAAAAATATGTATATAATTTAGGACAAACTAGAACCATTGGACCTAGAGAGATAAAACAATTACTCAACCAAATAAATCACTAGATAGATCGAGCTTAATCAGATGGGTGGCTTGGTTTGGCTTTATAAATGGACTGATCGCAACAATTATCGGGATAAGATACGCTCTGTTTTTTCCTTTTCCTGAGACTTTTCTATCCTTCTCATATGTTTTTTTAGCTACCCTAACTCATTTTATAACGCTCCATTACCTTCCTCTCGTGATTATATTAGTACCAATTGCTTGGATCACTTCTTCAAGGCTTCTTTGTTTTTCTTTAGCAGTCATTTTTTCTGCAATAGTTAATTCATTGTTAATTTTAGACACTAATTTTTTCGCAGAAAATCAATTTCATATTAGCCTTATAACTTTCCTTATTTTTGAGAGTTCCACCTATTGGATTATGGGCTTACAATTAGTTATCGCCCTGATCTTTGAGGTATTTATAGGGTTAGAGGTCTTTAAAAAAATTGATGCACAAAAATCAAGAGGAAGTCATGGGTTTGTCTTAGCTTCTGTAGTTATCCTTTTTTGGTTGTATGTTCAAGGGACTCATATTTGGGCAGATGCTACTTATCAAAATTCGATCACTACTTTTACCCGATATTTACCAATGTATAGACCCATTCATGCTAAAAGGGATTTAGCTAAGATGGGTTTGATTGATTCTGATGACCTAAGACAAATAAGGACATCAGATCGTAGATCACTCTCTGAACTTAATTACCCCACACAAGATCTCATGTGTGATGTAGACCAGGGCGAGAATTTAAATGTATTGCTTGTTGTCATAGACGCTCTTCGTCCTGATATTATCTCAGCTGAAATTACACCTAATCTATATACCTTCAAGAAGGAGAATTCTAGTTTTAATAACCACTTCACGGGAGGAACATCCTCAAGGATGGGTATGTTCTCAATCTTTTATGGTATACCAACCACTTACTGGCGAATTTTTCATGATAATCTTGAACCTGCGGCTTTAATTAGGCAGTTGCAATCTGATAATTACAGGATAAAAGCTATCAGTTCTTCGGGTCTTGGTAGTCCGGGACTTCTTGATCGGACTGCTTTGGCATCTGTTGAAGACATTAATTTAAAATCACTTGAAACCTCCCAAAAAGAAAGCAACAGATCTGTGACGCGTCAGTGGATTGAGCACCTCAATTCAAATTTCAACCAAAAACAATCATCTTTTACCTTTCTTCATTTCGATCCTCCGATTGATGATGTTGATGAATTAATTAACGTGTCGGTGCCCAAAAGATTTAACAATGTTGGAGATAAATCGCACCAAGAAGAAGTTGCTAAATACATTGCATCAGTTCAATTTGTTGACAATCAGATCGGGATTTTTTTGGATAACTTCAGTGAAAGAGGTTTGGATGAAAACACGATACTTATAATCACTTCTGATCATGGTTATGAACTCAATGATTACAATACTGGTTATTATGGACATTCAAGTAATTATTCACCGGCTCAGATGAGGGTGCCCTTATTCATCAAATGGCCAGGAAAACAACCTAGTGTGATTGATCGCCTGACTTCACATAATGATTTATCACCTACAATAATGAATTCTGTTTTAGGCTGTAAAAATTCAAGCCTGGATTTTAGCAGCGGTTATAGCCTGTTTGATAAAAAGCCTTGGCAATTTATAGTCGCAGGAAGCTATGATTCTTTCGCCATTATTTCTCCTGAAAGAACCATTACTTCATTTGGTGGATATTATGAAGTCAGGGATGAGAATTATAAATTAACGCAGTTATCGGAAGACGATAAAGACCTTATCCAATCAGCAATGTTAGAGATGAAGCGTTTTTATAAATGAAGAAAATTGCTTTAGCTATTTTTATTTTGATTGGTTTGACCAGTTATCAATACGGCATGTCTCTAGAGCCATTAGTCAGCCCTTTTCAAAATATCAACTTTAACAAAGAGCACCCAACTGTTAAGGGTTGGAAAGTATGCTTCAGGAATTGTAACGAAAAGCCATTGATGGCAGTTGATTTTGTCAATAATCAAAATGAATTAATTATTTTTGAACAAAACGGCAAACTTAATCAGTCCCTCTACAATCTTTCTATAGAGGAGAATGATAGGGGCTATATTGCTACTTATAACATCAGAGATAATCAAACATCTTCAATTAAGTCCGTTGTTTTCAAAATCTCTAATGAAAACTCATTGCTTGATATGACCGTTGATTCGGATGATTCTTTTGATTTGGTGTTTAATCTAAAAGATCTTTTACCTGAAGAGAATATTAACGGGTTTGGAGGCCTTTACAACGGCACCAGGCTTGTGGCAATAAATTCACAGAAAGTTGAATCGTTGGTTTCTTTATCAAATATCAAAGACCAGGAAATCGAATGGTTGGGAGTAAGATCGCGTTTTTGGACGTTTTTAATCAATTCAGATGATCTGAATTCAACGGTGATTGATGATGTTAACGAAGAGAATCTTTCTTTCAGGCTCAAATCATCCTCTGTTGATGCGATCAGTAAGCATCAGTTTAGAATATACTTTGGTCCTGTAGAGCGATCTCAGATCGAGAAAGTTTCGCTCACACTTAATCAATTAATGTATTCAGCTCTTTGGGATTGGTTGAGACTAATATGTAGA
>CACPJA010000013.1 GCA_902634075.1 uncultured Gammaproteobacteria bacterium
AACTAAAGCCCCAGATACTTTCAATTCATTCGTCTCAAAACCTTTACCTATATCCCACATTAAATGCCGAATACCGTTCAATGAGTGGTAAAAGAAAGCAAAACTTAAGGCTAGAAAGAAGAGCTTTATAATAATGTGATTTGAGAATCTAACAAATAATGTATAAGCAGAATCACCTAAACCTAAAGAGATTAACCATATTGAAAGAAATACCCCGCCAAAACAAAGGGTGAACCCAGAAAATCTATGCATTATCGATAAGGTGTTAGTAACCTGCCACTTGTATATAGTCAAGTGAGGAGATAAAGGTTCATTATTTTTGCTCATATCTTGGTAAGATTTTTATTGATGAATTATACTTTATCTGGAATAACGGAACAGTTACTTTTTACAATTCGAGCATAATATTTAGAAAGATTTATGAAAACATTAGAACATCTATCAGTATTAAAAATTAGTGGAGATGATGCTACCGAGTTTCTGCAAGGTCAAATGACACAAGACACCGGCGAACTAAATGATGATCAAATACATCTGACATCCTTCTGCAATCCGCAAGGCAGAATCATTGCAACTTCTTTAATACAATATTGGAATGAAGCCTACTATCTTATTCTAAGTTCTGATCTAATTGATGATCTTGAAACCCATCTTCAGCGCTATATTCTCAGGTCAAAAGTCACTGTAGAGCAAAGCGAGAGAATGGTATTCGGCATTTATACAAATAACTCTGTCAGCAATCAACAATTGTTTAAATCACTTTCGAATGATTCAGAAAGAATGTTAGCACTTGCAAATCAAGTGCCTGAAAACATTGATGACTTTATTGCAAGCGAAGAATGGATTCAGTGTGATATTAAAAAAAAGATACCAATAATTACCAAGGAGAGCTCTCAAAAATTTATTCCTCAAATGCTCAATTTGGATATTTTAGATGCAGTCAGTTTTTCAAAAGGTTGCTACACGGGTCAAGAGGTTATAGCAAGAGTTCAACATAGAGGTAAAATTAAACAACGAATGTTTATAATAAATGATGAGAACCAAAGTCATATTCCAATTGGTTCAGAAATTCAAAATGAATCAAAGAAAGTTGGAACTGTTGTTATTTCTGCATTGATCAATGAAAAATCTACTAGTCTTGCTGTAATTAATACTTCTGATTCTGGGAATCAATTGAATATAAGGAATAAAGGAATCGTCCTCTTATAAAAGTTGATTGCTTATTTTGTTTCCTGATTTTCTTCACAAATATAATATCTTCCCCAGTCACCATATATAGACTGATGCTCATAGATTATCTTCCTGGCATAGTTTCTATTTTCAATGATGGCCCAATCTGCCCTTTGGCTAAAATTCTCAACATTATTCCACCATTTTTGTGGGTTACCTCCACGTGACTTTGTTAGTTTTTTATCTCTATTTAACCAAGTAAGACCTCCATTATATGAACTCAAAACCATTGCCCATTGTTCACATTCATTTTCAGATGAAATCCTCTCATACAACCAATTGTCATAGAGCAACATTGCTCTCATGGACCATTTCGGATTGTATACATTAGCTCTTTTTAACTCTGGATAGACATCCACTATCCAATCAGCTGTACTTCGAGTAAATTGACTTAGGCCTTCGGCATACTTACTTTTCGCAAGATGATTCCATGAACTTTCTTGGTGTATTTGAGATGCAAATAAAGGAATCGGAGCATTTAAGCCCCAAACAATTCGAGAATGCCTAATTAAGTCTCTTTTGTATTTAAGACTAGATCTTGGTGCTTCAGCATTGAGTTGAGGAATAATAAGAAAAAAAATAAGAAAAGTGACAAACAGTCTTATCACAATGCCATGGAGATACCCAATATGGTACCAAAAATAATAATCGCCCTTCTAATTGCAATTGAAGCCCTAATAATTGGGTCCTTTTCTATTTTATCAATCACTCCTGGCCTCATATGTGGAAATAACAAATAGTCTATCCAATAGCCAAGGATTGCCGCCAATGAAACTAAACTTGCTTTGAATATAATCACGGGAATCTGAGCTGGGCTGATTATGAAAACCATCCCTAAGAGTAATAATGTAACTAAAACAAATAGAGATCTATTAATTGGATTTTGCATGGGTTACTCCTTTAAAACTATTTATTTCTCATATGAGGGAATAACAAAACATCTCTTATTGAAGGTTTATCAGTGAAAATCATCGTTAACCTATCGATCCCCACCCCGAGACCTGAAGTTGGCGGCATTCCATATTCTAATGCTTCTATGTAATCTTCATCGTAAACCATAGCCTCATCGTCTCCACTATCTCTTTCCTTGACCTGATCCTTAAAACGTTGTGACTGATCATCGGGGTCATTTAATTCATGAAATCCATTTGCCAATTCTCTTCCTGCTATAAAGAACTCAAAACGATCAACCAACCAAGGGTCCTCATCATTAGCTCTTGATAAAGGAGAAACATCTTTTGGATAAGCTGTAATAAATGTGGGTTCAATCAAATGCTCTTCAACTGTTTTCTCAAAGATCTCTAATAGTAGTTTTCCAGCTGGCATGTCTTTACTGTTTTTGATCTTAAGTTTCTTACAAACTCCCAATAGATAGTGCTGATCTCTTAATTTTTCTCGATTCATATCGGGATTAAATTCCATCACTGATTCCTCTAGAGTAATTCTTTTATATGGACCCGATAAATCATACTCCTTATCCTGATATGTAATTGTTGTAGAGCCATATAGACCTTTAGAAATTTCTATAACCATTTCCTCAACCAAGGTCATGATCTCCTCATAAGAGGCAAATGCTAAATAAAGTTCTAGCATTGTAAACTCGGGATTGTGTTGGGTGGAAACGCCTTCGTTCCTAAAGGAACGATTGATTTCATAAACTCGATGCATACCCCCGACAACCAAACGCTTCAAATAAAGCTCAGGTGCAATTCGAAGATAAAAATCCTTATCCAGAGTATTGTGATGAGTAACAAATGGTCTAGCAATAGCACCGCCTGGGATTGGCTGCATCATTGGTGTTTCAACTTCAAGGATTTCTTGTTCGTTTAGATACTTTCTTATGGTAGTAATAATTTTTGATCGATTTTCAAAAACATCCCTACTCTCATCAGACATAATCAAATCGAGATATCTCTTGCGATATCTGGTTTCGGTATCTGTGAGACCATGGTATTTCTCCGGCAAGGGTCTTAACGATTTTGTGAGCAACTCAATTTCATTAGCATTAATAGTTAGTTCATCGGTTTTAGTTTTAAATAATGTTCCTTTGACCCATAAAATATCGCCGACATCATAGGTTTTAAACTGTTCATAGAGTTCTTCAGAAACATTCTTTGAATTAATAAATATCTGAATAGAGCTTGTTCCGTCTTTAATTTTAGAGAAACTGGATTTACCCATAATCCTCTTAGCCATCATTCTTCCAGCAATGGCTACCTCTTTATTAAGATTTTCAAGATCCTCTTTACTGGATTCTTCGTGGTTGTTATTTAAGTCAATACAATAACTATCAATGGGAATGGGTTTAGGAAAATTAAATCCTGACTCTCTAAGTGAGCTAAGTTTAGATCGCCTTTCTTTAATGAGTTTATTCTGATCTTCTTTTTTTTCTGACATTCTCTATTTTTTTAGATACCTTCTTTGAGGCTCGCTTCTAGAAATTTATTTATATCACCGTCCAGTATAGCTTCTGGATTACTGGATTCAATTTGCGTTCTTACATCTTTGACTCTCGATTGATCCAAGACATAAGATCTAATCTGGCTTCCCCATCCAATATCTGCTTTTGTGTCTTCAAGTGCTTGGGCTTTTTCTAAACGTTTTTGATGCTCTAACTCAAAAAGTCTAGCCCTCATTTGTTTCATTGCTGTGGCTTTATTCTTATGTTGGGACCTATCATTTTGACACTGAACAACAGTTCCACTAGGAAGATGAGTTATTCTTACGGCTGATTCAGTGGTGTTGACATGTTGACCTCCTGCTCCACTGGCCCGATAAACATCAATACGAAGATCGCTAGGATCGAGATCAATTTCAAAGTTATCTTCAATTTCAGGTGAGACAAAGACTGCGGCGAAAGAGGTGTGTCTTCTATTACCAGAATCAAACGGTGATTTTCTTACTAAACGGTGCACACCAGTTTCAGTTCTAAGCCAACCGAATGCAAAATCCCCTGAAATATGAATTGTTGCGCTTTTTATTCCTGCTACTTCCCCCGCGGATGTTTCAATTAAATCAGCTTTGAAACCATTGGATTCGCACCAACGCAAATACATTCTTAAAAGCATGTTCGCCCAATCTTGAGCCTCAGTCCCGCCTGAACCTGCCTGTATATCAAGAAAGGCGTTCGAGGTGTCCATTTCGCCTGAAAACATCCTTTGTACTTCCAATTGACCAATTTCTTGATCACAAACTTGTAACTCTTTGGTTAATTCTTTAAGGGTATCCTCGTCATCCTCATTAATAGCCAAGTCAAATAGCACCTCTGCATCTTGAAGACGATTCGATATTAATTGAATAAGATTGAGTGTTTTCTCTAATGAAGACCGCTCTTGATTTAGTTTTTGAGATAGCTCCCTATCGTCCCAAACTTCAGGATCATTTAAAGATTCCAGGATTGCATCAAGTCTAGATCTTTTAGTCTCATAGTCAAAGGTACCCCCTAAGTGAGGTAAACCGATCATTTAGTTCTGTTAATAATAATTTTATCTGTGCATCGTCCATACTAATCTCTCGAATCACTGTTTATTATGTCATATGTTTTTCTCAAATCTATGAACTGCTGAATATAGTCAGAAGGTCTTTTAATGAAGACTTGGGTTCCTAGATTTTCCAATGCCACTGCAATAACTATTTTATTAATGGTAATTTCTGTTAACTCCTCAAACATCTGGGCGTATGCAGAGGATTGCATAAAGTAATTATCAATCCATTGTTCCTTTTTTGGTTTAGAGCTCGTTTTAAAGTCAATTACAGCTAATTCACCGTCCCATTCAGCAATCAAATCAACTCTACCTCCAACCCTTAAGTTATGACTGTATAAAGGCGCTTCAATCGCTCTTACCATGCCTACATTTTGATCTAGTACTTCTGATAAAGATTCGAACATTTGATATGAGTTACTTTTAGGTTCATCAAAAAGCTTTTCCTGCGAGAACAATTCGTTCTTTAAATATAATTCAGCTAACCTATGAACCTCGTTACCTCTTGATGTTGCTGCTTTAGTGATTTGATCTGCCTTCTCTTCTCCAATTCTTTGGCGCCAAGCCAAGATACCATCTTTAGCTAAGATGCCTGTCACAGAGGTCACAGAAGGATATGAATCCCCGTCAGGAGTTTTATAAAAACGCTTCCCATCTTCCATTGTCGTTTGGAGTTCTCGAAATTTTATAAGCTCATGATTGAAAGACATAGTTTTTTGGCTGAGTATGTATAAGGGGTCTATTTAATTAGATTGTTTATAGTCATAATGATTGTATATGAATGAAATAAATAACTCATTAATAGAAGCCAGAGGCCCGAATAAAATTAAATTTAAAGGGAAATGGTTTACTAGCAGTTTTATAATTCTTAACAATGAGGTCATAGAGCCGTGGGAACATTCTGAAGTCATTGGTTTTGATATTGATGATTTTTCCTTAGCTTTAAAAAATCAATCTGAACTCGTCTTATTAGGCACTGGCGATCTGCAAATCTTTCCAAAAAACTCCATACTTACCCAATTACTTAAAGAAGGTATTGGAGTTGAGGTTATGGATACTGTGAGCGCCTGTCGAACATTCAATGTTCTTACATCAGAATATAGAAGTCCTATGGCTATGCTAATAATAGAAGCTAATCTTTAGGCAATCTCGATATGAGGAAATAGAGAATTAACAAAACAGCAAAAAAGATTAATATTTTACTTAGCATCTCAAATCACGATTTAAATAATAAATAGAGAAAGAATAAGGCAATTATAAAATAGCCAATCTTATCAATATTTCTAACAATAGCATCCATACCTTTCTCGCCACCAATTTTTGCTGCATAAGCTACCAAATAAAATCTCGCGCCCCTTGAAATAGTCGCAGCGATTACAAAGACAAAGAAATTCATCTTCATTGCACCAGCCATGACTGTAAAGACTTTAAATGGGATAAGTGTAAAGCCAGCGATTAAAATGATTGCCGAACCCCAAGTTGAAAATAATTCCACTGCCTGATTGTAATAGCCCATTAGATTGAAAGTATGCATCAAGCCCATAGCATAATCGATTGCAAACAAACCGATAAAGAAGCCTAGACAACCTCCTATAACTGAAGCAATTGTGGTTACATTAGCATAGAGAAATGCCTTATTAGGCCTTGCTAATGTCATTGGGGCTAGAATTACATCCGGCGGAATGGGGATAATGAACCAAGCTTCGATAAAGCTCCAAAAAAATAAGAAATAAACAGCTAAAGGCTTTGCAGCTTGTTTAAGGACATAGTCCAGTGATGATGCAAAAAAACTTTTCATCTTCTAAAAATCAGCAATCCAATTTTGGAGACTTTTTATTTGTGTTTTATCTGTAAGATCAGTTGTCAATGGTGTGATTGAGACTAAATTATTTTCTATGGCATGGAAATCAGTGTCTTCTTGGTTATCTTCTGCAGGAGGTGGTGGACCTATCCAGTGAATCTCATCACCATAAGCATCGATATTGCCATTGGAAGGGTCTGGCATTGCCCTTCTACCTAGTTGCGTGATCGCATAACCTTGAATATCTTCTTTTGGGATATCGGGAACATTAATATTGAGCACTGCTTGATTCTTTAAATTTTTTATATGGTCCCTAACGATGTCTGACATAACCTCGATAGCTGTGTCCATATAATTGGGCTTTAGATTTGTCACTGAGGCAGCCAAACAGGGTATACCACTAAACCGACCTCCCATTGCAGCCCCTACTGTACCTGAATAAAGAACATCATCACCTAAATTAGCTCCATGATTTATTCCACTAATTAAAATATCTGGTGTTTCATCTAGAACTCTTGTTAAGGCTAAGAACACACAATCACTAGGGGTCCCATTCACATAATAAGAATTATCTTCAAACTTTCTTATTCTGAGAGGGTTTTTTAAAGTTAATGAACTGCTTGCACCACTGCAGTTGTTCTCAGGAGCTACAACTGTCACATCCGCAAATTGCCTAAGTGATTCAGCAAGGCCTGTTAAGCCCTTTGAATAGTATCCATCATCATTAGATAAAAGAATTTTCATTTATAAATAATTCTCTGCAATATATTTCATTCTCGACTGAACTTCATCTGAGAACCAGCCATCAGCAAATGATGTTGTAAATTGACCCAGTTCATTATCAAACCAATCATTGAGTTCTGATTTCGCGGTCAAACGAGTTAAATTCATTGCGTTCGGAGGGAGTTGAACGAGTTCACTCAACCATTCAAAGGTTCTTTGAACAACTTGATCTTTTTCGACAATCTCATTCAGTAATCCTAATTGTTCTGCTTCCTGAAAACTGATCAAGCTACCTGTCACAGTAAGAGTTGAAGCCTTATTCTCTCCGACCAGTCTTGAAAGAGCCTTATATAAAATCATTGGCACCGGTAGCCCTACAAAAACCTCATTCATCCCAATCTTATAATCCCCCTTAGCTGCAATCCTGTAATCACAAAAAATTGAGAGAACGGTACCTCCAGCTGGACTATGGCCTGTCATCGCAGCAACAAATGGGATTGGACTTTTGGAAATTTTTGCCATTAACCCCCAAAATGCTTTAAAAAAAATATCGATTTCATCTCTGGAAAGGGTTAATAATGTTTTAACATCAAGGCCGGCGGTAAATATGCCATCCATTCCACTAAGCATTAAGGCCTTTGCTCCCTGTCCTGTGTTCTCATCAATTGCGTTGTGAATCTCCTCGAGTAGCTCTAGATTTAATGCATTCACTGGCTTTCTACACATTTGTATTTCTACTATTCCTTCTCTATCACTGGTTTTTACTAAACCACTCATTGTTTTCTCCTTGAGTTAGTAATTATTTGGCAATCAAATAAAGTTCTTCGCCCTCTTTAATCATTCCCATTTCTGTTCTTGCTTTCTCTTCAAGCGCTTCTGTTCCGTCCTTTAAGTCCTTGATCTCCTGTTCTAATTCGCTATTTCTTATCATCATCTCTTTGTTTTCTTGCTGCTGAGTGCTAATCATCTGATTCAATTCTTCAGTTCGTTTTTTGCCATCTTCCTTAAGCCAAATATCAATTTGCAATAAAATAAAGACAATAATTAAAATAAGAGTCAATATTCTCATGAAGCTATAAATCAATAACCGGTTTAAATGCCTCAATCCCTAAGAATCTTGAGTTTTCCCCGAGGATAGATTCGATCCTTAATAACTGGTTATATTTCTCTACACGGTCTGAACGACACAATGAGCCAGTCTTAATTTGAGAAATATCCTTATGGATTGAAAGATCAGCGATTGTATTATCACCTGTCTCTCCTGAACGGTGAGATATAACGGTGGTGTAGTTATTTGATACCGCAAGTTCAATTGCAGCAGATGTTTCTGTAAGTGTCCCGATTTGATTTGGCTTAATTAATACAGAATTAGCTACCCCGGTATCAATTCCTTTTTGAAGTATTGCTGGATTAGTTACAAATAAGTCATCGCCGACAAGCTGACAGGAATCGCCTAATGTATTTGTAAGCTCTCTCCATCCATCCCAGTCGTTCTCAGCCAAACCATCTTCAATAGATATAATTGGATAATTAGCAACTAAGTTTTGAAGATAATCGATAAATTGACTTGCATCAAATACTTTATTTTCCGAAGATAAATGATATTTTTGATCTTTGTAAAATTCACTACTAGCTACATCCAAACCTAGGTAAACGTCTGTACCTGCAGTCAGACCAACCTTCTCAATTGCTTCAAGGATAGTTTCTAAAGCAGCCTTATTACTAGGCAGATTAGGAGCAAATCCACCCTCATCACCAACAGCAGTATTCAAGCCCTTAGACTGGAGGACAGATCTTAGTGCATGAAATATCTCAACCCCTGCCCTTAAGGCATCACTAAATAGATTAAACCTGACAGGGAGAATCATAAATTCTTGAATATCAATATTATTATCAGCATGTTCGCCGCCATTGAGAATATTCATCATTGGCACGGGAAAAGTATAATTACCATCTGCGAAATATTGGAACAACTCGTTTTTATTATAGGCAGCTGCAGCATGAGCTGAAGCGAGAGAGACAGCCAAGATTGCATTAGCCCCAAGTCTCGACTTATTCTCAGTTCCATCGAGATCAATCATTAACTGGTCAATTCTTTTTTGATCTTCAATAGATTGTCCTAAAAGAGTACTTTGTATCTCCGTGTTAATATTTTTAACCGCTTTCTGAACCCCTTTTCCTAGGTATTTATCTTGATCTCCATCTCTTAGTTCCACTGCCTCCCTTGAGCCTGTAGATGCTCCAGATGGAACTGAGGCTCTACCTCTTACTCCATTCTCAAGCTCAACAGTAGCCTCAACTGTTGGGTTTCCCCTAGAGTCTAATATTTGGATAGAATGAATTGAGGTAATCTTTCCCATTGATAAATCTATTTTCTATGCAGTTGTTATGTTTTAACTAAGTTATCAATTTTTACTAACTTTTCCATTAAAGGCTTAAGCTCATCCAATGGCAATGAATTTGGTCCATCACTGAGAGCCTTCTCAGGATCAGGGTGAGTCTCTATAAAAATTCCAGCTATACCGACTGCGGTTGCAGCTCTTGCTAAGGGGTTTATGTATTCTCTTTGCCCATCCGATGAACTACCCTTCCCACCTGGCAGTTGAAGTGAATGCGTGGCATCAAAAATAACTGGACATTGTGTTTCTTTCATAATCACAAGAGATCTCATGTCTGAAACTAAATTGTTATACCCAAAACTGTAACCTCTCTCACAAACTAATATGTTCTGATTACCCTGAGACTTAGCCTTATTAACAACATTTTCCATATCCCAAGGAGATAAAAATTGCCCCTTCTTTATATTCACGGGAATATTCTGTGCCACAACTTTTAAAATAAAATTCGTTTGTCGACACAAGAAAGCAGGTGTTTGAAGGATATCAACAACTGATGAAACTTCATCCAATGGTGTGTCCTCATGAACATCAGTTAATACTGGAACGCCTATTTTTTCCTTGACGCTTTGTAGGATCCTTAAACCCTCTTCCATACCTGGGCCTCTATAACTGTCTATTGAGGTTCTATTGGCTTTATCAAAGGATGATTTAAACACATAAGGTATTCCAAGATTTTGAGCAATCTCTTTAATATGTCCGGCCACATCTTGAGCTAACGTTTCATTCTCAATGACGCAAGTACCTGCTATGAGCAACAGAGGTGACTCATTTGAAACTTCAATATTTGCAATCTTAACAGCCATAAATATATTATTTTTCTGAATATTCTACAGCAGCCTGAACAAAAGATTGAAATAATGGGTGTCCTTTAAGCGGTGAAGAAGTAAATTCAGGATGGAATTGGCAACCAATAAACCATGGATGATCTTTGATTTCGATCATTTCAGCAAGCCCATCTTTCGAAAAACCTGAAAAAACAAGCTCCTTCTCTTCAAGCTGTTCCCGATAATTACTATTAAATTCATAGCGATGTCTGTGTCGCTCAAAAACTGAATCTTTACCGTAAACTGATCTGGCCAGTGTTCCTTTTTGAAGATGGCACTCTTGAGCGCCCAATCTCATTGTGCCCCCTAGATCTGAATCTTCATCTCTATTCTCTAATGAACCATCACCATTTAACCATTCAGTTATTAAGGCTATAACAGGAGCTTTTGTTTTTAGATTAAACTCAGTGCTGTTTGCATCTTTTAAACCCAAAACATTTCTTGTGTATTCAATGACAGCAGCTTGCATCCCTAGGCAAATCCCTAAAAAAGGAACTCTATTTAACCTTGCAAATTCTATTGATTGAATCATACCTTCGATACCTCTATCTCCAAAACCTCCAGGTATCAATATCGCATCTAACTCATCCAATCCATTGGTACCTTTTTCTTGTATTTCTTCTGATTCAACATAAACAATCTCAACCTCTGAAGAAGCCTTAAACCCGGCATGCCTCAAAGCCTCACTTAATGAGATATAAGAATCTTTAAAATCTACGTATTTACCAACCATTCCAATTTTAATTTTTGCTTTCAAATTACTCTTTGCTTCCATTATGTTTTGCCAATCTGATAAATCAGCTTCAGGAGCATTTAATTTGAGTTTTTCTACAATAATGTCATCCAGACCTTGTTCTTTTAAAATAAGAGGAATTTGATAGATATCCTCTGCATCGTGGGCTGATATTACAGCCTGTTTATTAACATTAGTAAATAAAGCAATTTTCTCAAAATGCTCCTTTGGTAATGGTAATTCTGAACGACAGACCAAAGCATCAGGCTGAATACCAATAGCCCTCAATTCCCTGACCGAGTGCTGTGTTGGTTTTGTTTTTATTTCATCTGAGGCTCTTATGTATGGAACTAGGGTTAAATGCACATAGGCAACCTCATAACCGTCTTTCTCTATTCCCATCTGTCTTATAGCTTCTATAAAAGGCAATGATTCTATATCGCCTACTGTCCCCCCTATTTCAACTATTGTCACATCATAACCTATAGAGCCGTTCTTTATGCTGTTCTTGATTTCATCAGTAACATGTGGAATTACTTGAACTGTGGCACCAAGATAATCTCCTCTTCTCTCCTTCGCGATGACATTCTCATATACTTTACCGGCAGTAAAATTACTGTGCTTGCTTGTAATAGTATTTACGTATCTCTCATAGTGGCCTAAATCAAGATCAGTTTCTGTTCCATCTTCTGTGACAAAAACTTCTCCATGTTGATAAGGACTCATCGTTCCAGGATCAACATTGAGATAAGGGTCAAGCTTCATCATGCCGACTTTGAGACCTCTAGCTTCGAGTATTGCTCCTAAAGAAGCCGAAGTAACCCCCTTGCCAAGAGCTGACACGACACCACCAGTTACAAAAATAAAACTAGACATACCCGGATTTTCCACCTTTCCTGTTCATATATAATAATGTGGGAGTTTCTACAAAACTTCGGGAAATGTAAAACTGCTATCCCGGTATTTCAAGTTATCAGATTATGGCCTATCTAACAATCATGAATTATGAATGATATCTATATTCCTGTCCCAAGAAATAAGAAATCCATCCTCTTGTTCTTTTGCTTTATAGTCCTGATTGAACCAAAGATCCCCAACAGATATGAGTTCCTCATCAAGATAGAATAATGGAATCTGATCTCTTACCCATGGTAGGACATTATTTTCTTGGAAAAGATTTTTTAAAGATTTTGTAATTTTATGACCTGAAGGTTTAATTTGTTCACCACCTTTGCGATATTTTATTTCTAGGCTTTTCGGGCATTTATTTAATGCTATTCCCTGACCTTTTATAAATCTAGCTTGTATTGAACCTCTATTTCCCCCTAGATTAAGAGTCTCATCAATAAACCATTTCATCTTGAGAGGTCTAATTTCATCCTGTTTGAGATCAGGATTAAAGAAATACAGTGTATTCTTATACCTTCTAATCGAGAATCCATCCCAAGTAATTATAGGAGAATCTGATTTAGCATTTATAAGTGTCTCTATTCCATTCTCTAAAACTTTTAAACTAGGTATTCCCATTTTGTTCTTAAGTATCAAAAATCTAAAAATGTTGTTAATTCTCAAACTAGATTTATTTGATAAGATCCCTATATCAAGTACGTTACACTTTTCGATTTCACCAATATCTTCTTTAGCTAGCTCATGAAGAAGTTTCTGATTATTTTCTGCCAAAGAAGAAAGCCTGGTAATTGTTTTTTGGGCATTAGGCCATCTCTTCTTTATGGAAGGGACAATATTATTTCTCAAATAATTCCTATCAAAATCAATATTTTTGTTACTTGGGTCTTCAATCCATTTGATATCGTTTAATTTTGCATATTGCTCTATAGCTTCTCTAGGAATATTAATTAATGGTCGACAAAGTAACCCCTTTCCAAACTTGGCTTTTTTTCTAATCGATCTTAATCCATCAAGTCCCGTCCCTCTAAAAATTCTAAAGAGCGTAGTTTCTACTTGATCATCTAGGTGATGTGCAGTTAAAAGACATTCATTATCAAGAATAATCTCTTTAAATTTCTTATATCTTTGTTCTCTTGCCTCAGCTTCGAGACCGAAGCCTTCTTGTTTGGGGTTAATGGACTCTATAATTAAAGGCAATTTATATTTTTTACAAGCATCTTTAACAAAATCTACCCATTCCTTAGAACTCTCATGTAAATTGTGATTAATATGGATTGCCTTAATTACATCAGAAGATCTCTTGGCTTTTGATAGAAGATCCAATAGAACCATTGAATCTACTCCTCCACTCAGTGCTATGGTAAATTTAGTCACGCCCAATGAAGTAATTTCATTAGTTATTAACTCGTTCAAATTCTCATTAAAATCCATAAGAACTAGATTTCGTTGAATTGACCAATAGCCTTAAATCTTTTTCTTCTGTCTAAAAGAAGATCATCAATATTTTTATTCTTTAATGTAATCAAAGACTCTGTTAGGTGACCTCTTATTTGTAAAAATGTTTCTTTTGGATTTTTGTGGAAACCACCAAGAGGCTCTTCAATAATAATATCTACAAGCCCAAGCTGTCTTAATCTTGATGGTGAAATACCCATTGCATCTGCAGCAGCTTCAGTCTCATCAGGATTTCTCCAAAGTATTGAAGAACATGCTTCAGGGGAGATAACAGAATATATGGAATATTGAAGCATAATTAATTCATCACCCATACCAATTGCTAGCGCTCCACCTGAACCCCCTTCTCCAATCACTAAATTTATAATCGGCACCTTCAAGGATGCCAAGGTAAAGAGATTTCTAGCTATAGCTTCACTCTGTCCTCGTTCTTCAGCGCCAATTCCTGGGTATGCTCCGGGTGTGTCTATGATTGTGATTATTGGGATTGAAAATTTTTCTGCCAATTTCATAATCCTCATTGCCTTCCTGTAACCTTCAGGTTTAGTCATACCAAAATTTCTATGCATTTTCTCTTTTGTGCTTACTCCCTTCTCTTGAGCGATAATCATTACTGGTAAATCTTTAACTTTACCTATGCCAGTAATAATGGAAGAATCATCCGCATACATCCTGTCTCCATGTAATTCCTGAAAATCTTCTGAGATGGATTTAATAACCTCTAATGACTTTGGTCGCAAAGGATGCCTAGCAAGCTGTGCTATTTGCCATTCACTTAAATTATTAAATATTTTTTTTGTAAGTTCTTCGCATTTTTTTTCTAACCTTTTTATCTCATCGTCAATTTCGACATCAACATGCTCTTCAGACAGATTATGCCTAAGGTCATCAATCTGTTTTTCTAACTCTACTATTGGTTTCTCAAAATCAAGGAAATCCATAATCACTCTTACATTTAATATCTAATGATTAAATTATTCTATAAGTAAAGTTAAAAAGCTAATTAGCTATTAGAATTCAATGGCTAATAAACTGGAAATTATGGGAACCTAATTCAGCTGTAAGGTCAGCTCTCAGTTCCTTAGTTGGACTCACAGTCCATTCTTCTCCTAATTTTAATTTGGTAGAATTAATATCAGTTTCATAATTTAGCTGAATCTTACAACTTCCAGGAGTGTGGAGCTGAAGGATTTTTTGTAATCGCTGAGGATCAAATTTTGAATCACATTTGATAAGAAGAGTTTTAGCTTTTTTATTGATAACAGAATCAATTGTTACTGCATCTTCAACAACAAATTGCCATAAATCAGCAAATGAATCGAATCTCAACCTGCCTTTAAGAAACAATAAAGAATTATTATTTAAAAGATCTCTAAAATTATCTCTTCTTTCACCAAAAATTATGCCTTCCAAGATTGCCGAACCATCATCTATCTTAAAAGTGTAATTGTTTCCTCTTCTTTTTAAGTTTGTTATCAGACCAGCCACTTGAATCATTGTTTCTTTATCGCTATATCCGTTACCATTTTTTTGAGAGTCCATCATCTTCTTTAGAGTAGCTAAATTAGACTTTGTTAAGTGCTTGCAATCTTCTCGATATGCATCAAAGGGGTGGCCACTGAAATAGAAACCAAGACTTGTAAATTCGTTTTTTAATAATTGACTTAATACCCACTCTTTTGATCTGTTAAGAGTGGGCAATGATTCTTGAATATTCTCATCAGAATAAAAGAGATTGCTTTGTCCTGTTTCTTTCTCAAGCGATAGACGATTTGAATAATTTAAAGCCATCTCTATAGATTGAAACAGAGTTGCTCTTGTCTCTCCAAAGCAATCGAAAGCGCCACTTGTTATTAGTGCTTCAATTGTTCTTTTTGAAATTTTTTCTGATGATAATCTTGAGCAAAAATCAAAAATACTTTGGTAGTTACCATTTTCGTTTCTTTCATTGCTAATCGCTTTAGAAATTGATTCGCCTAAACCTTTGATTGCTCCCAATGCATATCTAATCTGCTTCCCACTCTCAACAAAAAATTCATATCTTGAATGATTAACACATGGTCCCTTTATCACTATTTCAAATGACTCACAATCTTCCTTAAAAACAATTAGCTTATCAGTATTATCTAAATCCGCAGTCATAGATGCTGCAAAAAATTCGGTCCTATAGTGAGTTTTTAGCCATGCAGTTTGATAGGCAATCATTGCGTAAGAGACAGAATGAGATTTATTAAATCCATACCCAGCGAACTTTTCTATCAAATCAAAAATTCTTTTTGCTGTGGGTTCTTTGACATCGTTTTCTAGGGCTCCTTTAATAAAAATATCTTTTTGTTTAGCCATTTCTTCAGGAATCTTTTTACCCATAGCCTTCCTTAAGATGTCTGCACTACCTTGCGTATAGTTAGCTAATTTCTGAGCAATCTGCATGACTTGCTCTTGGTAAACTATAACTCCATATGTTGGTTTTAGTATCGTTTCTAATGTCGGATGTAAATAGTCGATTATTTTTGTTTTACCCCCTTTTTTTCGCTCAATATAATCATCAACCATTCCTGATTGCAAAGGTCCAGGTCGAAATAAAGCTACCAACGCTACAACATCATCAAACCGAGTGGGTTGCATTCTTTTGATCAAATCTCTCATTCCAGTTGATTCCAATTGAAACACTCCAACAGTTCTTGCTGAAGAGAGAAGATTATAGGTGTCCTTATCCTCCAATGAGATATCTTTGATGTTTAATTTTTTGAATTTACCTTTGGTTTTTCTATCGTTATATGCATTGATTATATCTACGCTCTTTTGTATGACTGTTAAGGTTTTAAGACCAAGAAAATCAAATTTAATCAAACCGATAGATTCTGCATCGTCCTTGTCAAATTGAGTAACAGTCCCAACCTCGTCATCTAATTTATATAAAGGCATGAAGTTAGAGAGTTCTGATGGTGCTATGACGACTCCTCCAGCGTGTGTTCCGGCATTTCTAACTAGTCCTTCTAGTTTTAATGACAAATTTATAATAGCTTCTACATCCTCATCCTCTTCATACCTTTCAGCTAATTCTGAAGATTTTTTTAAAGCATCATTTATTGTTATACCAATCTCAAAGGGTACTAATTTTGCAATTTGGTCTACCACTGGGTAAGGAAATCCAAGTATCCTTCCCACATCTCGAATGACAGCTTTAGCAGAAAGTGTTCCATAAGTAATAATTTGAGAAACCATATTTCTACCGTACTTACTAGAAACATAGTCAATAACTTCATCTCTTCCATTAACACAAAAATCGATATCAAAATCCGGCATCGAGATACGTTCAGGGTTTAAGAATCTTTCAAAGATTAAATCATGCTCAATAGGGTCAATATCAGTTATCCCTAAGCAATAGGCCACTAAAGAACCTGGTCCTGATCCTCGTCCTGGGCCGACAGGGATATTTTGCTCTCTGGACCATTTTACAAAATCAGCGACAATAAGAAAGTAGCCAGCAAATCCTGTTCTTTTAATTATCTCTAGTTCTTCATTTAATCTAGCTTCATAAATAGATTGATTAAAACCATCTTTATCAGCTAACTCAGCAAGCCCTTCAAGACCTTGCTGAGTTAAATATTCATCTATGGAATAATTTCCAGGTGTTGCGAATGCAGGAAGAGCGTGATCTATATTTTCAAAACCAAAATTACATTTCTTTGCTATTTCGACAGAATTATTAACTGCCTCAGGAAGATCTTTGAAAAGCATCTTCATTTCTTCTTGAGTCTTAAAATACTGTTGATCTGTATAGTCACGTTGTCTACTTTGATCCTCAAGTACTCTACCTTGATCGATGCAAGCTCTTGCTTCTAGAGAAATATAATCGTTCTCAGATAGAAACTTTGGATTATTTAATGCAACCAATGGAACATCATACTTTGTAGATAAAGAGACAATCCGATTTATCTCCTCTTCTTCTCCGGATAATCCTAACCTCTGAATACCGAGAAAGAAATTTTCTCCAAACAAATCAGATAACTGCTCTAAATCAAAATTAACCTTTTCCCTATCTTTTACTGAGTTGATCTGATGTGCTAAACCATCATTGTATGCAGAAATAACAATTAAACCTTCAGAAAAACCGGTTAACCAACTGATATTTATAGACGGCTGATCATTCTTGAAGCCCTCAATATATGATTTGGTAATCAGATGACAAAGATTCTTATAACCCTGTTCGCTCTTACATAGAAAAATTAATTTTTTTAGATCACTTTGATGGTTCGTTTCTATAGAAACAATTGAGCCAATAATTAATTTAATTCCTCTTTTTTGAGTCTCTTTATAAACCTTGTAAGCAGAAAAAAGGTTGTTGTGATCAGTAACACCAACAGCTGGCATATTATACTGATCACATAAATCGACAAGGTTATCAATTCTTACAACACTCTGACCTAGAGAATACTGAGTATTAACGTCCAAATGGATAAAATCAGAATTATTCATAGCCTCACTTTTCATATAATTCTGACTTAAAGGTTAATCGATGATGTGGCGTGGGTCCAAGCTTCTGGATAGCATAAATATGTTCTTTCGTTGGATATCCTTTATTCTTTTTAAAGCCATATTCAGGGTAAAGCTTATCTATTTCGTTCATATATTTATCTCGTGTCACTTTAGCAATTATAGACGCTGCAGAGATACATGGAAATAACTTATCGCCTCCAATTATAGGTTCATATTTGATTTTTTGTCCAAGCAGTTTTTTTGGAACATGAGGACCATCAATATAACCTTTAATAAAGTTAGATTTAAGCATTGCTATTGAATTTTCCATCGCTTCCAAAGAAGCATTGAGTATATTTAAATCATCAATTTTTTTATTGTCTAAAGAAGCTACTGAGTATTCAAAAGAGTTTTCAATAATTAACTTAAATACCTCTTCCCGTTTCTTTTTAGTTAGCAATTTAGAATCCTTTAGGCCATCTATTGTTTGTGTTTCTTCCATAACAACTGCAGATGCATATACTGGTCCAGCTAAACAACCTCTTCCAACTTCATCTACACCAACAATAAGCGCCATAAGATCTATATTTTATTAGTTATGCAACTATATCCTCTATTGCCTCAGCTGCCTTGAGGGCTGAATTTTGTTTAAGTGAAAGATGCAATTCTTTTAAATGATCGATAGTTTGATCTGTTACTTCTTGATGATTTAATATTTCTAAAGCTTCGTTGATTATGTTCTCAGAAGTAACTTCATTCTGAATTAACTCTGGGAAAATTTTTCTTCCTAATAATATGTTAGGTAAAGCTGCATATTGAGTTTTAACTATATTTAAAACTTTCAGAAAATAAAAAGTAAGATTCGGCATTTTGTAGACAACTATTGTGGGTTTTTTAAAAATAGCCGACTCGAGGGTTGAGGTCCCAGACTTTGTAATTACAAGGTCAGAAGCAGGAATAGCTTTAGTTGCATCATCTAAGAACATGTACTTTTCAATCTCATCTTTATGCTCCTTAATTAGCAAGTCTTGCAATTCAGGAAACTGTGTTGGAATAATGAATTTAACAGTCCCTTGATCTTCATTATGTAACTCTTTTGATAACCTCTTTGCTGCTTCGAACATAATGCTAGCATGGTATTTCAATTCATTTCTTCGACTTCCCGGCATCAAAGTAATAACAATATCCTCTTGAATCTCTAGGGATTTTTTAGCGGCTTTTTTATCAATTTCTAAAGGTATTTTATCAGCCAGAGGGTGGCCAATAAATTTTGAATTTACCCCATTTTTACGCAGTAATTTTTCTTCAAAGGGAAATAGGCAGAGCATGAGATCTATTTTACTAGAAAATGTTTTTACTCTATTTTCTCTCCAAGCCCAAAAACTTGGAGAAACCACATGAACTGTCTTAATTCCTCTTTGTTTCAACTTTGATTCAATACTTAAATTAAACTCTGGATAATCAATCCCAATGAACGCGTCAGGCGGACGATTTAGGATTTTTCGCATCACGTGTTTTCTTATCTTGAGTAATCTGGGTATATGCTTTAATACATTAGCTATCCCCATGACAGATAAATCTTTAATATCGAACCAAGGTTCACATCCAGCTTCTATCATTTTAGGTCCAGCAATCCCTTTAAATTCGTGATTGGGATTCCTTTTTTTTAGCTCATGGATTATAGAGGAACCTATTGCGTCCCCAGAAGACTCGCCCGCTAGAATGACAAAATAGGCCACAATAAGATTTAGTTTTTCCTGACAATCCCGCGGGTTGTCTGTTTAAGGAATTCAATAAATAATTTAATTTCACCTGAAATATCATCAATTTTTTCTATTTGACTAATGGCTTCTTCCAACCTAAGTTCTGACATATACAGATTCTTATAAGCTGTCTTAATATTCCTTATCTGATCTGATGAAAAGTCTCTTCTTTTAAGCCCTTCAAGATTAATACCTCTTGGTTCAGCAGGTTGTCCCATAACCACCAAATAGGGTGGCAAATCTCTGGCAACACCAGAATACATGCCTAAAAAACTATGAGCACCAATTTTGCAAAATTGATGAGCTCCTGAAAAGCCTCCAAAAATCGCAAAATCACCCACGATCACATGGCCTCCTAGAGTGGTGTTATTTGCAAAAATAGTGTTATTCCCTACTTGGCAATCATGAGCTATATGAACATAGGCCATAATCCAATTATCATCGCCTAAGCGAGTTGTTCCAACATCTTGGCTAGTACCTTTATTTATAGTCGTATACTCTCTTATTGAATTACGATTACCTATTTCCACTGCAGTGTCCTCTCCATCGTATTTCTTATCTTGTGGATCATCCCCAATTGATACAAAAGAATAAATATGATTATCATACCCAATACTGGTCTTACCCTTGATAACCACATGGGAGTCTATGACCGTTCCATTACCTATTGAAACATCTGATTCGATAATAGAATAAGGTCCTACAACTACATTCTCTGCCAGGTTAGCAGTTTCCGAAACAACGGCTGTTTCATGAATTTGTGTCATCTTCATCCTCTGCTTTAATCTTAGAGATAAGTGATTTCAATTTTGGTAAATTCCTAAAAATTGCAACGTTCTTTTGCCATATAGAAGCTTCTTGGTGAGGAAACAAGCTACTAGAATATACTCCAGGTTTTTTTATAGATTTCATTACTGATGTTCTTCCTGTGATTGTTGTACCGTCAGCTATTTCAATATGTCCAGTTATCCCAACTTGACCACTGATTTTACAATGCTTACCAATGATAGTACTTCCAGCGATTGCGGTATTTGCAACAATAGCAGTGTGCTCGCCTATAACTACGTTATGCCCTATCTGAATGAGATTATCTAACTTAACTCCATTATGGATTTCCGTATTTGATATTGTCCCTCTATCAATAGTTGTGTTAGCTCCTATCTCAACATCATCACCTATGTTTACGCTCCCTGTTTGAGGAACTTTAACCCAATTTTTCTCTTCGTCTTCTGAAAAACCAAAGCCGTCAGCACCGATAACAACTCCTGAATGGATGATTGCTCGTTTACCAATAGATGATTCACTTAGGATCATTACTCCAGGATCTAGCCATGAATGAGAGTCTATAGAGCAGTTTGCAGTAATAACTGCATTAGTTCCTACAAATACTGATTCGCCAAGCTCGACACCTTTACCAATATAAGCTCCCGCCTGAATTGAGCAAGTAGAAGGCACTTTTGCAGAATCTTCAATTATAGCTGATGGGTGACAGCCTTCTTCGAAATCTCTTGATTTCTCAAAATAGGCTGCGATTCTTGCAAAAATTAAATAAGGATCATCAGTTATTAATGCGGATGATTGGCAATCTTTAAGATCTTCGGGCCTCAGTATTATTGCACCAGCGTTAGTTTCTTTAAGCAATCCTCTGTATTTATCATTTGCTAAAAATGTTATCGAATTTTTATTAGCCTTATCGAGTACTGCAACTTCAGTAATGATGACCTTTGGATCGCCACTGATTTCACAGCCAAACCTGGAGGCTAAATCTTCAAGATTAATAGAACTTTCAGCCAAAATTTATCTCCTGCTGCAGATCAGAGACTAACTTAACCTCCTGACTTACTATCTTGGAAATTCTTTTCCAAAACTTTGGCTATATCATTAGTGATGTCTACTGAAGCTCCCTTATATAGAGTTCCACCATTTAGAAGGGTGTTCTGACTGAGACGTCCTTCATTTATTATCAAATCGTAACCGTTGTCCCTGCCAAACTTATTGATAGCATTAATCATATCAACAAGGATTTTATTAGTTTCAATCTGAATACGGTTATTTCTGTCTTCTTGAAAAGAGTTTGCTAAATATTCAAGTTCCCTTTGATCAGAGGCAAGTTTCAAAGAAGCATTCTGTCTCTCATCGTTACTAAGTGCTAGATTATCTTGAGTTAGTTTATCCCTAGATTCCGTAAAAGCAGACTCTTTTGCTTCAATATCTCGAACCCTCGGAGCAAATTCCTCTTCAATAGCTGATTGCATATCTTGAAATTGCGGAGACTCTTGAAGGAGTTTATTCACATCTACCACACCTATTTTCACAGTACCAAGCTCTTGTGAAAGAACAGGTTGGGCAATTATAAATAATGCCAATATTGAATATATATAGTTCTTTTTCATTTTCTCATCCTTATTTATTTAATAACTAAAACCATTGTCTAAAATGCACCACCAATTGTAAATTGGAATCTCTCTGTTTCATCGCCCGGGTAAGTATCACTCCTAGGCTCATCGTTCAGAGGTATGGCGTAACTGAATCTAAATAATCCAAGAGGTGCCAACCATTGTGCTGCTAATCCAACAGATCTTTTAAGATTACCTGAGTCAAATCCATAATCTATTGGGTTTCCTTCATAATCAAAAAAATCAATCTCGCTTGTTGAAAAAACATTACCAACATCAAAAAACAAACTAAACCGTGCTCTTGATGCCCAATCACCTGGGATAGGTATTATCACTTCCATTTGACTTGAAATTAGCAAATTACCCCCATAAGGATTGCCGAAATTATCCTTGGGACCTAATCGGTGCTCTTTAAAGCCTCTAACTGTATCTGGCCCACCAGCAAAGAAGTTCTTATAAGGTGGTACCCCAATAGAATCTCCATAAGCATCATTAAAAGCAATATCTGCTTTTGCCATAAGAGTGAGTCTATTAACTAGAGGAAATGGAACATTGAAATACTGCTTATAACTATAATTAATTCCATAATACTCAACATCACTTCCAGGAATAGCAAGGTTAGCGACAAGCCTTTGAGACATTCCAGCATCAGCAAATAGAAATCTATTTCTTGAATCATAAATCCAACCTAAAATCAGCTCAGCAGAATCAAACTTAGTTTTACAAAAATCAAAAAAATCCTGATCAAAACACTCACTTTTTCCGTTGTTAGTCACCCATTGAAGCGCTTGATCAGCGCTATAATCGCCGGCTAGTAATTCTGAGCTTTGCAATGAACCACCGTAAATAAATCTTTGAAATTCACTTAACGGGTAAGAGTATTCCAATCCTGCAGAATAGGTTTTGGTTGAGAAATCAGAAGAAGCAGAAGTGAATTGATCAAAAGAAGAAAGCGAAAATCTGAGTGTCCTGGAAATTTCATCAATTCCAGTATAAGCACTGGTGGTAGAAACACTGTATAAGTCTCTAAACCTACTTGAATTTAAATCAACTGAAACTCGATTACCTGTGCCAAAAAAGTTAGTGTGAACAAAATTTCCATTTAACATTAATTTTTGATAGCCCGAATACCCAACACCTCCTCCAAATTGCCCGGGAAGCCCTTCTTTAATCTTAAACTCAGCATCAATAAGGTCGTTTGTTCCAGATACAGGTATTGTGTCAAATTCAACTTCTTCAATAAAAGGCAATCTCTGAAGTCTTATTTTTGATCGCTCTAATCTGCTTTTTGAATAATAACCACCTTCTAACTGTCTTAACTCTCTTCGAAGAGTATTGTCATTGATTGAAGTTGTGTCTGTAAAACTGACTCGCCTTACATAGACTCTGCTTTTTGGTTGAATATAAAAAACAACCTTAACTTCTTTGTTGTCTCTATCGAGTTCAGGAATTGCTTCAACTTCAGCAAAAGAATAGCCTTCTTCACCAAGTTCATATTCAATCAACTCTGATATTGATGTTAATAAGCCTTGAGAAAATATCTGGCCTGGTTGAGCAAAGACCAGATTCTCTATCCGCTCTCTTGGAATCACGAATTCTCCTGTCAATTTAACATCAGAGAGAGTATAGACATCACCCTCTGATATATTGATAGTGACAAAAATTCCTGTTTTATCTTGAGAAATAGCAACTTGAGCAGAATCGATGGAGAAATTTGCATATCCTTGGTCTTGATAAAAACTCTCTATGTTTTCGAGATCTCCTTGGAGGTCCTCTCTTGAATATCGATCATCTTGATTAATGAAAGATAGCCAATTTGGCATCTGCAATGTGAGTCTTTCCAAAAGGTCTTCATCTGAGAAAATAGAATTACCAACAATATTAATCTGCCTGATTTGCGCTCTATCCCCCTCATTTACATCAACCCTCACTGAAACAGAGTTGCCTGGCAAATCTTCTACAGTGGTTTTAACATTTGCACTGTATTTTCCAAAACTAAAATATTGGTCGATAAGAGATCTTTCAATTTCATCCAAAATTGAAGGGTCATAATTACGGCCAATTTTAAAGCCTATATTATTCAGAGACTCTTGTAAGTCTTCTGTCTTTATATCCTTGTTACCCTCAAATGTAATCGAAGCTATTGACGGCCTTTCGAGTACTGAAATAATGAGTGTGCCTGAGTCATCCTTTCTAAATTCAATATTCTTGAAAAAACCACTTGAATAAACAGAACGTATGGATTCTTTGATTCTTATGTCATCAAGCTCGTCACCAATATTAACGGGCAGATAATTAAGTAAGGCGCCTTCTGATATTTTTTGTAGGCCCTCAATCCTTATATCTTTAACGATAAACAGATCTTCAGCTTCTACAGATGCAAAAGATAGAACTGCCATCAATACGATAAGGATCTTGGTTTTCATCGTTACTTAGTATTTTATTAATTAAATATTCTTACTAGATCATTGTACAGGGCAAAAACCATGAGGAATAATAATGCGCCTACACCAATTTGTTGGAAAGCGAGCTGAATGTTCTCAGGCAAAGGTCTTCTAATTAACTTTTCAATTAATACAAAAACAATTTGACCTCCATCTAGTACAGGGATTGGAAGCAAGTTTAGTATTCCTAAGCTTATACTGATTATTGCCATGAATGATAAAGTTGCTATTAAGCCTCTTTTAGCTACTGTACCGGCATCTTTAGCAATGCCGACTGGACCACTTAAGTTCTTGCCAGAAATCTGTCCTGTAACCATCTTCCCAAACATATTCAGTGTTAATACTATCATCTGATTAGTCTGATCAAATGCCATGGTGATATTTTCTGGGAATGAATATTTTTGGACCGCTAAATACTGACTGATCTTTTCTTGATCTATGGTTGTCTGTAAACCGATAAAACCTTTTGTTGGGTCATCTTCTTTAATTCCTAAGTCTACTCGTGTTATATAGATTTGATTATTTCGCTCTAATTCAAGTTCAATCCTCTCTCCAGGTTTAGACACTATTAGTTCAGCAAACTGATCCAAGTTCTCAATTTCAATATTATTTATCTTGATTAGAACGTCATAAGGCTGAACTCCCGAAAAACTTGCCGGACTTCCCTCTATAACAGAAACAACTACAGGATTGATTTTGGGTTGAAAGGGTTTAAAGCCTAAACCTGGAAAGAGTGCATTGGGGGCAGTTAATTCTTTAGTCCTGCCCTGAACATCAAGAATTATCTCTTTTTTCTGGTCAGACTCATCAATAAGAGACATTTCGATTCTTTCATCATTTAGAACCTCGCCAATCATTGATATCAAAGAACCTTGCCATGTATCTACTGCTCTATTGCCAACGCTTAATATACGATCTCCACTACGAATATTGTTTTCCCATGCGATGGAACTATTATCAACTTCTCCAATTATAGGCACTTGGCCGGGTATCCCAGAGGTGAACATAAGAATATAGGCAACTATAGCAAATAAGAAGTTAGCAAAAGGCCCTGCGAAAAGAATAAAAATCCTTTTGGTTGCTGATTGGGTATTAAAGGCTCTATGCCTTTCTTCCTGAGGTACATCTTCACTTCTTTCATCTAAAAGTTGGACATAACCTCCGAGGGGTATAGCAGATAAGCAATACTCAGTTTGATCCTCGCCCCCTCTCCTGCTCATTAGTACTTTTCCAAAACCAATGGAATATCTCAAAACTTTAACATTGCAAAGTTTTGCTGCTATAAAATGGCCATATTCATGAATTGCAACAAGAATTCCAACCAAGACTATGAACGCTATTATTGAAAATAAAAAATCCATTCTTCTAATTGTCTTTAAAGATTATGAAGGAATTATAAAGATTGAGAACTGTATTAAAAGAAATAAAGAAAGAAATTACCTTATTACCCAACTGAAATCGTAATTAGAATTAAGGACTAATAGGGTTGAAAATGCAAAGAACGGAAGAACGGCGATAACCCCATCTAATAGATCAATAAACCCACCATGACCCGGTATAAGATTGCTGGATTCCTTTATCCCACTATTTCTCTTTAAAAGGCTAAAAGTAATATCTCCAATAAATGAGATCAAAGTCACAACTACTCCAAAAAAGATAAATTCCAGGAAATTTAAACCATAAATATAAGCGAATGTTGAAACAATCAAGGGTGTTGCTAATAATGCAGAGACTAAACCTTCTAGTGTTTTGCCTGGGCTGACTTTAGGTAGAATTTTTGTTTTCCCTAATAATTTACCTCCAAAATAAGCAGTGGTATCCGCTATCGAGACAGTAGCCACAATAATTAATGGGTATAAAGGGTTTGATAAAACAATAAATAACGAATGAAAAGCAGGTATCAAAATTAATGACCCAAGAATAGAAACTCTCGTATCGCTCAGTTTTAAAGAGTCATATCTAAAGACCCAAATAGCAATAAGGCACCAAGTAATGCAATAAAGGGAAAAAACATATATTGGAAAATTATAATCCTGATCAAGGAATGCATTTAATTGCATTAGAGCTATAGGAAGAATCAAACTTATCAAAGTAAAAACAATAAGAAAAATTATTCTGTTTCTCTTATTTGCAATCAAAGATAAGAATTCCCATAGAATTATAATAAAAACAAGATCAGCAGCAGCTACGCCTATATAAGAAGCATCATAAATAAGAAAACTAAATAGTGTTATTAGCAGAGTTGCTGAAATTAGTCTTTTATTTAATTCTGACACTTAGGCTTTTTTCAGATCAAAGTCTTCTTCTATTGTCCCAAAACGTCGTTCTGAATTTGAATAACTCTGAAGTATCTCAATAAACTCTTGTTCTTCGAAGTTAGGCCATAGAGTTTCAGTAAAATGAATTTCTGAATAAGCTGACTCCCAAAGCATAAAATTACTTAGTCTGGTCTCACCAGAAGTTCTAATAACTAGATCCAGTTTCGGTAATTGATCAAAGGATAAGTATTTTGAGAATTTTGTCTCGTCAATTTCATTCTTTTCTATCATGCCGTTATCGATATCATCAATAAGAAGCTTAACTGCTCGTATAATGTCCTGCTGAGCCCCATAACCAATAGCTAAAGTTAGTTTCAAGCCCTGATTCTCAGAAGTAATTGCTTCCATTTGATTTAATTTTCTCTGGAGCACTTCTGGCAATAGAGAACTGTCTCCAACCTGTTTAAAGCTGACCTTATTATCAATCAATAAACCTGTATATTTTTCTATTGATCTCTCAAACAGCTTCATCAAACCATTAACTTCGCTTAATGGTCTTGACCAGTTTTCAGAACTAAATGTGTATAGAGTAAGCGCTTCAATTTCTAACCTTACACATGTCTCGACTAGTTCTCTGACTTTAAGAACTCCAGCCTCATGACCAAAAATCCTTCTCTTGCCTCTTAATTTGGCCCATCTACCATTGCCGTCCATTATTATTCCTAAGTGCTTCGGTAAATTAGGAATTAAAGGATATTTCTTGTCTCCCTTAGAAGTATTCATATCTCAAATGGTCATTAATTCTTTTTGCTTTTCCCCACCAATAGACTCTATATTTCCTATCATTTGGTCTGTAATTTGTTGGATATCATTCTGGCCTTTGTGAAAATCATCTTCTGAGATCATCTTTTCATTTAAGAAATCTTTTAAGTCCTGAATAGAGTCACGTCTAATGTTCCGAACAGATACCTTAGCTTGTTCTTCCTCTGTCTTAACTTGCTTGGTCAACTCTACTCTTCTTTCCTCAGTTAAAGGGGGTAAAGGTATGCGAATGATATTTCCTGAAGTAACTGGGTTTAGACCAATATTTGCCTTTGCTATTGCTTGTTCAATTTCAGGAATAAATTTCTCTTCCCAAGGAGAGATTGAAAGAGTTTGAGAATCCTCTACCGAAATATTTGATAACTGCTTTAAAGGGGTCTCGTTTCCATAATAATCTAGTGTAATGCTATCCAGAATATCAGGTGTCGCCCTACCGGTTCTAATTTTCGAAAGGTTTGATTTGAATGCATTTATAGATTTCTGCATCCTTTCCTTTGCTTCTTGATTAATTTCTTCGAGCATCCCAAAGATTATTCTATCAGCGTTCCTACATTCTTACCTTGGACAATTTGTAATAAAGCATTTTTTGATGAAATATCATACACTTGCACAGGTAAGTTATTTTCTTTACACATAACGATCGAGGTAGTATCCATGACTTTTAAGCCTTTTGATATAAAATCATCATATGAAATCTTCTCAAAGTGCTCAGCTTTTTGATTAACCATAGGATCCTCAGAGAATACACCATTAACCCTTGTGGCTTTTACTAACAAGTCGGCCTCTATTTCTACAGCTCTTAAGGAAGCAGCAGAATCAGTTGTAAAATATGGATTACCAGTACCGGCAGCAAATATAGTCACTCTTCCCTTTTCGAGATGCCTTATAGCTCTTCTCCTAATGTAGTCTTCACATACTTCATTTACTTTTAAAGCTGACATAACTCTAGCAACAATATCTTCACGTTCTAAAGCATCTTGAATGGCTAAAGCATTTATTATCGTCCCTAGCATGCCCATATGATCTCCAGTAACTCTATCTATTCCTGACTCTGCTAAGCCTTCCCCTCTAAAAATATTTCCAGCTCCGATTACAATCCCAACTTCCACTCCTTTATCGGTTACTGATTTGATTTCTTTTGCAAGATAAATAAGTACCTTTGGATCTACTCCAAATTGCTGGTCACCAAGTAGTGCTTCTCCACTCAGTTTTAATAAAATCCGTTTTATCTCTTTGCTATTCAAATTAATAAATTACTTAAGAGCATCGACCTGAGCTTTTACTTCATCTGCAAAATTTACTTGATCTAACTCTATTCCTTCACCAACTTCATACCTAATAAATGATTTGACACTGGCATCTTGATCCTTGAGGAACTTTTCAACGGTAATATCAGGATCTTTGACATACTCCTGTCCCATGAGAGTTAACTGGTCAAATTGTTTTTTTATTTTCCCATCAACAATTTTATCAATTATTTCTTCTGGTTTTCCCTCTTGCTCTAACTGAACTCTAAGGATTCTAGACTCCTCCTTAATAACTTCTTCCGGAATATCACTATTGCTAATATATTCTGGCCTAGATGCTGCAACATGCATTGCTACATCTTTAGCTAATTCTGCTGAATCATGATGATCTAGTAAAACCAACGATGCTATTTTAGAGCCATGTATATATCTTCCTAAGATTCCATCAAGATGGATTCTTTTAAATCTTCTGATAGTAATATTTTCTCCGAGTTTGGATATTGCAAATTTCCTGTATTCCTCTACGGTATCAAAATCATCTGTCTTTTGTTTATCAAGCTGTTCCATATCATCTAGATCATTTTGGAGAATAATGGAGGCTACCCTGTCCACAAATTCAGTAAATAAATCGTCTTTAGCTGCAAAATCTGTTTCACAATTAACTTCAAGGATTACTGCATGATCTTCATTTGATTGGATAACAACTAAGCCCTGTGCAGTCGTCCTTCCTGATTTGCTATCTGCCTTACTTTGTCCTTTTTCCTTAAGAATTGTTTTCGCCTTTTCAAAGTCACCATTAGATTCAATAAGTGCTTTCTTGCAGTCCATCATCCCAGCATTAGTGATCTCTCTTAACTTTTTTACGTCAATGGCTTTTATAGTCATAAGTCAGTCTTTTTTTACTTTTTTTGTGGTTTTCTTAGTCTTCTTTTTAGCTTTTGCTTCAGGTTCCTCAGCTTTTGCTTCAGGTTCCTCAGCTTTTGCTACTTTTTTTGTGTTCTGATTTATTACAATCTTCTTCTTACGCTTAATCTTTTTGGGAGAAATTTTACCCTCACTATCAACCTCTACGAAATCATCATCAATTTCCTCCAATATAGGAATTGTCTTTTTGCCTTCTAGGTAAGAATCAATAATTATTGAAGTTATAAATTTAGCGGTTGACCTTGAATCATCGTTAGATGCTATAAGATAGTCAATACCATCCGGAGATGAATTTGTATCAACAACTGCAACAATAGGGATACCTAAGACGAGCGCTTCTTGGACCGCATTTTTTTCATAATTAACATCAATTATGAATAACGCATCGGGCAGTTTTTTCATTTCCCTTATGCCGCCTAAACCTTTTTCTAATTTTTCATGAGCTCTGTTTAAAGTAAGAACTTCTTTCTTAGTTAATCCAGAAGTATTCTCCTCCTTCAAAGCTTCTTCTAAATCCTCCATCTTTTTAATTGATTTAGAGATTGTCATATTATTGGTGAGAGTACCTCCGAGCCATCTGTTTGAAACATACGGCATAGAACACTCAGTTCCAGCTCTTTTTATTTCTTCTTTTACCGAAGGCTTTGTTCCAACAAATAAAATTGTCCCAGATTCTGCAGCAAGGCCCTTTATGAAAGAACATGCTTCTTTTAACTGAGGGATAGTTGTTTCCAAATTGATAATATGGATTCCATTCCTTTCACCATAAATATATGGTTCCATCTTTGGATTCCAATACTTGGTTTTGTGACCAAAGTGAGCGCCAGCTTCAAGCATTTGACGCATAGATAATTTTTTCATTTTCAATCCTTGTTTGGGTTAAACTCCCATAAACCCCATGCAAAACTTAGTAAAAACTTAAGCACCCATTACATGTGTCGATTTATGTTCGATTTATTTATGCAAAATTGCCGACGATTTATAACATAATAATTATCTATCAACAATAAAAAGCTAAAAAATAAAAGAAACACACAATGCCAATCAACATAAAAAATAAAGATGAGCAGGAAAAAATGAGAGTAGCAGGTCAGCTAGCATCTGAGGTACTCACAATGATAAGCAATCACATAAGACCAGGAGTATCAACTAAGGAGCTAGATGAGACATGTAATGATTTTATTGTTAATGAACAAAAAACTATACCTGCAAATGTTGGTTACAGAGGATTTCCAGCAACAATTTGCACATCTGTAAATCATGTTGTTTGTCATGGTATACCCAATGAAAAGAAGCTAAAAAATGGTGACATAATTAATATTGATGTAACAGTAATTAAAGACGGTTTCCACGGAGATACCAGCAGAATGTTCATTGTGGGTAAACCCACCAAACAAGGTGAAAGAATTAGCCAGATTGCTTATGAATCCCTGTGTAAAGGTATTAAGGCAGTTAAACCAGGGAATAAGTTAGGTGATATCGGCTATGCAATTCAATCTCATGCTGAAAAAAATTATTTTTCTATAGTCAAAGAGTACTGCGGCCATGGTATAGGAGAAATTTATCATGATGAGCCCCAAATACTTCACTATGGAATACCAGATACAGGTATAGAATTAAAAGAAGGCATGACCTTTACTATAGAACCTATGATTAATAGTGGGAAAGCCGACGTTCGGGTCCTCTCTGATGAATGGACAGTTGTAACTAAAGATCATTCATTGTCTGCTCAATGGGAACATACTATTCTTGTTACTCAAAAGGGTTATGAGGTTCTGACTTTAGCTCCAAATGAGATCATTTAATCGATAGACTTATTTGCTTAGTGTATTAAGCAATAAAACCCAATCAAAATAACTAGGACTCAGGTCCGTAATTTATCCAGATAGCATAGGTAATAATAAAAAAAGAACAAATAATAACCCAAGCGGGCATACTAAATGAAAGGAAAGACCAATCTACATTTGCGCATTCTCCTGAACCATTAAAAACCATCTCAAAAACTTCATTTAATGGAAAAGTAGCCATCATAAAATCTAATCCAGGACCACAACCGGGTACCTGATCACTTGGAAGATTTTGAAGCCATACATGTCTTGATGCGACAGCAACACCAAAAGAACCAGAAATAACAAAAATTGTTGAGGAAATAAGTTTGGATAGATTTGACTTAGGCTCAAGTATTGAGCAAGCGAGGAAGGTAGCACCCATTGCTATAACTGCAATACGTTGGAAAATGCATAGCGGACAGGGCTCAAGATTTAAAAAGAATTGTGCAAAAAGGGCATATCCTATTAAACCGGAACAAAAGAGGAAGCCTAGAAAATATTTTTGCCTCCTAGATAATTTTTGTAATTGTTTTATCAATTTGTGACCTGCTCTATTAAATAATTAGGCTGTATATTAAACGGGTCTATAAATTCTTTCATCTCAAATCTATTCTTGGCGAGGTCAATCATTTTTCTTGCGTCAGGA
>CACPJA010000014.1 GCA_902634075.1 uncultured Gammaproteobacteria bacterium
TTCAAGGAGGGGATGCTGTTTGGGAGGGCTTGAGAGTATACAACGGAAGAATTGCAGCATTAAATGATCATCTACAAAGACTTCAAAACTCAGCAAAAGCATTAATGTTCAAGGATGTTCCTTCCATAGAAGAAGTTAAAGACGCTCTATTTAAAACTCTCGAAGCAAATGGGATGTGGGATCAAACCCATGTAAGGTTAACCTTAACCAGGGGAGAAAAGATCACTTCTGGAATGAACCCGTCTTTGAATCAGTCTGGATGCACACTCATTGTTTTAGCTGAGTGGAAACCACCAGTCTATTCAAATTCTGGAATAAAAGTTATCACCTCCTCTATACGAAGAAATTCACCTCATTTTCTTGACTCTAAAATTCATCATAATAATCTTTTGAATAATATTTTGGCAATTATTGAAGCCAATGTTAGTGGGGTCGACAGTGCCATAATGCTCGATAATAATGGTTTTATATCAGAAACAAATGACACCAATATTTTTATAGTCATTAAAGGTGAAGTACACACTCCTACTGCCGATAGTTGCTTACCAGGAATAACTCGAAAAATGATTATTGATATAGCACAAAATGAGGGTATAAAAGTTCTAGAAAGGAACATTTCAATCTCTGAACTTTATTCAGCAGACGAAGTATTTACTTCTGGCACTATGGGTGAGATTACTCCTATTTTGGAGGCTGATGGAAGAATCATTAGCGAAGGGAATCAAGGCCCAATAACAAAAAAAATGCAGTTGCTACATTCAGAATATGCCTTTAAGAATGGTGAAGCAGTTCCTTTCCAAGAGCCTGAATAATATTTAGTTTATAAATATTATAAAGATGACCTCTATAAAGGACCTCTCCTCTTACTAACCTGCTACCTCTTTCCAAACAAAAAACTTAGTTGCCACAATAAAGCTTAGAATTATCCATACGAATAAACCTAAGGTGTTTAAGTTGATCATCAACAAAGAAACTCCATCATTAGCTATATCTCTTAACCCATTGGCAATAACACTTAAAGGGAGAATATGAGCAATCGGTTGTATCATATCGGGTAGAGAGTTAATCGGGAAAAAAACACCTGATAAGATTAGCTGAGGGAAAGTAAATAATGTCACAATAGGTCTAATGGCTTCTTGTGTCTTTGCAAGGCTGCCAAAACTAAATCCCAAGCAAAGAAAAATAAAACTTCCAATTACAATCATCCCGTAAAGTGATAAGAAACTACCCACTATTTTTATATCCAAAAGAAGTATCGCTAGACCAAGAACGACGGATAGTTGCATGAGAATAATTACAATCCTAGAAACTACAATTGAAATAATAAAATCCTGGGATTTTATGGGGGTTACAAATAATCTTTTTAAGATTCCTCTACGTCTGAATTCAACTATATTAAAACCACTACCAGCAATACTAAGATTCATGAGCATAAAAGCCAGTAATCCAGGCAATAAGAAGTCAACATAACGTTGGGGTCTTGATTTAACATCCTCGACCTCAATCGTGAACATAGGCTGTGTATTTCTTAGACTTCTCTCAATAGACAGCAAACTTTTACTAATGGCTTCTTTAATTGACCCAATTTGCCTTACTTGAGAAGCATCAAGTAATAGTTTTATCTCAGCAGTTTCATCAATGGGGTTAAAGCTTTCAGGAATTATAATGATAGCTGTTTGGTCACCCAAGAATAATTGCCGTTTAAGCTCATTCTCTTCGCCTTTGGTTACATTGAAAAGAGGTTCTTCTTCGACGAGCTCAGAAAACTCTTGAGATATGGTATTGCTCGAATTATTAACTAGACCTAAATTTATGGGCTCTGATTCACCTCCAACAAAAACAAATACACCCATAAAGATTAGAGGAAATAAAAGATTGAATATTATTGATTGACGATCCCTAAAAAATATTTTTAAAAATACTTGTGCTAAATGCATTTGCTTATTGGTAATCATTTTAATCTCTAAGCTTATGGTCTGTGAGGGCAAGAAATACATCTTCCAGATTACCTTTTAGAGTCTCTTGTATAGGTTCAGATGCATATTCATCAATTAAACCCTGAGGGGTATCTTCTGCAATCAATTTGCCTTTATCCATAATAGCAATTCGGTCACATAAACTCTCTGCCTCTTCCATGTTATGGGTAGTCAAAACTATAGTCATTCCTCCAACATTTAGCTCTCTTACAAGATTCCAAAGATTGCGTTTTGCTTGAGGATCTAATCCTGTTGTTGGCTCATCAAGAAATAGCACCTTAGGATTATTAACTAGAGCACATGCAATTGAGAAGCGCTGCTTTTGCCCTCCAGACAATTCTTTTGGTTTCGCGCGCTCTTTAGGAAGTAAACCAACTTTCTCCAATAAGTTCTCTGTATTGATGTCATTAGAATAAAGTTTGCCAAAAAGAATAAGAAGTTCAGATAGATTCAAGCTTTCAAAGTACTCATTAGCTTGGAGCTGTACTCCAATTATTTCTTTGATCTTAAATGCATTATTGCTTACATCTAATCCATCTATTAAAGCAGATCCGCCATTAATATCCTTAAGACCTTCAAGCATTTCGAGAGTTGTGGTTTTACCGGCTCCGTTAGGGCCTAGGATACCGTATATCTCACCCAATTTTATGTTAAATGTAATCCCATCAACTGCATTAAAAGAACCTTTCTTATTTCCAGGTAGAGGGTAGGTCTTGAGAAGATGTTTAACTTCAATAATATTCATAATTATTACCACAAGGCTTAAAGAAAGTCTGGCGTCCCCAGGGGGATTCGAACCCCCGTTGCCGCCGTGAAAGGGCGGTGTCCTAGGCCTCTAGACGATGGGGACCTAAGTCAATCTATGAGTAACTAGATTATAGGTGTGAAGTATATTGAAAAATAATCCTTCAATCCAACTTTAAAATTTCTATCTCGCCTAAATCCAGTTCTCTAATACCTTGTTCTATTTTGGATAAATCGCCAACTATAACCCAAGTCCATATACTGGGATCAATATATCTTTCAGCAGCGGCGTTTATATCATCTATGGTCATTGATCTATACTTTTTCGGAAGATTGTCTAGGAAATCATCTTCTCGATCAAAAGAAACAATACCTGATAAACCTGACATTAGTGACCCGAATGTTTCAAAATCCCCAATAAGACCTAGAGATAGATCATTAACTATTGCCTCAAGCTCTTCATTCTTAGCTGGATTAGATGACAGGTATTCATCATATTCCCGGATAATCTCTTGAATTGAATCCACAGTCTTATCGGTTTGAACAGGTGCGCTGACTAGCATAGGTCTCGGTCCCTTATATTGGGAAAGCCTCGTTCGAACACCGTATGACCAGCTTTTATCTTCCCGTAGATTCATATTCAATCTTGAAGTGAAGCTTCCACCAATAACGCGATTCATTAGATCTATATCAATCTCATCAGAGGTTCGCATACCTGGCATAAGCTGACCCGCGACTATCAATGACTGGACAGCTCCTGGTTTATCAATAAGAAACACTCTTCTTGAATCAGGTTCTTTATTGATTGTGTAATCAAGTTGTTCTCCTTTAAGCATCCTATTTTCAGGCCAAGATCCAAATTGGGCTTCAAGGGTTGGCAGAATTTCATCAAGGTTTGTATCACCAACCAGAATCAGAGTTCCATTACTTGGGGCTATAAAACGGTTTTTATAGTTGATCAAGTCATCTCGGCTCATCCATTGAATTGATTCTCTAGTCCCGTTACCACTAAAAGGTTTTGCATAGGGATGATCTTCCCCATAAAGAATCTCAGGAATAAGATTCGAAACCATACCATTAGGTGTCGATAATGATTGATCAATTGCAGCTAACCATCTTATTTTCTTTCTATCAATTTCCTCTTGATCAAACGTAGGCTCTGTAATGACCTCAAACATAATCTCTATTGATTTCTCAAAACTAGATTTGAGAGAAGAGATATTAATACTCGAACTATCTAACCCAGTACTGGTGTATAAATCTGTGCCCAACTCCTCTAATTGATCACTTAATTCTAGAGCATCAAAACTCTTACTTCCTTCTGTCAACATGGACATTGTAAAATTAGCTAAGCCTGGTTGACCTAAAGGATCAGTGGCATGCCCAGATTTAATTTGAAAAGATAAATTAATCATCGGAACATCGTGTCGCTCAGCTAAAACAACTTCCAAGCCATTAGAGAGTTTTGCTCTTTTAATTTCTGGTAGATCTAGTTCAGGAAATTCTGTGGGAAAGGGTAGCTTGCTTCTATCGGCAGTAGACTCCGAGTTATAACTCCTATTCTCTTCTGGGATAACAGTTAAAACATAAGCACCGTCCGTAAGCCAAGTATTAGCGGTTTCTTTTATTTCTTTATTTGTGATCTCCATTATTCCGTTTATAAACTCAAGATATGCTCCAGGGTTACCTGAATAAACTTCTGAATAGGCTAGGAGGTCTGATTTTCCTCCAAATCCCCCTACTCTTTGCAAACCCTTTATCGACGAGGCACGAATAGATGTTTTAGTATTTTTAAGACGTTTAGCACTCGGGCCTTTCTTGATAAAGTCACTCAAAGCAGTGTCCATTGCATCTTCAAGATCATCTAGGGATCTGCCGTTAGCCAAGTCTACTGCGATCCAAAATTGTCCTGCTATTTCTCGATCGTAATAAAAGGCAGACACGCTTGTTGCTAATTGTCTCTTATAAACAAGCTCTTGATATAAGGCTGAATTCTTTCCTCCAGTAAGTAAACTTGCCAATAACTCAAAGTGGGCATGCTCTGGAGATCCTATCTCGGGAGTGTTCCAAACTTTATAAATTCTTGCATTGGGAACTCGGTCGTACATAATTTCCCTTTTTTCACCAGATCTTTTAGCAATCCATTTTTTCTTCTTTATCGGTGATGGACCTGGAGGGATATCTCCAAAATACTTGGTGACAATTTTTTTAGCTTCATCCACATTGATATCACCCGCAAGAGATAGTACCGCATTGTTTGGGCCATAATAAGTTTTAAACCAAAGTTGAACATCCTCTAGAGTTGCAGCATTTAAATCCTCCATAGAGCCAATTGTGGTCCAAGAATAAGGATGGCCTACAGGAAAAGTTGCTTTTGATGCCTGAATGAAAACTCTGCCATAGGGTTGGTTTTCCCCTTGTCTTTTTTCATTCTGAACCACCCCTCTTTGCTCATCCAGCTTTTCTTGATTTATAACTCCTAATAAGTGTCCCATGCGATCAGATTCCATCCATAAAGCAAGATCAAGAGCTGGTGTGGGCACATTTTCAAAATAATTGGTTCGATCATTATTTGTGGTTCCATTCATATTAGTTGCCCCAACTTGCTGAAAGGGTCCAAAATACTCATTGTTATAATTCTCTGTGCCATTAAACATTAAGTGCTCAAATAGATGAGCAAAACCAGTTTTTCCAGGAAGTTCATCCTTAGATCCCACGTGATACCAAACATTAACTGCGACCACAGGGATTTTTCTGTCTTCATGAACAATAACTCTAAGCCCATTAGGAAGAGTAAATTTATCGTATTCAATATCTGGCAGTTCCTCTGAAGCTATAACTGGTAGAGGTAAAAATACAATCATTAGATAGAGAAAATATTTCTTAAAAATAGTCATAATAATCTTTTTGTTTTAATTATAAATTCATGAAATGATATAAGCATTGGAAGGGAAATGAAACTTGATTTAAAGATAATTACAATTTGTTCACTGTTGCTGTTCTATAACACAGTGACAATGAGCAACTCATCAGATACTTTCTCAAATTCTATAGATAATCTTTTTGAAAATAGAAGTCTCAAGCCAGGTTGTGCTGTAGGTGTTATTGAGGATGGTAAATATATTCATAAACGTGGATATGGCTATGCCAATCTTGAGCATGAAATTAAAATTAATGCAGACACAATTTTTAGAATTGGTTCAGTCAGCAAGCAATTTACCACCATGGCGATCGCAATTCTTGAAGAGAAAGGATTGCTTTCATTTGAGGATGAAATGAAGACACATATACCTGACCTAATTGACTACGGTGAAAGAGTTACCATTAACCAAATGATTCATCACTTCAGTGGATTGGGTGATTATGAATATATGGATTATCCAGGTCGGTTCAAAAATGCAATTGACGAGGAATTTAGATGGGGCAATGAAGACTATCTAACCAATGATGAATTTCATACGATGATCAAAACTTTACCACTGATAAGGAAACCTGAAAAAAAATTCTGGTACAGCAATACTGGCTATGTGTTACTGGCACTGGTGGCACAAAACGTCAGTGGCTTAAGCCTTAGGGAATTATCAGATCAGGAAATCTTTTCTCCATTGGGAATGGATAAATCTTTCTTCAATGATAATGTAAATTTACCCTTTAAAAACAGGGCTGATGCTTATTCACCAGTCAAAGGGAGTCCTGGAACATATAGAATTAACGTCACTAACCTAAGTTGGGTAGGTGACGGGGGTGTTTATACTTCATTGAATGACTTTATAAAATGGGATCAAAACTTCTACAACAACAGGTTGGGTAAAGGTAGTCCCTCTTTAATAGAAACCATGGAAAAAACCTATTCCCAGACAAAAGCAAAAAAAAGAAATCAGAAAATGATTAACGAGCAAGAAAATGAAAAAACCTATGCTTTTGCTCAAAATCTTGCTTATTACAATGGCTATAAACGATGGTCACATTCTGGTTCTTGGGTTGGATGGTTAGCTCATTATGCAAGACTGCCTGAAATTAACTTTTCTACCGTTGTGTTTTGTAACACCAATGAAATTGATGCAACTATTATTGCAGACGAAATCATTGATCTTTATTTTGAGACTAGAAAAAACTAGTTATTAAAAGGCGCTCTTTCCGGTTAAAGCACGACCAACAGCTAACTGATGGATAGTTTCAGTACCCTCATAGGTAATAACACTTTCGAGGTTCAACATATGTCTGATTGGAACATATTCTGCACTGATACCTGATCCTCCAAGCATATCTCTACAATCTCGAGCTACGTCTAGAGCCATTCTTACATTATTCCATTTTGCTAGAGAAACCTGTGTTGGGTTCATTTTTCCCTCATCTTTTAATTGCCCCAACCGGTGAGATAACAACCCAGCGTTTGTCATTCGCCTCTGCATGTCAGCCAAGCGTATTTGGATAGCTTGATTTTCATCCAAGGCTCTATCAAATAAAACTCTTGTTTTAGTGTATTCAATTAACTCGTCAAGACAAGCTTCAGCAGCTCCTATGGCGCCCCATGAGATTCCGTATCGAGCTTGAGTTAAGCAACTCAAGGGGCCTTTCAGGCCAATGACTTCGGGCAGCATATTTTTATTAGGAACCCGAACATTATCAAGAAACAATTCAGAAGTAACCGATGCCCTTAGTGAGAACTTATTATCAATTTCATTTGCAATAAAACCAGAAGTTGATGTTTCAACTAGGAAGCCCCTGATCCCATCTTCTGTGTTAGCCCAAATTAAAGCAAGATCTGCTATCGAACCATTAGTAATCCACATTTTCGAACCGTTAATTACCCAATCATCGCCGTCTTTCTTTGCGTGGGTCTTCATATTAGCTGGATCGGATCCGCCTTGAGACTCAGTTAAACCGAAACAACCGATAGCTTCTGCCTTAGCTAATTTTGGTAGCCATTCTTCTTTCTGTTCTTCGCTACCAAATGTAAAGATGGGATACATCACTAAACTGCTTTGCACAGAAACAAAGCTTCTCACCCCACTATCCCCTCGTTCAAGTTCCTGGCATATCAAACCATAACTAATAGAATTCATGCCAGCACAGCCATAACCCTCTATAGAACTTCCAAGAAGGCCAAGTTCTGCAATCGGCTGTATTAACTGTTTAGGGAATGAGTGGCTCTCAAAACATTCCTGAATAATGGGTTTAACATTCTCATCAACGAATCGAGAAACATTATTCCTCACAATTTGCTCTTCTTCACTTAGGAGAGAGTTAATATCAAATAGATCGATACTCATTACCAAAAACCTATGTGCTTATAATATTTTATGTTTACCCTGAAGGATCTCTCTGAACATTCTCCAATCACCTATAAAGCTATAAAAAGGATATTTAAAGGTAGCTGGTTTATTTTTTTCAATAAAAAAGTGGCCCACCCAAGCCCAAGAATAACCTGATAATAAAGCATAGAATAAATACTTTGGCTCACCAGAGAAAATCATGAGGAGAATAAAAACAAGAGATAACCAAGTCCCTATAAAATGGAGGAGCTTGTTGTATTTATTCTTGTGTTCATCAATATAAAAAGGATAAAACTCTTCAAAACTAGTAAATTCACTTTTCATAGAATCTATTCTATCACATGATTATGTATTGAGTTTATCGGCTAAACTCAATAAAAGATTCTCTGTGGTTTTCCAGTCAATACAGGCATCAGTAAGAGAAACTCCATACTTTAGGTTATCTGTTATTTTTTGATTGCCTTCATGAATATTGCTTTCCAGCATCATCCCAATGATTGAATCATTCCCATTAACAACCTGATTAATGCAGTATTTAGCAACCTTTGGTTGAAGTGTGTAGTCTTTATTAGTGTTCCCGTGGCTGCAATCAACCATTATGCGACCAGGAAGATTTTCTTTTTCTAAACTTTTCTCACACGCGCCAAGGCTTCTCTTATCATAATTGGGTTTGGCTCCACCTCTGAGAACAACATGAGTGTATTTATTTCCTTTAGTTTCATAGACAGTAACTCGCCCTCCCTCATCAAGTCCAAGAAAATGATGGGACTCTCTTGAAGATTTTATAGCATTGATTGCCACAGATAGTGATCCATCTGTTCCGTTCTTAAAACCAACTGGTGTAGACAAGCCACTTGCCATCTCTCTATGTGTTTGAGATTCAGCGGTCCTAGCTCCAATTGCTGTCCAACTGGTTAAATCACCTAAATACTGAGGCATAATTGGATCTAGTGCCTCAGTGGCCACGCCAAGACCCATTTCATTGAGCTGAATCATCAATGACCTCGCAATATGAACGCCCTTATCAATTTGAAATGTATCGTCTATATTAGGGTCATTAATTAATCCTTTCCAACCAGTTGTAGTTCTTGGTTTTTCAAAATAAACCCTCATTAAGATCAAAAACTTATCTTCTACCGCCTTTGCAAGTTTTGTTAAACGTTTTGCGTAATCAATAGCTAAGCTGGTGTCATGAATTGAACACGGGCCGACCACGATAACTAGTCGATCATCTTTACCATCAAGGATCGACATTAAACTGTTACGAGTTTGCAAAACAGTCTTTCTGGCAGACCTACTTAAAGGCAGGGTTGCCTTGAGCGCTTTTGGCGAAGGCAGTTTCTCCTTCGCAACAACATTTATATTATGTATCTGTTCTCTCATTCAATTAACAATCATATTTATATGTCTTTTAGGGCTGGACAGTGTAATAAAACAAAAAAAATAAATATATCAATAATTAGTAAATTATTTATTACTGGTCAAGGCGAATTAATTGCTGACTGCACATATAACCAGGGGTCCCAGCGATAGAACCGCATGGATATGAACCTGCACCACAATAGAAAATATCTTCATAATTGAAGAAGCCGTAGAAATTATTTTCCGGATCAAATGAAAATGTTCGATCAAAATACATCTGCTTGTGAGTTAAAGCTATATGATCAATATTGCCCTGTGGAAAATAAAAAGTTTCCTGTAAATTTTTAGGGGTAACGAGATTTGTCCAAATGCAATCTTCAGGGTTTAAGATATTTTCAAAGAGTTTATCTTGTATTTCTTCGCTGACTATTGATAAATCTTCACCTCGTTTATCGAGTGACAAATTCTTAAAAAACACGGCAATCCTGTCATGATTTAGATTTTTATTCATTTTCTTAGAAGCAGCACCTTCGCAATAGATCTGCATGAAGCCAGGCACGTAGTCAACCCCATGATCACAGACACTCATTGTGGCTTGTTCAAATTCCTCAAGTGTTTCGACTGAAAAAATAAATCTAAAACTCGCATCAGAATCAGGGTGATCAATATTATGCTTCCACTGAATGGGTTGTTTAAAAAGAAGGTTCAATTTACCGCTACTTCCCAATAATTTCTTATCACTGACTTTTTCTATATGCTCCGAATTATTTACTAATTGAGATGCGGTAAGAGGATCTGTTGCGAATATTAATTGATCAAAGATTTTTTTCTCTTCTCCAGTTGGAGAAATAAAATTAACTCTATTGGTTTTTGTATCGACATTTAAAACTTTAGAAGACGTATAAAAATTAACTCCTAAGGCTCTATTTATTTTCTCCAACTCTTCAGTTACCTGCCATATACCCTCATAAACAAACCCATAGTAACCACTAAATATAGACCCTGAATCCATAATTGGTATGGTTAATGCAGATGATTTTTCTCGAATAGAGACCGGACCACTTTCAGCAACAGTCATAGCCATATAAATCTTCGCTTTATCGCTTGTAAAGTAATGATCCAAAAGATTTTTTGCATCGCCTGTTATCCAGAGATTAGTGAGCGCTTCACCTAAAATTGATCTGGCATCTTCAAGATTTGGTGTCACAGCATCTCGATAACCAGTTTGCAGAAAATCAATCACCCTCGATTCATCTTCCCTGAAAGCTTCTATATTGCCCTGCTCACCCCACTTATCTCTGAGTTCCCTATCCAAATCCTTAGGGTTACGATAAATTATTGTGGGTTCTGAATCGTTTGGAAAAAAAACCAATTTTGGGGATTCTGGAACAAAAGTTTTTAATTTCTTGCTCAGTCCCGTTTCCTCAAAAATAAAACGTTGCATTAGTCCGAGAACAGAAGCGCCGGATGCGTATCGATAATCTTTTCCAGATAGTGTCACTGTTTCTGATGTGCAGGCACCTCCGACCTTAGCCTTCGATTCTATAATTGAGACTTGGTAACCGTTACGCTGAAGATAATTTGCAGCTACCAACCCGTTTATACCGGCACCAATAATGATTATTTTTCTAGACATAAAACACAACGATTGTTAAACAAATAATAATTAACCAGAGAATCAATGCAAAAATAATTGGTCGAATCGATAAATCACGAAGAGTTTTTAAATCAAATTTTAAGCCGATAAAGAATAGCCCTAATAAAAAGAGAGTATTGCTCATTTTTTTTAAAACAAATAGTGCGTCTTGGTTGAAATCGATAAACGATCCTAGCAGAACAAAACCGAGAAAAAATAAAATAAAATAAGGCAATTCATACTCAGCTTCTTGGCTCTTAAAATAAAGGCTAAATAGAATCACGGTTGGAAAGATCCAGAGTGTTCTTCCTAGTTTGATTACACTTGCATAGACCACTGACTCTTCACCGTAGATACTTGATGCCCCTATCACAGAGGCTGTGTCATGAATTGTTAAAGCTGCAAAAATCCCAAATTCACTCTCGGTCATCCCTAAAAAATGCCCTAAGTAGGGAAACATAACGATGGCAATAAGATTTAATAAGAAAATAAGACTAATGGACGATATCAATTCTCCAACTTTTGATTTAATGATTGGAGCCAAAGCAGCCATGGCTGTGCCGCCGCAAATGGCAGTTCCTGCAACCAAAAGAATGAGATGATTTTTTGGAACCTTCAATAATTTTCCAATCACAAATCCGATCAGAAAAATGAATAACACATAGATTGAGACAAGTGGTAAATAATCAACTGTGATTTCTGATACTGAACTCAGAGAGATAGTTCCCCCCAGGAAAACAATCCCGGCTTTTAAGAAATTTGTACCATTAATCTTCGGAGCAGATAAAGAGAACTTTTCGTTGATTACAGAAAAAAAGATACCCAAGATTAAACTAATCGCTGCCTGTCCAATCACCAAAGATAGCGATATAAAAAAAGCCAATAAGAAATAAATCATTAAAACTAAAAGCTCTCTTTATAAGGTCTTAAATCGATTTCCTGAGTCCAAGCTGTATTGTGTTGACGGTGCAAATTCCAATAATTTTCTGCAATAGCATCAAGATCTAAAAGGCCATCCTTTCCTAAGCCTTCTGCATACTCTGGGAAGCCTTTAACAACTTTGTCGCCATTGATAACCCCGTCAATAATGACATGAGCCACATGTATACCTTGCGGTCCAAACTCTCTTGCTAATGATTGGGATAACATTCTTAAGGCGCCTTTACCAGAAGCAAAGGCAGAGAACCCTGCTTTTCCTCTAATCGAACCCGATGCTCCTGTAAAAAGAAGTGATTGACGCCTTGCAACCTCTGACTGTTCAAGCATTAAACGAATGATTGCTTGTGAAGTCAAAAACCCTCCAAAGCAGAGAACCTCCCACATTGAAGTAAATGTCTCTGCTGTCACGTCCAAAAATTTTTGTGGAAGATTATTACCAGCATTGTATACGGCTAATTCTAAAGGGAGTTGACTATCTCTAATGATATTGATCATACCCTCTACTTGCTTGATCTCCGTCACGTCAGTGACTATGGGAACTGCATTTCCGTTTTGGTTAGTAATTGAAGAGCAAACTGCGTCAACTTTATCTTTGGTCCTGCCACAAACAAACACTTGCATTTCTTCTTTGGCAAAACGTCTACAAAGAGCTGCCCCTAGTCCTTGTTCAGGCCCAACACCCATAACTAAAGCTGAGGTTTGAGAAGACATATTGAATTAATTAAAAGGATTAATTTGCATCACTGATCATTTCATCAACCAATTCTTCAACAATGAACAACGGTGGCTCTCCATGGTCAAGGACAGCTGAATGGAAGTCTCTGATATCAAAAGAATCGCCCATTTGGTCTTTTGCTCTTTCCCTTAAATCTAGGATCTTGATCATTCCGACTTTATAACTACACGCCTGTCCAGGCCACACAATATATCTTTCGATTTCTGAAACCACTTCTGCATCCGACATACCTGTGGTTTTCTTCATATAATCCATGGCCTCTTCTCGGGTCCATCGTTTGTAATGAAGGCCAGTATCAACAACCAAACGAACTGATCTAAATAGCTCGCTTTGCAAAACCCCTAATTCATCAAATAATGTTTTAGCCATACCAAGTTCAACAGAAAGTCTTTCAGAATAGAGTGCCCAACCTTCACCAAAAGCTGAAGTGTAATAACCAAAGCGTCGATATAAGGTCAGATCTTCATTTTCTAAATTGAGTGCATTTTGTAAATGATGACCTGGAATCGCTTCATGAAAAGCAAGGGCTCGCATACTGTATGTAGGTGTTTGCTTGATGTCATAAAGATTTGCATAAAATACGCCCGGCCTACTTCCATCGAGTGCTGGAGACATATAGTAGCCACCAGCCTCATTCTGCTCTGAATATTCAGGTACTGCCCTAACCTCAACCTTAGAGGCCGGCATTCTATGAAATGAATCAGCAGCTGCCATCCAAGTCTCTTCAACAATATCGCTATAATCCTTAATCACAATAGTCTTTCGATCAGGAGTATCGGCATATAGGAATTGAGGGTCCTCATTGAGTTGATTCATCATTTCACCAACGTTAAGATTATCCCCATAACCTAGCTCTGAAAGAATGTCCTGCATTCTTTTTGAGATTCTATCAACTTCACTCAACCCAATATTATGTATATCCTCAGCTGAATAATCGGTAGTGGTATAAACCTTTAATCTCAGTGCATAGAATTCATCCCCATTGGGTAGAGACCAAACACCGTCATTAGGGTCCGCCATGGGAAGTGTCTCTATCATAAAGTCTAGTAAAAGCTGAAAGCTTGGGTTGACACTATCCTCCATTGCTAGATTTAAGTCATTTATTAATTCGGCTTTAAATTTATCACTAAAACCAAGCTCGTTTTCATTGATCTTCCGTTCAAAAACATCCCTGATCGGGTTCTGATCAGCATTTATCAATTCATTTAACTGCCTGATCACATGATCAAAGACAAATCTTGGTGGGAAAATGCCTGCATCCCTTTGAGCATTTAAAGATTCTATAGTCGATCCAAAAACATCATCGAGCATGTTAAGTCGATCAATGTATGCTCTTGCTTCGTTTTTGTTCCTAATTGGATGAACGTCTGTCATAAATTGAACCATGTTCAAATGGATACCGCCAATCTGATTTAAAGGATAATCATGAAAGGGGAATTCCTCTTCTTGTCTAATCTTATTATCAAGATCAAATAGGGCGACATTCTTAGAAATTCTTTGTTGTTTTGTAAGCTTCGAATCATTATATCTTTCGAGTATAGATCTAGATTTCTTCATATCGGCAAGATCTTCTGCCTGATCTTCCAACCCATAAACAGAAAGTTTTGATTGATGTTTGGTGATAAAGTTAAATTGATCGATGATGCCCAAATACGTCATTGCCTCAGGTGAATCTAGCATTCCACTAATAACCTCTTTACCTAGATAATGATCCAAGGATATCGGTTTCATGAAGAATAAATTTACAAGATAGAGACCAACAATACCGACAACGGTTGTTAAGATATATTTGGTCAATTTAAGCAGTATTTTCATAAGCAAGTGATTTCTATGGTGTTAGCCCATTTTACAGAAAACCAACTTATTTCCATCTAAATCTCTGATATAGCCGCCGTAAAAAGTTTCCATCTTTTGTTCTGGCTCACCCTCGGCAATTGCACCGGCTTCAATGGCTCTTTGATATATCTGATCTACCTCTTCTATAGAATCAAATGTTATTCCTGTCATGGATCCATTTCCAACGGTTGCCTCATTGCCGTCAAAGGGAATAAAAACAGCAAAGTATGTATCAGATTCTTTGAATCTATAGAAGTAACTTCTGTCATTTCCTCTGAAACCCTTGACACCCATCGGTTCAAATAAACTGTTATAAAATTCTCTTGCTGCTTCTAAATCATTAGTGCCTATCGATATATACCCTCCAATATTAGCTGCCATAATTTTTCTCCTCTTAATTTATAAAATCTCTGATAATACTTGCATTTAACTCAGGCTCTTCAAAAAACTGCCAACTCCCAGAATTTGGAACTTCCTTATAAATACTTCCTGGAATATTTTGATGCAATGTCATCACGTCACCTGCGTAAATATCTTCTTCTGCCTCTAGCAATAAGGTTTCCTTATTGAATTGACTAAGATCTGGGGAGTAACGATAGACAGCGTAATGCAAATCGTAACGTCTTTGCCGTAAAGAAAGACTATTAAGGAAAGGCTGAAAAGTAACTTCTGGCGGAGTATTGGTAGCACTCATTTTCCGATAAACATCCCAAGTCTTTTGCAAAAATTCCCCCTCCATGTCTATGGGCAAATCACGAGTCATCGGTGTATTTATTAGCTCATCTATTTTCTCCTGAGTCATTTCACCATCGCGTCCAGCTCCTGAGAGTACAGTTTTCCCAACTCGGTCTGGATAGCGAATACCAAGGTTAATAGCCACATAAGCGCCGCCATGTTGTCCCAACATATGGGCTCGATCGACACCTATATTATCCATAACATCTATTACAGAATCTGCGTACTCATCCATTGTGAGTTCGTGATCAGAAGTATCGGATTGCCCATGGTTAGGTAAATCAATTGCAATGACTCTAAAGTCATCAGCCAATAAAGGTCCCATCGCGAGGTATTCTGATGAAGTTTGTCCTGACTGATGAAATAAAATCAATGCTGGTCCCTCTCCAATTTCCCAATAGTGGACGCGACCATATTCAGTATCAGCATAGGCTCGCTGAATATCCCCAGCCATTCCTGTCATATCAGCATTCGTTGCTGATTGAAAAAAACCATTTATTGAAATTATGCATAGAGCTACTAGAATTTGTTTTTGCATTTTTATTTACCTATCAAATGTAAGAATTTCGAAGAATCTAGAACTATTTTAGAGCAGGGATAACTTTTTCTCCAATAAGCTTTATTGAAGCTGCTGGATGTGATCTCAGTTCAAGAGCAACATCAGTTAAACCTGACTCTTTTAGCTCTAACAAATGTTCTATCTTATGGTCTACTTCACTCACATGACCGGTCAAGGTTAGATGATCCACAAGTTTCTCTAATAGAGAATCGGGAACTCCAGACACTGAGGAAGTTTTTAATACTGGCATTTGATAAATTTCTTTTTTGTGGGCCTCTATAACATCGTATTCTTCATCTGACATAAAAGTGGTGATTACCCACCGTCTAAATAATCCTCGATACCCAAGCCATTGTTTCGCCTCATTCATAGCCTTTTCTCTATCTTCATATAAGGCCCATGCCATAAAATTATCAAATCTAAAGTCATCATTTTTTCTAGCTTTCATATGATTTGTAACCTCTTCAACCTTGTCCTTTATAATCATGGGAGGAAGATCACTCATCATAATTCCATCTGAATGTTTAGCCGACATCTTAAGCATTTGAGGCTTGTTGGCAGCTACATAAACCTTCGGTATATCGTGTTTTAGCCAAAAGGGATTATAGTTATTAACTTTAAATATTTCGCCATCGAAGTTTAATGGAGTTCCCTTAGAAATAGATTTCAATATCTCAACACATTCTGAAACAGCCCTTACTCTTTTATGTGGTTTTAAGTCAAGTGCTTGCAAAGCTTCTCCGCCTCCTCCAATGACGACATTGGCTCTGCCTTTAGCAAGCTCATTTAATGTTAGTAAGCCACTTAAAATACGAATAGGGTGAGTATCAAAAGGATTTAGGGCAATAGGTCCTAACTTTATGCGTTTAGACTTAATAGCTAGTTGTGAAAGATTTGTGAACGGTTCTCGAGAATCGATATAACTTGCTAACCAGATACTATGGACACCATATTTTTCTGCTAATAAACCCAGTTCAGCTATTTTGGATGTACTTAACCTTGAATCAAGAATTAGTCCAATACGCATCTTTATTTTCCTTCAAAACTATTCCAAATTTGATTAGATGGTGGAGCTAGGCGGGATCGAACCGCCGACCTCTTGCATGCCATGCAAGCGCTCTCCCAGCTGAGCTATAGCCCCTTATTATTGATTTGAAATATATTCTATCGCTTTTTTGACTCTGGAAATAACGATTTCTCTTTCCAATAATGTCATCGTTAAATCTATGGAAGGTGATTCAGTGCCTCCAGTAATAGCTACCCTCAAAGGTTGGCCAATCTTGCCAAATCCAATACCGTGTTTCTCACAAGTGGATTTAACAGACTGATTTATTGATTCAGCATTCCATTCACCCTGCTCAAGCATTTCCAATAGATCTTGAAATGGCACTAGGATCTCTTGCTTTAGAAACTTTTCAGCCGCTGATTTTTCTACCGTAAAATTTTCAGCATACAAGGTATTAAAATAGCCAACTAATTCGTTAAGATTATTAACTCTTGGCTTGTAGGCATGTACGAAGGAGTCGATCGTCTTTGCTGAAGGGAGTTCTTCTAGACTAGTATTTAATTTTAGAAACTCAGTAAGCTCTGAATTATCGCTATTACTTAAGTGTTGTTGATTCAACCACTCTAGTTTTTCTAAATCAAATTTAGCACTGGATTTATTGATATTCTTTACATCAAAAGCATCAATCATCTCTTGAATATTAAACACTTCTTGATCGCCAAAAGACCATCCCAATCTAACCAAGTAATTCAACATCGCTTCTGGAAGAAAACCTTGATCTTTGTATTCAAGAATATTCATAGCACCGTGCCGTTTAGACAGTCGAGATCCATCGGGTCCTAGAATCATTGGTAAATGAATAAATTCAGGCTTTTTATAATCCATGGCATCCATTAATTGAAGATGTTTGGCGCTGTTTTTTAAATGATCATCGCCACGGAGGATATGGGTAATTCCCGATTCATTATCGTCAATAACAACAGCGAAATGATACGTTGGAGCTTTATTGGATCTTAGAATAATAAAATCGTCAAGTTCATCTTTATGCACTGTAATCTGGCCATAGACTGAGTCACTAATGGTTATGTCTTCTTTAGCATTTGACTTGAAACGAATAACAAATTCACCGTCTTGATCACCCTTGTCTCGACATCGGCCATCATACCTTGGGTTTTCACCCTTCTTGGTTTGTTCAGCCCTCATCTTCTCAAGTTCATCAGGAGTGCAATAACATTTGTAAGCATGGTCTGCTTGGATCAACCCTTCTGCTTTCTCTTGGTAGATATCAAATCGCTTTGATTGATAAACAATATCCTCGTCATGATCTAGGCCAAGCCATTGCATCCCAGCTAATATTGCTTCAATTGATTCTTCAGTTGATCGCTCAACATCGGTGTCTTCAATCCTTAAGAGAAATTGTCCGCCTTTGTTTCTGGCAAACAACCAAGAATACAGAGCGGTTCTAACACCTCCAATATGAAGAAAGCCAGAAGGACTTGGTGCAAAACGAGTTCTAACCAATGTTGAGCTCCACTATTTTCTTTAGTTCTTCAGCGCTCTCCACCACAGCTTCATAACATCTGGGTTCGATGGTGAAATTAGCGAAACCATGAATAAGGTCTTCATATTCTTTATAGTAGACTTTTACCCCGGCTTTCTTTAAAAACTCATAATAAGCCAAACCTTCATCTCTAAGAGGATCAAACCCAGCTGTGATAACAACAGCAGGCGGCAATAATTCTGGGGTTTTATAGTTCATCGGAGCTACATAAGGATTGGTATGATCTTTTTCACTCATATAATTATCATGAAACCACTTAAGTAGATCCTTGGTCAGTAAAAAATAGCCGTCAGTAAACGTCCTAATAGATTCATAATCACCCTTACCATCAACCCCCGGATAGAGTAGATATTGTCGATCAGGCATTTGTTTGGATTCTTCTAGACGTTTAATACAAAGACAGGTTGATAAATTAGCCCCTGCACTATCCCCTCCTACAGTAATCTTTTGGGGGTCAACACCTAAACTCTCAGCGTTCTCAACCAACCAATCCATTGCCTTATCACAGTCTTCTAGAGGAATAGGAAATCGGTATTCTGGTGCCAATCTGTACTCAACTGAAAAGACTCTCCAACCAAGCAGGTCAACTAAGTGCTTACAAAGTGAGTCATGAGTTCTTAAACTACCAATTGAGAATCCTCCGCCATGAAAATAAAGAAGCGTCTGACCTTGATGATCAATAGATTTTTTTGGGAAATATTCACGAACCCTTATTGATCCGTCATCAACATCAATCTGGTGATCTTTGTGTTTAATTCGAGGTGGTCTTTTCTGTAATCTGTCGGCAGTCTTGTTGTAATAATCTCTAATGGTTTGGGGGTCTAGACTATATATATCCTTAGTGATTCTCCTCTTTTTTAAAATATATAAGATAATCTGTTGGCCAGGATGCATTGTCCTGTTATCTACTGCAATATCATTGCCTTTGAGAAGACGTCTTTTTAAAGCGTCTGGCAACATCATAATTAAATTAAGACTTAGATCCATAGTAAATAGCTAACCTATCGTGAAATCATTAAACTCCAGATCATCGCCAATAGCAACTTCATCCACTCTCTCAACAACCGCCATTTCAGGTCCAACTTGAAGCCATTTAAGAAGCTCGTTGACCCCCGATTCACTTCCTTGTGCTATTACTTCCACACTCCCGTTTGCTAAATTTATCGCAGAGCCAAGAACATCAAAATCAGCTGCTTTTCTTTTTGTGCTGTCTCTAAAAAATACCCCTTGAACTCTTCCAGTTATTTTGAAGCATCGAGTCACCAAATCTTTTTGTTTAAATCTACTGCTCATTTAAGAATGAAATAACATGTGCAGCAATCTGATCTATATTGAGCTCGAAGATCCCTCCTTGAGTATCATTTAGTTCAATATAATTCATATCACTAATCAATTCAGATGCTGCCTTTGTCGCTTTTGTTAATGAGCTTTGATCATTAATAACGAGTGTGGGCAATTTTAAGTTAGGTAAACGCTCCTCAGAAATATAATTAAACATCGCATGAAAACCAAACCACCCTTTATCGAGATTTTGCAGTTGATCTAAAAAATTAGACATAGCTCTTTCCAAATCTATGCCTTCTGCTCGATTCTCAATCGTAAATTCCCACATCGATCTTAAAGATTCTAAGTCATCATTAAGAGGGGTTGTGGATAGAGAAGACAACATTTCCTCTCTCTTTTCTTGGTTAAAAAATGGATATGTAACAAAAATGATTTTATTAATTAGATCTGGCTCCAAAATGCCTATTTCATTTGCAATTGCTGAACCGGTATGAAAACCGAGCAAGTTGGCTGTGTTAGAGATTCGATCATCATTGATTAAAGTTTTAATCACTTCAATTGAAGATGTAGCGTAATCATGAATACTGATTGGTTCCTTGATCTTCTCTGAGCGACCATAACCGATCATATCAATGGAAACAGCAGAACAATTGCTTTCCTTTATGAGGTGTTTGCAAAAGCTGTCATAATAACCTCCTGAATACGGCATCGGATGCAGGCAGATTAAGGCCGGTCCCCTGTTTTCATATAGCCTGACATGCATTTGTCCCCTGGACGTGTCAACATATATGAGTTTTGGAGAATTAGCAGTCATGGAGATCAATTTGGCAATTAAGTTTTTTCATAGGTTAATTATAATGATGGATATGAAAAGCTGTCTCATTTTTTTTTGGATAATGTTACCTTGTACTCTTATGGCAGATGAATTGAAAAATAAACTCGTAAATCAAGATGGCACCTATGATGTTGCGCCTCTTGAAAAAGAGATCATAACGCTAAAAGTGATTCAAACAGGTGTAAATTCACTCCAAGAATATGATGATCCCAAAGTCGGTCTAAAAGAAAATCTTAATCATATGATTGAAATGGCTGATCTTGCTTGTAATGAGGGCTCTGAACCCGACATTCTCCTCTATCACGAATTCCCCTTAACAGGATATTCATCAGGTCCTAGAGCAGAAAAGCTCAAATACACCATCGAAGTCCCAGGACCCGAAACAGAGGCTTTGGGCAAGGTAGCCAAAGAATGTGACGCCTATCTTATCTTTGGAAGCTACGCGACAGATAAGGAGTGGCCTGAGCATATTCTTAGTCTTAATACGGTGATTGGCAGAGACGGGGAAATTAAAAAAGTCTATTGGAAACCTAGAAATATTAAACGCCTGTATCCTGACCGAGAGATTACCACGACAACCATTGAAGCTGTTCAAGAAAAATACAGAGAAAAGTATAGCATTGAAGAAGAATTCCCGGTTTTGAAAACCGAGTTTGGGAATATTGCTGTCAGCACCGTACAAGGAGACCCTTTTGTCTTTGCTGCGTTTGCAATGAAAGGTGTGGAGATTATGTTAAGAACAGCAACTCTGTTCTCAGAATCTGATGTATTAGCCATGGCCTGGATAAACAATTTCTACAGTGCTATGTCTAATATTACAATTCCACTCGGTACACCCTACAGTGAGAATGGAGGTAAATCCTTGATAGCCTCTCCGCAAGGAAAAATTATTGCCCAAGATCCAAGCACACATGAAGAAGGGATCGTTTCGGCAGAGATTCCTATTGCAGAATTTAGGAAGAATAGAACCATTCCAAATTACGCCTTGGAAATGGTGCAAGAAATCTTCTCGCAATATCAACAAGAGATCCCCATGAACCATCTTGATATGCCCACTGATCAATTGCCTAAAACGGGAGAAGAAATGAAGGACCTGTTCGATGAGATCAGTCGATATTTAAACAAACCCGATATGTCGGAACCAGTATCTAGAAATTAAATAAGGAAGAAATATGAAAGAAAAATTAAGCCTTTTTACTTTTGCATTAATTTCAATTGCCTTTATATTTGAAAAAACCTCTGCATTTGAACTCTCGCCTGGAATGGGTTACTTAAAAGCACAAAGAAAGATTATATGCTCGATGGAAGACAATAAGCCAATTGTTTATTGGTGGTACGGAAGAATGTACAGCAGAGTCCAGGGGGAGAAAGATAAATTGCTCTTCAAAGTTGAGGGTATGAATATCAGACAATGTGACACTGTTAAGGATTCAAAACGGGGAAACGGTTATAGGATGGTTAGTCGAGAGCTGCTCTTTTATCAAGACCCTGAAAGCGGTGAAATCCTAGATCAATGGACAAACCCTTGGACCGGTGAGACTGTTGATGTGCTTCATGTCGCCAATGATCCAGTTAATTGGGGTTACTTCTATGAACGCGATGAAGAAGGTAAACCATTTGAAATGAATCTAAGTGTTCATGGTGACGACTGGTGGGACACAGCCACTATTCCTCTTTTCTATAAAAATCCACTGGGTGGAAATTTTCAGGATTACGTTGGTGGAATCTACCATGCCACAGAAATGTTTAATACCACTGGTAGCGTCTCTGACTTGACAGATGATGATAAAGACACTGCAAAAGTTGGCATTGGTTGGGAGAGAATATCCTATTGGCTTCCTTGGATGAAAATGAGCGGCAGGGATGGAATTGTTTATTTTCATACATTTGGGAAAAAATTAGACAGCTATGATGAATTACCAGATTCGATCAAAAAAGAGATAGAAACCAACTACCCTAAATACAATGAACCGCCTCCAACTGATGATGACAGAAGGAATGAAACCAGTTGGACCTACTTTAAAAAAGTATTAGGCGATCAGTAAGGAGAGATTATGAAAGCTTACATGATTGTAAGGTGCGTTATTCATGATCGAGAAAAATTTATCAGCGGATACGGTGCTCAGGCTTCTAAATTACTTGAAAAATATGGTGGCAAATACTTAATCAGAGCTCCCGGTGCAATTCCTCTGGAAGGAATAGAAGAAGATAATAACTCCGTTGTCATTTCAGAATGGCCGAGCAAGAAAAGAGCTCTTGAATTTTGGAACTCTGATGAATACCAAGAAATAAAAAAACTTAGAGAAGGTATTGCCGAATGCAAAGTTCTTGTCATTGAGGCAGATGCTATCACCTAAGGTATTAGTATGAGTAAAGCAATAGTTAAAAGAACCACATTAATTGTAAGAGATATCAAAAAATCAACTCAGTGGTATCAAGAAGTCCTCGGCATGAGCATTTATTATGATGGAGAAGTTACCTTAGGTGGAAAAGGAATGGCTGCAGGCAAGAAAGGAGATGTTACTCATCTTATTATCCTTAAATGCGATGACCCAGTAATAGGTATGATAGGCCTTCTTCAATGGGTAGACCCATTATGGCCTGCCCCTGAGATCCCCAATGACGTTAGTTACGGTCAACCAACTTTTGTATTAGAAACAGACAATTTAGATGACGTTCATAAGAAGGCCATTGAATTGAATACAAAAATATTCAGTGAGCCCCATGATTGGTCAATCAAAGGTGCTAGTGGAGACATGATTAAATTTATAGGCATGTCTTTTTTTGATCCAGATGGTCATTTCTTTGAAGTTAATCAGAAATTAAATTAAGTAGAACTAATTATGAGATTTCAAAGAACCAATTATTTAGTGAGTGATGGAAATAGAGCATTATTATTCTATAGAGATATCTTAGGGATGACCCTAGATTTTATGAAGCAATCTGAAGAAGATTCTTACTCCTACGAGGTGTTTGATATTAAAAAAAGTACACCAATAGAATTTGCTATTCTCAGTTACAAGGATCAGCCTAGAGTAATGGCATTGACGATCTTAGGCGAAGAAAATTTAGATAAAAACCCCTTACCTAGACGCTCTGCAATTTGTATAGAAGTAGATAATGTGGATGAGATTCTGAAAAAGTGTAGAGAGCACAATTTTCAGTGTTTCGAAGAAGAGCATCTCGTCACGCATGACGGTCGAGAAGGAAGAGAGGTTGGCATCCTTGATGACGATGGAAATCTGACACTCATTTACAAGATTGAGAAGAAATAATGAGCCTTCAAGAAATTACAGAAAAAGAAAACCCTTATAAGAAAAAATCCTATGCATGGTATATGGTCGGTCTGATGACCATTGCTTATATGTTTTCATTTATTGATCGCTATATATTGGGCTTACTGATTGAACCTATAAAGGCTGATCTGGGACTGACAGATACCCAGATAGGGCTTCTCCTAGGACCAGCATTTGCAATTTTTTATGCCACCATGGGTTTACCATTGGGGTATCTAGCCGATCGTGTAAAAAGAATTTCTATAGTTTCTGTTGGAATATTGGTTTGGTCTGCTGCAACCGTTGCCTCAGGATTTGCTCAAAAATTTAGTCACTTATTCATTGCTCGTATGACAGTAGGTATTGGAGAAGCCACTCTAGGCCCATGTGCATTATCTATTATCAATGATAGTTTCCCTGAAGGAAAAAGAGGCCGACCAATAGGATTCTATACCATGGGAATGTCATTGGGTCCTGCTTTTGCTTATTTATCAGGTGCTGCAGTGTTGATATGGAGTAATTCAATCGATCTAATACAACTACCATTAATTGGCGCCCTATCCCCTTGGCAGTTAGCCTTTATAATTGTAGGCGCACCTGGAATTGTTCTCGCTTTGTTTGTCTACCTTCTAAAAGAACCTCAACGACCAGAAGACCATAATCCAAGCGACAACATAACTGAGGGAATATCATCAGCAATAAAATACTTCTATAGTCGAGGATGGGCTTTGGCAAGTTTTATCTTGCCGGCTTGTGTAATGACAATCATCGCCTATTCGCAGGCATGGATGCCTGCGATGTTTGAAAGAACATGGGATATGGACCCTGCACGATTTGCCTTTATTAATGGACTCCTATTGCTTTGTTTGGGACCTATAACTAATAACACGGCAGGTTGGCTGTCAGATCATTTAACAAAAAAAGGCTATAAAGAAGGTGGCCTTAGGGTGGTTATCTGGGGTGCTATTATTTTAATACCCACAGCGGTTATAGCTCCATTACTGCCTAACCCGACTCTGTGCTTTATTGTTCTGGGGATTAATCTAATAGGTATCGCTCTAACCTCTTCAAGTGCCTTAATTGCTCTGTTAAAAATAATACCAACTAATTTAAAAGGTATCTCAGTGGCCTTTTATCTGATGTGTATAAGTATTTCTGGACTTTTACTTGGACCAACAACCGTGGGGGTCCTAAATGATAATGTTTTCCAGTCTATTGATGGTGTCAGATACTCAATGAGTGTTGTGCCTCTGGTTTTTGGTTTACCCGTATTGTTTATGATTCCTTTTATGCGAAAACATTATCTTAAAGAAATAGAGGACATGGAAAGCAAGCAATCGATTTAATTAGCTAAGATTTTTAATTAAATCAAGAATCTCCTCTGTCTTGTCATTCATTAGTTTTTCGTCTCCTCTGGATTCTACGTTTAATCTTACTAGAGGTTCTGTATTTGACATTCTTAAATTGAATCGCCAATCAGAAAATTCAAAGCTATAGCCATCGAGATCATCAATTATTGGTTGTTGAGGTAAATAATGCTCCTTAATCCTCTCTAAAAGAACTCCTGGCTCATCAACTTTTGTGTTGATTTCACCACTAACTGGATATCGTTGTATACGGTCATCAACTAATTCTGATAAGGATTGACCTGAATTGGATATGTTTTGCAAAAGAAGAAGCCAAGGTATCATTCCACTATCACTGTAATAAAAATCTCTGAAATAATGATGGCCACTCATCTCGCCACCATAAACTGCCTTATTTGCACGCATGGCCTCTTTGATAAACGAATGCCCTGCTTTGGATAGAACAGGAGTTCCTCTAGCTTTTAAAACCTCTTCTCTTGTGTTCCAAACTAATCTTGGATCATGGACAATATGATCGCCTGGATTTGATCTAAGCAGCTCTTCGCTTAATAAGCCAATAAGATAGTAGTTCTCTATAAAGCTCCCTGAAGCATCAAAGAAAAAACAACGATCAAAATCACCGTCCCAAGCTATCCCGAGATCAGCTTTATGCTCAATTACTGCTTGAGATGTGACTTCTCTGTTTTCAATTAATAGAGGGTTAGGAATACCGTTAGGAAATGATCCATCTGGCTCATTTTGAATTTTGATAAAAGTGATAGGTAGCCTAGATTCTAAAGCATCAACAACTGGTCCTGCGCACCCATTTCCTGAGTTAACAACGATCTTCATTGGCTTAATATTGTCGACATCTATAAAGGATAAAATCTCATCGAGATAACTGTCTCTGACATCTGCATTATTTATATCGGGCTTTATATTTGCATTATATTCAACTGATTCAGCTATAGATTTGATATCACCAAGGCCGCTATCCATGCTTACTGGCATTGCACCAGAACCAACAATCTTAAGGCCATTATAGTCTGCCGGGTTATGGCTGGCGGTAATCATCACCCCAGCATCAGTATTAAGATGATTGGTTGCAAAATAGATCTCTTCAGTGCCGCACAATCCAATAGAAATAACTTCTGAATCATGGCTTGCGATACCCCTTGCAAGAGCGTCTAAAATATCTAATGAGGATGGTCGAACATCATAACCAACAACTACTGATTTTGTAGAAAAATGAGAAGCAACCCCAGCTCCTATTTTAAAAGCAATTTCTTGGTTTAACTCAGAGGGTATCCTGCCTCTTACATCGTAGGCTTTAAAGCAGGATATCTCTGAAGTCATTCCTAGAGAGGTTGCGCGTAATATGGGAAGAACAAGTACATGATAATGGTGCAAATGACCAATGTCAGTAACATAACTGGAAGACCTTTCTTAGCCCACATTAATGGTGTTATTGCCATGCTTTTATCTCCAGTATCTCTAGCTAGTCTTTCAGATACGGTGACGATGAAAACATTAGCAGTTGAGCCAATATGGGTTCCATTCCCCCCCATGCCAACACCAAGCGCTAAACACCACCATAGTGCAGCGGCATTTACCCCTTGAGCCTCAAGGGACATGATAATCGGAATCATAGCGGCTGTGAAAGGTATATTATCAATCGCAGCTGACATAATCGCAGCTACCCACATCAAGATAATACAAGCAAGCAAGAAGTCTTCTTTTACAAATGGAATGATAAAGGTGCCTAAATACTCAAGAAAACCGCTTCCCTCAACACCACCTACAATCATGAAAAGAGCAATGAAAAACATAAGCAAAGGAATTTCTACATCGTGCATAATATCTTCTAGCTCTAAGTGCTTCTGCAACATTGCTAAGGTAATCAATCCAGCGCCTGCTACCATCCAAGGATCCCAGTTGATTACATTATGAATAACAAAGAGTACCACCATCAATCCTAAAACCATTAATGACTTATTCCATAGGCCTTTATCCTTATAATCCAATGTGTCGGTGAATGTGCCTTCTGCCGTCAGATCCAATTCTTTTTTAAATAAAACTCTCATGAAGAATAAAGTAGCAATCCAAGCGACAAAAACGATAGGTCCCATTTTTTCTAGAAATGGCATAAATGCGATGTCTTTTGCAGATCCAATCATCAGATTCGGTGGATCGCCCACTAGGGTTGCAACACCGCCAGTATCAGATAAAAGTGCAGCTGCCATCAGATACGGTATCGGTGTGACCTTCATTTTCTGGCAAATGAGTACAATCAATGGTCCAAAAATAACCACGGTCGTTACGTTATCAAGTAAAAGAGAAATAACAGTTACAGCGGTTCCAATCATAGCTAGCATCAGGAATTGTCGGCCTTTGGCAAAACGTCCAATTTCATAGGCAAGCACTTCAAAGCCTCCTGTTTTAATCATGATCGCAACAATAGCCATCATTGCAGCTAAGAGGAAAACCACATTCCAATCAACTGCCTGAAAAGCACAGTCTGGGGTATAAAATCCGTAAATTTGCCCGACTACAACCATGACTCCAGCTCCAAGCATGGCAACTTTAACTCTATGAAAACCATGGAGAGTTTCTGTAAAGATACCTATAAAACTTAACGCTAAGATAATGCCTGAAACGAGCATGCCTTGATTCATTGCCGTTGGAATTGCTTCAACCGTGCATTGTGCAACTTCTGCTTGCATAATTCTTACTCCTGATAAGATTTTAATGAAAAATTAAAGTATAGATTTTAATATAAATTTACCTTAAAAGTTACCAATTCAGGTCTTTTTTTGAAATTTCTGAGAGTTTCTTTAGGTAATCTTTATGAGCCTTTATATCAGATTCATCGGGGTTGATTGTAATAATTTTTCTCTTACTGAAATCAAAATCACTTTTTGTATGACTTTTTTCATCTTTCTCATTGCTAGCACCAAAAAAGCCAACTTGCCCACCCGTCATCAATAAATAAACATTGGCTAATAATTTAGCATCTATAAGAGCACCATGCAGTTCCCTGGATGAGGTGTTGACTTCATATCTTGAACAAAGAGCATCCAAACTGTTCCGCTGCCCAGGATGCTTTTTTCTTGCAAGAGTAAGAGAGTCTGTGATCTCGCAGATGTCTTCTAAACGTTTCTCAATCCCCGTTAGAACAAATTCGTTATTAATAAAAGAGGAATCAAAGGGGGCGTTATGCATAATCACTTCTGAATTTTGAATATAGGATAAGAAGTCAGAGGCAATATCCTTGAAAAAAGGTTTATCCGATATAAATTCATCGGTTAAGCCATGGATCGGAATTGTTGCCGGATCAATTTTTCTCTCAGGGTTAAGGTAGGCTTGAAAGTCATTGCCAGTTAATCTTCTATCGATAATCTCGACCATGCCGATTTCTATAACCCGATGGCCAGAATCAACAGAAATACCAGTGGTTTCAGTATCTAGGATAATCTGTCTCATGATTGATTAAGCTTGATATCCAAACCTTGATTCGCTAGCGCGTCAGCTCTTTCGTTGTCGATATGGCCAGCATGTGCTTTAACCCATTGCCAATTAACTTTATGTTGACTTGCTAACCTATCTAATCTCATCCAAAGTTCTGCATTTACTACCGGCTTCTTTTTTGAGTTCTTGAAGCCATTTGATTTCCATTTGATAATCCATTCAGTAATGCCTTGTTTTACGTATTTAGAATCAGTGTAAAGATTGACTTCACACATCTCTTTTAAACTCTCTAAAGCCTTGATTGCTGCCAACAATTCCATCTGGTTATTCGTGGTATCAAGACAGCCTCCACAAAGCTCTTTTTCTTTATTGTTACTTCTTAATA
>CACPJA010000015.1 GCA_902634075.1 uncultured Gammaproteobacteria bacterium
GCAATTTTTGATTTCTCTCGGCCAACGAACAAAGGAATAACCATGTGAGGATAAACGACTACATCTCTAAGTGGTAATAGTGGCTTATCAATAACGATATCTAAGGAAATATTTTCTTTTTGTTCATTCATAGTTGTAATGATTCATAATCATAGTTTATTTATGGGGTTAAAAACAGATTTTTCAAGTAAATCTGTAATTTTATTAATAAACTACTTTGTGCCTGTCAATTTTGCCTTGGATGCTTTTGCAGAAGTCTTGTTTACTTTAGCTTTAGAATCGTTGGAAATAACTAAAAATGGTTTAGACTTGTTTAATACAAACTGTTGATTAACAATAACTTTTTTTAATTTTTTCTCATCGTGAGACGGTATCTCATACATTGTATCCAACAAGGTTTCTTCCATAATGGTTCTCAAACCTCTAGCCCCTGTTTTTCTCTTCATAGCCAACTCAGCAATTGTTTCTAAAGATTCGGGTAAAAATTCTAATTCAGTTTCTTCCATGGCAAATAATTTCTGGTATTGCTTTACTAAAGCGTTTTTTGGGGTTGTTAATATCTTTATTAATGCTTCCTTGTTCAATTCATTCAATGAAGAAACAACGGGCATCCTTCCAACAAACTCGGGTATCAGCCCATATTTAATTAAATCTTCAGGCTCAACTTGTTCAAAGATCTCTCCCAAATTTTCATCTTCGTCTTTATCATGAACGTCTGCAATAAAACCAATCCCTGATTTGTTTGTTCTATGCTGAATAACTTTATCTAAACCTGAGAATGCTCCGCCACAAATGAACAATATATTTCCAGTGTCAACCTGAATAAATTCTTGTTGGGGATGTTTCCTTCCTCCCTGTGGTGGAACAGAAGCTGTGGTGCCTTCAATCAACTTTAATAAAGCTTGCTGTACACCTTCCCCAGAAACATCTCTTGTAATAGATGGATTATCAGTTTTTCTCGATATTTTATCGATCTCATCAATATAGATGATCCCTTTCTGTGCTTTTTCAACGTCATAGTCACAATTTTGCAAAAGTTTCTGAACAATGTTCTCAACATCTTCGCCTACGTAGCCTGCCTCGGTTAATGTCGTGGCATCAGCGATAGCAAATGGAACATTTAAAATACGCGCTAGTGTTTGAGCTAGTAATGTTTTTCCTGAGCCAGTGGGACCAATTAAAAGGATATTACTTTTGCCAATCTCAACATAATCATTCTCCCTAGGTTTTGGCTTATCATTTAGTCTCTTGTAATGATTATAGACTGCAACCGAGAGTACTTTTTTTGCGAGATCTTGATCAATCACATACTCATCTAACATAGACTTGATCTCTTTAGGTTTATATAAGGTTAAGTCCTCATTAGCCTCATTTATATTTAGCTCCTCTTCAATAATGTTGTTGCAAAGATCCACGCATTCTTCACAGATATAGACTGAAGGCCCAGCTATAAGCTTTTGCACTTCATTCTGGCCCTTTCCACAAAAAGAACAATATAGTATTTTGTTCTCTTTAGGCTTAGATCCTTTTTTTGTTTTATCTGGCATAAATATTACTTGTTAATCTCTTCACGATCAGAAAGTACAATATCAATCAACCCATAGTCAAGTGACTGTTGTGCATCCATAAAATTATCCCTGTCTGTATCTTTAGCGATTTGTTTCTCAGTTTTACCGGTGTGATTAGCAAGTATATTATTGATTTGCTTCCTGAGTTTAAGTACTTCCTTGGCATGGATATCAATATCACTGGCCTGACCCTGAAATCCTGATATTGGCTGATGTATCATCATTCTTGAATTGGGAAGTGAATATCTTTTGCCCTTAGCCCCTGCAGCTAGAAGAATAGCCCCCATACTGGCTGCTTGACCAACACAAATAGTGCTCACATCAGGTTTAATAAATTGCATTGTGTCATATATAGACAGACCTGATGTTATAGTTCCACCTGGTGAATTTATATAAAGAAAGATGTCCTTGCTAGGGTTCTCGCTTTCTAGAAATAACAGCTGAGCAATAATCAAATTTGCCATATGGTCCTCTATTGGACCTACAGCAAAAATTACATTATCTTTTAGTAGTCGTGAATAAATATCATAAGCACGCTCTCCCCTTGGCGTTTGCTCAACAACCATCGGTATTAAAGCTAATTTTTCTTCTAAATCATTCATTGTTGCTTGTTTATCAATTCTTTAAACTCAATTTCTTTCTCGGTAAATGTCGAACGCTCGGTTAGCCAATCTACCACTTGGTCTTCCATAACCATGGATTTCAATTGGTCCATCAATTCTGGAGTTTGTTCATACATCTTCCTAATTTCATCCCCATTAGGATATGCTTTCGTCATTTCTTCCAATTTAGTTTCCACCTTATCATCATCTAGCTTCAATTCTCTAGAAATAACCAATTCATTTACTAGGAGTCCCAAGTGAACCCTTTCTGAGGCAATTTCTTCGAAATTAGATACAGGAAGAGCTTTTTCCTCATCTTCTATACCTGATTGTCTCATCCAATCTTTTTGCATTGCATGCGCTTCCCTGTGAACCATAACGCTCGGTATATCAATCTTATTATTCTCTCTAAGGTACTTCATAAGATTAATTCTAAGATCATTTTTAATCTTACTCTCCTTCTCTTTCTCCATGCTCTCCTTGATTTCTTTCATGAGGTCATCGGATTGGCCGCTTTCTATGCCAAACCCTTTAACAAATTCATCATTGATTTCAGCAGGTTTCAATTCCTTTACCTCTTTAACTTTGATGTTAAAAACAGCGACTTTATTGGATAAATCCTCTTTGTGATAATCCTTTGGAAAAGTTAGATCAAATTCTTTCTCATCACCTGACTTAACTCCTTCAAGTGCTTGATCAAATTCAGGCAGCATCTGACCTGAGCCAACTTCAATAACAAAATCATCGGCTGAACCGCCTTCAAATGGTTCGTCATCAATTTTCCCTACAAAATCGATTAATAATTGATTCCCTTTTTCAGAGGTTTTATCAACGGCTGTCCATTCGCCTCTCTGTTTTTGAAGATTCTCAATCATTTCGTTAATATCCGATTGAGTGACACTTGATGTAAGCTTTTCAACTTTAATCTTATCAATTCCCCTTAATTCAAATTCTGGAAGAACTTCTATAGTTGCGGTGTATTTGAAATCACTGCCGTCAACAAACTGGTCTACACTGACCTCAGGTGGACCTGCAGGTTGAAGTTTTTTATCCTGAATAACCTCAGCATAAGTGGTTTCTAAGACCTCACTTAATACCTCCTGATTAACCTGATTACCATACTGATTCTGAATAATATTTATAGGTGCCTTACCAGGTCTGAAACCGGGTAGCTTAGCTTTCTTAGCAATTGCTTCGAAGCGACTTTTTTTCTTTAGCTCAACAATGTTTGAGGGCACTGAAACTTTAATCTCTCTTTTCAGTCCATCTTTCTTGTTAATTTTTGTTTCCAATTCACTCATAATTTTTTTCAACCATTAATGGTGGGAAAGGAGAGACTCGAACTCTCACGGGTTGCCCCACTGGATCCTAAATCCAGCGCGTCTACCAATTCCGCCACTTTCCCTAAAAGCATTAAATAAGGCGGGAAATTATACAATAATTCACAGATAGATCACTAGAACTGAGGAAATAATTATATTCCAAAGGTAACGATTAAAGCTTCTTATCTGAATACAATGCTAAAGGAATGCTAACCAAGCCAAAGATAACTGCTCCAATCAGAATCATTTGAGGTATTGCGAGATGCTCAATACCAGGGGAATTTTCAACGGGAAATAATACTCTCATTAGGTACCAAATAGATGTGGTAAAAGAGATCATAATTGGACTAATCACTGAAATAATTTGTGCTTTATCTTTTCTGGTTCTATTAAGTAGAAAACGTGCAAACAAATAACTAATAAATATAGGTATAAAGTTAATACCAGCAACAGTTAATAGAGCAATAATATCAACCTCAATCGTTAATGCTGATGAGATTACCGCAACTAGTGGCAGAGTTAGGAGAGCTCTGAGGTTCCATGATTTTAAATTATCTTTCATACTATTCCTAAAATAACAAAAAAAGCCGCCCATTGGGCGGCTTTATTTTGATTGAACAAATTAAATTAGAATCTATACTTCAATCCCATTTGTATTTGCCATCTTGATTGACCGTCACCATCTTGAAGATAAAGACTGTCATCTGGATCAACACCCTTGATTTCAAATCGACCATCATCCATAGCATCGGCTATGATTTGACGACTAGTGTTGTATCCGTATTCGAAGATTCTTCCTTCCTCATCATCAAGCATGTTTAGCACATTCAAGAGATCAAGATAGAAGATGAACTTATGACCTTCCATAAAAGATGGAATCTCTTGAGTTATCCTGACATCCAATCTGTCGTATCCAGGATTCTCAAAGGCATTCCTAGGAGCATAAGTTCCTTTGTATTGAGCTAACGGTCCACTGTTGATATGTGCCATTACATCTGAAGCAACGCTGGCAGAGGTAAAGACAACTTTAGGATCATCAGAGCCTGTAGGTATATAGGCTAACGAATAGTCATCTTTAAACATACTATAACCAGAGCCACCTATTGGGCTATATCGCCCGTTATCAAAAGTAACACTGTAAGGCTCGCCTGACTTATTAATGTATATTGCAGAAATTCTGGTTTCGTTATCACCAAATAACATGGTTCTATATTCAAGACCAACCACTACTTTGCTATCGGCCATAAATGAAGAATTTGCTGCCGGGACATTCTCACCATCCCACCTTTGAGTATACCCATAAGCAGACTCAGCTTGTGCTGATGTCAGTGGATAGACATCTTTTGCACTCACAGATGACCAGGATCCAAACATACTTAAACCGTTATCAAAGGATTTTCTCATAGAGAATGAATAAGCTTCAGCTCCACCTTCACCGGTATTTGTTAGTAAGAAATCACCAGGACCATGCGAGTAAATACCTCTTCCATCTGCCATATGTCCCTCAAGCGTTAAGCCTAACTCTTTGTAGAAGACAGCCTTATCAACATCATCATGGTTATACTCGAAAGTTAACTCATAACCACCAGCTGTAACTAAATCTAGAGCTAAATTCATTCTCCAGCTTTGAGGTGCCTCAAAGTTTGGATCAGTTGCTTGTGCATCATTAAAGTATGGGCTTGAAGGTATGCAGTAATTACTTGATGCACCCATCCAGAAGAAAGATGGATCACCTGCAGGCATTGGTCCTACAGTCCCGCCACATCTAAATGATGGAAGCGTTGAATCGTAACCGTAAACCTTAACATAATCACTCAAACCGCCTGATCTAGAGTACGCATTCCCATACCAGACTCTAGGTATTCGACCCATAAACTTACCGTAACCACCTCTGATTTCAGCACTCACAATTGAATCCATATCTCCAAAAAGTGATTCTGAAGCATCATAGTTAAATCCAAATCTAGGTTGCATAGAGTCAAAGTCAAATCGTTGAGCATTTGAAAATCCATTCCTTTGCTGGAATTTAGGATTTGCTACAGGGGCTGTTGGCGTCTCAACTTGGTCATATCTAAGACCAATATCAAGCGTCAGATCACCCATATAAATTCTGTCTTGTATATACATACTGGTTTTTTCAATGTCGAAATTAGCTGCAACGCTATCCACATCAGTGATACCAGTTTGTGGGGTGTGGAATCTGAGATAAGAATAAGTGCCAGCTTCAAAATCTGCAATACTATCAAACTGAACTTCGCCGTTATACCTTGCAATGAAGAGGTTATAGACGGCACTCTCGTCCCGATCAATACCTGCAGAAAGAACATGATCACCTAAGTCATATGTTGCTTTGAAACTAAGGAAATCAGAATCAATATCTATATAGTTTGCACCTCGGTATCTATCGCCACCTAAATAAACATTATCGCAATCACCGCCATCACAAACTTCAATGTTCACCTCAGGCATAAATGGATCTCCCAGAGAAGCATCGTCTTCTGTTAACTGATAATGAGAATATCTAATCTTGGTTGAGAGCCTGTCGTTCCAGTCACTATAAAGTGTGAATGATTCACGATCAATAACAGGTGGTTTTGCATACCAATTATTACTGAAGACAGTAGATCCCCTATTGTATTTTCTAGGATATAGATCCTCATCACGTTGAACCGTAACCACAGCTCGATGAATATCTGAAATATTAGCATTGAGCTTAAGCATCATTTTTTCACTCGTTTCAGGAGTTGTAAAGTTAGATATTTCACCTGGATCATAGTTGTATCGATTCATAGCAATACTTTTGATCTCATCCGCCATAGCTGTGGTAAGAGCGTCAGCCTTAATTGGGGCATTGCTGTCTACAGTTCCATAAAGAGCGGGACTCGCTGATTCAAATTCTTCGTACCCAACAAAGAAGAAGAGCTTATCCTTGATGATTGGCCCACTGAAGGTAAAGCCGACAGTTTCTTCACTAAATTCAGGGAATTCAGTTCCGTCAGGAGCATCGCCTACATTGCTTTCATCACGCTCAATAAAAAATACGCTACCATGAAATTCATTGGTTCCCGACTTTGTGACAGTAGCAATTGAACCACCAGTGGTGTTACCTCTTGAAGCATCGAACGGTGTAACATCAACTGACATCTGATCAACAAATTCCATACCAATAGGATTTCTCATACTACCAAAGCCATTAGCATTCAAACCAAATGGGTCGTTAAAGCTAACGCCATCAATAGTAAAGTCATTGAATCTATTGTTCTGCCCCATGACTGATATTTCAGAATATCTGCTTGAACCAGAGCTTATAGTCACCCTTGGATCAATCTTGGCTATATCTGCAATTGATCTATTTACAGTTGGTATACCATCTATTGCATCCCTATCAAGGAATGTTCCTGTGCCCATTCTGATTGAGCCTGAAGTCGCTGCAGCAGTTACAGTAATTTCTTCTATGCTGTCAGAAACTAGAGTTATATCAAGATTAGTTGTTTCATTTAAAACCAGAAAAACACCGCCTAGGCTCTCTGATTTATAACCTGGAGCTGAAACAGTGATCTCATATGGTCCTCCTATCAGAAGGTTTGATAAAAAGAATCCGCCGTCTGTAGCAGATTTTGATTTAGTCGAACCCGTAGGAGTGTGTGTTGCCGATACTACTGCACCTGAAACATTAACAACACCCCTGATTGAAGAAGTTGTTGAAACTTCAGCAAAAGTTGACGTTGAGAATACAAACAAGGCAGATAATACGGCTGCGTATATCTTTTTAGACATCGTGTCCCTCTTAATTAGATAAGTTAAAAAACATGTTTTTAGGCAATTAAATACCTCAAACAAATGTAAAACTATTCTGTAATTATTACAAGATTATTAAGAAGCTTATTAATAAAGTATTAACATTTATTTTATTAGTAACATTCAAGAGATAATGAAAGAAATCTTTGTAATTATTGAATATTAAAAGAAAAAATGTGAAGCAACGAAAAAGTAAATAGAATTTAGAAATCCAAAATAAGGATCTTATTTGGTTGAAATGTATTTTCTAAACAACAAATTTTGAAAAAAAACTTTTAAATGGCGCAATTTATTTGTCTCAACTAAGAGGCCCTACAGATTAGAACGGGTATCTCACGTTCAGTACTATCTTGATAATTTTGGTAACCAGAATAAGCTGAGGTTATTTTACCCCATAGCAAATCCTTTTCTTTCTTAGATAACTCACTCACAACCATGCTTATCTTTTGTGCACCAATCTGCATTTCAATCTCTGGGTTTGCCTTCATATTCAGATACCACATGGGATGTGTTGAAGCTCCACCTTGAGAGGCAACCAAAAGATAGGCTTCATCATGAGGTATGGTGAGCAGAACAATTTTCCTAGTAAGTCCTGATTTTCTACCTTTGACCTTAATTAAACAAAATGGGAAGCCTTCAAGATCACCCAAGTACTTACCATCATATTTCTCGTACAACCAGACATGGAATCTCGTGAAAAGACGAATTAGTGATTTATAATTGTCACGTTTTTGCCAAGGATACATATCGATCATTTTATCAACTTGATATTTCGTCCACCAGAGATATGATACAAATATGAACAGAAACAAGGAAATTAGATCTGCAGGCTTAAAAGTTACTCACGCGAGGAAATCTATACTTAAGGTTCTAGAAACCAGTAAAGAATCTCATTTGAGTGCAGATTCCATCAATAAAATACTGATAAAAAAGAATGATGATGTGGGTATTGCTACCATTTATCGTGTCTTAAATCAGTTTGTCGATGCGGGCATCTGTATCAAGCATCACTTTGATTCTGAGCAAGCCGTCTTTGAACTGAGCCCAATTGAACACCATGACCATATGGTTTGTGTTAAGACTGGCAAAGTAATTGAGTTTGAAGATGATGTCATTGAAAAAAGACAAGAAGAATTAGCGAAGAAGAATGGCTACAAAATCATTGATCATTCGTTGGTTCTCTATGTCGAACCAATTGAATAAAATCGTCTAAAACAGACCCTGGATTAAACCTTCATCATCAACATCGATGCCCTCTGATGCTGGTACTTTAGGCAACCCTGGCATTGTCATAATTTCACCACAAACAACTACAATAAATTCTGCACCAGCAGACAATCGTACTTCTCTAATAGGAACATCATGTCCTGATGGAGCACCCATCAATAATGGATCTGTTGAAAAGCTATATTGAGTCTTTGCCATGCATATTGGGTATTTACCAAATCCATCTTCTTCTAACTTCTTAAACTGATTTCTTACCTTTTTATCTGCAATTATTTCTGAGGCACCATAAATATTTTGTGCTATGTATTGTGTTTTATCCCACAAAGAGAGTTTATTATCATATAAAGGTTTAAATTTAGAAGAATTAGAATCAGCAATTGTTGCAACCTCTTCTGCTAGATCCGATGCACCTTTACCACCTTTTTCCCAGTGTGAAGAAATTTTGCATTGGACGCCAATTTCTTTACAGTAATTAATTATTGCAGCATGCTCTTCTTTTGTATCAGTTACATAGTCATTTATTGCAACAATGACAGGAACTCCAAATTTTGTAATATTTTCAATATGTCTTTTAAGATTCTCACAACCTTTATTTACTGCGTCTACGTTTTCAGCACCAAGATTATCCTTTGTAATACCACCATGCATTTTTAAAGCTTTTGTAGTCGCAACTAAAACAACTGCATCTGGCTTTAGACCTGATTTTCTGCATTTGATATCAAAAAATTTCTCGGCACCTAGATCGGCTCCAAATCCAGCCTCTGTCACCACATAATCAGCAAGTTTTAATGCTAGCTTCGTTGAAACAACTGAATTACAGCCATGCGCAATATTAGCGAAAGGCCCACCGTGAATGAATGCTGGATTATTCTCAAGAGTTTGCACTAAGTTTGGTTGGAATGCATCTTTTAGTAAGGCAGTTATTGCTCCATCAGCATTAAGCTGTTTTGCTCTTATGGGTTCATTGGATCTTGAATAGCCTATAACCATATTTCCAATCCTCTTTTTTAGATCATCAATATCTGATGCTAAACAAAACACTGCCATAATTTCAGAAGCAACTGTAATATCGAAACCACTTTGTCTGGGTATACCGTTACCAATCCCACCAAGACCGCAAGTAATATCCCTTAAAGATCTATCATTCATATCAACCACCCGCTTCCAAGTAATTCTTCTAGGGTCAATATTCAATTGATTATCCCAATGAATATGATTATCGATAAGTGCAGAAAGAAGATTATGAGCTGCTCCAATGGCATGAAAATCACCTGTAAAATGTAAGTTAATATCTGTCATAGGAATAACTTGAGCGTATCCACCTCCTGCTGCACCACCTTTCATTCCAAAACATGGCCCTAAGCTCGGCTCTCTGAGACAAATCATTGCATCTTTACCTATATGACAAAGCCCATCGACTAAGCCAACGCTTGTGGTGGTCTTGCCTTCACCTGCAGGAGTGGGAGATATGGCGGTAACTAAAATTAATTTACCGTTCTTAGAATCCTTAAGTTTTTCATGATTAATTGAAAGGTCAACCTTAGACTTAAATTTACCATAGCGCTCAAGGTATCCCTCACCAATACCTAACTTCTCTGCAATTTTATCAATCGTTTTAGGCTCTGCCTCTCTTGCTATTTCTATATCTGTTTTCAAGTAAATCAACTCCAAATTAAATCAAGACAGACAAGCCTATATTTTATCCATGAGAATTACAATCTTGTTATATTGAAAAATGGGTCGTATAGGAATTGAACCTATAACCAATGGATTAAGAGTCCACTGCTCTACCTGATTGAGCTAACGACCCGGGAAATAATGGGGTGGACGATGGGACTTGAACCCACGACCACCTGGACCACAACCAGGGGCTCTACCAACTGAGCTACGCCCACCATTGTTTCTAACTAGAAAAGACCATTTTGCCTTAGCTGCGGCACTAGTCAATAAAGATTTCTACTCGGCTTGATCTATGTTTACAGATATAATTTTATCGCCCTGCTCTATAGAATTCACAACATCCATATTTGCTGTATGCCCAAAAACAGTGTGTACACCGTCCAAATGAGGTTGCGGACTATGGCAAACAAAAAATTGGCTGCCGCCAGTGTTTTTGCCGGCATGAGCCATTGATAAAGTACCTGCTTGATGTTTATTGTCATTAATCTCGCAATCAATGTGATAACCAGGACCACCTGTTCCAGTACCCTGCGGACATCCGCCTTGAATAACAAAATTCGGTATTACTCGATGAAAATTCAGCCCATCGTAGAATCCCTTTTCAATCAGATCAGTAAAATTCTTTACCGTATTAGGTGCGTCCTCATCAAATAGGTCAATGTGGATATCGCCTTTATCTGTATTCATTGTAACTTTACTCATACTTACCTCTTAAAAAACTAGCCATTATCCAGACTTTCAAGAAAATTTTCTACTTTTGCCTGAATTATATCCCTAACTTTATCAAATTCTTCATGGTCCATTTCTTTTGGGTCTGCTATCTCCCACTCTATTTTTTGTTTGGCAGGGACTTTTGGGCATGTATCGCCACAACCCATTGAAATCATAGCCTCGACCCCATCCATTGGTAGTGTCTCAATACCTTTTGAATGATGTGTATTAAGATCATACCCGACTCTAGACATCGAATTGATTGCCTTGGGGTTGACTGTTCCACTAGGTCTAGAACCCGCACTTTGAATATTGTACTGACCGCCACTGTTAATCTTGGCAAAAGCCTCAGCCATTTGGCTGCGGCATGAGTTCTCGACACATAAAAAGACAATTGTTTTCAATTTTCTTGTCTCATGGATTTAAAGTAGCTGTTCCCCAATAGTTATAGCCTAAAACCTTAGGTGTCTTCGGAAGATACATATTCTCTAAGTCTAAAATCGAAAAACCAGAAGATTCAATAATGCTGGGAATCTCCTTATTGATATTACAACCGCCAGATATTTTAGGCCAAAAGGTGTTTATCCTGTTCTGCCATTTAACAATACTCTTATCAGGGGCCATGCCATGCTCACAAAAGATCAATTTACCAGTTGGCTTTATTACCCGTTTAAGCTGTGTGAAAGCCTCTGATAAGTTGGATATTGTGCACATGGTATAAGTCATCAGGATGGTGTCAAAAAAAGCATCATCAAAATCAATGTCTTCTGCCTTTGAAATAATGAACTCTATCTCAGGGGCGTTATCTTCAAGCTGATTCTTGGCCATCGCTATTAATTCCTCTGAAGGGTCAATCCCCCAAATCTTATCGATACCTTCTTCTTCATAAAATGGAATGTTTAACCCTGAGCCAATGCCTATCTCTAAAATATTTCCCTTCGCAAGAGGCACTACCTTTCTTCTTTGGTGAATAAAGGGTTTTTGATTGCAGGTGCAATTCAAAAGATGGGGCAATATATATTTATCGTATAAGCTCACAGGAGTTTAATCGCCAGGGTATTCTCTTGTTGTTATGGTGCTGAACATATTTAAGGCCCTGCAATTAGTCATTTCTTGCAATTTTTCCATGTATTCATTGCCTTTGCCTTGCTCAAACCACTCATTCAAGTCATTCCCAAATATTTCATAATTTCCCCAATACTCAAATTGGTAAAAATCAAATTCTGATTCCCGCTCCTGCTCAAAATATGGGGACATGATCATTGCCCCAAATCGTTTTTCTTTGTAACCAGCAGCATCCATAATCTGATTCATTAGTTCACTGTGTTCTACAACATCGTCTATTGTGTATCCATCATTTAAATTACAGCCCTCCACAATTGCTACCCCTGCATGTGTGTTGCTGATAGCAAATAATAGTCCAATTAATACCAGTCTTTTCATAAGAGTCTCCTATAAGTAAGTAACATTTAATATTTAAAAAATTAGATTATTAACTTAATGTTAAAATTTCATTAATTGCATTTATCATATAACGAATCATGATTAAAAAACTCATATTCACGATTTTCATTTTCTTCTCGCTAGAAACAGAGTCAAATGAGACGGAACTTTTACTTTATAGCCAGTTTGGAGAATTTTGTACCATGTGTGAAGCGGTCTTACTCTGCGAAGAAGGCGAGATAAAAAACCATAGTTCCATACCCGATGAAGGTGAATTTACTCTATACCATTTAAAAACCAGAACCTTCTGGTCGCAAATAACAACTATTTGGGAGTTCTTTATAAAAAATTTTGAAGGCTATGAGGTAAAAGGGCATCAAAGACCAGTGATAATAATTTCTGTTAAAGAGACAGATTGGTCTTCGCCTGCCTTGGGTCAGGCGAGAATATCTGTAGACCCAGATTTAATTTTTTTAAACGATAAGAAGATAAATCGATTAAATAATCAATGGATGGATAACGACAACAAGACACTGGGTTTATGCCACAGACTGCCGTTATGGGAATCGATAGAAACAATTCATAACAGATCAAATTAACAAAATGAGCCTCTCCTACCTAACATTTAAGAACCTAGGAATAGCACTTTTGATCCTTTTCAGAACCTTATTCGCTATTTTTTGGCTGGCTGCAGGAATTAATAAAGTGGAGAGTGAATGGATGACAAGCAACATTTTAGAGGTAGTCTTCCTCCAGAGGTTAACTGAGCTTCCTCCTGATAGTTTTGCTGTCTTGTATCTTAGTAATTTTGCAATTCCTCTTCATCAGCTTATTGGCTGGATTGTTACTTTGGGAGAGTTATATAGCGCTGTAGGATTATTGGTTGGCTTAACAACAAGATGTTCTGCAGCAGTTAGTCTTTTTATAATCTTTAATTTTGCTATAGGCGGCTATTACGATGCCTCTCTTTTGCCTTTCTTTATATTAATCTTCCTTTTCCTTTGGTTTCCCACAGGTCAATGGTTTGGCTTGGATCGATATTTAACTAAAAAATATCCGAATCAAATCATCTTTAAGTAATTAATTATCTAGATTCTTTCTCTTCTCGTAATCTAGTTGTTGAATATGTAAGTATCCAAAAACAAGGACCATAAAAAAGTTCTTAGCTTTATTGGTTTCAAATTTTTTAAAGAAAACAAAGAACTCTATGACATGAGCAACAACTAAGAAGGCCAAAAGATAATCAAGCAGACTTGAGATTGGTACAACAAGATTTAGTAAACAGACCAACCATACTAATACCAATGCTGATCTTATAAGTTTTATCTTCTTCATGGATGATTCCCTCTTAGGTTAATTTAATTAGAATCTATGATGCATCTGCAATGCTGGGATATCTAGTTCTAAGATAACGGTACAGCAGCCAGTAAATCAGCATTGCTGACATGGCGGCAGTCCAACACATAATAAACACACTTGAATAGCCTAAGTTAATAGCTAGCAAGGATGCAGCTATGTTTGGCCCTACAATTTGACCAAGTCCTTGTGCTGCAGGCAAATAAGCCGCGTAGTTCCCTCCATGATCAAAGTTGGCCAGTGAGCCCATCTGATAGACGTCGGTAAAAATCCACAGCAGATTAAAAGTGAACACGCTCATTAGAAACTTTGGCTCATTGATGCCAAATGCCAACATGCCAACACCAGTTGCCATGGTAAACAGAGCTATAAGAAGAGGTCGCAATAATCCGAATCGATTACTTAATAGAGTTGCAATCAGGCATCCAAGGAGTGAACACAATGATGCCCAAACAAGAACCTCGCCCACTAACTCTGGATCAGTATTACCATCCAATGCGGCTAGCTCTATATATGTCCAGTAGGCTCCTATGTTGATGTAGGTGAGAAAGATTGCAAAAAGGCAAACCCATGCCAAAAGTGGCTTTGATGAATTGTTTTTGTTTGTTGTCTCTGGCTTAGTTTCCGTAGATCTTGGCTTTGGATAACTCTTGATCCAACCAAGGAAAGGTAAAGTGAGGAGAAAACAGACAATAAAGACCCAATAAATACCATTCATTGATAACTGTGGCAAAATCCTCATCTCCAAAGCTTGAGAAAAGGCAAAGCTGAAGAGCATTAAATTATAGGCAAGTGCTGGCCGGATTGATGTGCCAAAAACAGCCATTGCCACTGCCGTGTACATTCCACTACCAAAACCAGCAAGGAAACGAAGCCATAAGACTGTTTCATAATCGACATATTTGAGACACAAGCCATTGGCAAATGCAGCTAAGAAGATACCAATGAAAACAATCAATCTTCGGTTCATATGGTTTATAACCCAAGCTGCTACTATAGCTCCGGCTGAAAGGCCACCAAGGTCCATACCCGCGACTCTGCCAACCTCAACTTCTGTGAAGCCTAATTTCGTCACCCATGCGGTGCTTATTACCGGAATACCTACCAATACGCCATAACCAACTAGAACCATATAAAGTGCGATCGTAAGACCTCGCCAGTCGTCATTAATCAGTGCCCGCCAGTCATCCAGCGCCAGGGCGATCCCGGTTTTAGGTTGCTCTATCATGATTTAATTGTCTGTCCTTCTCTTCCTAGACTTCTCGTCATGGAGGATACACTGAAGATACAAGCCTCCATTGTTTCTTTTCCTGATAATAATTTCAGAATCAAATTCACAGTACTGCCCAATTGTTTGCTCAAGGCTCCATTCGTCAAGATTATTATCGTTGATAACAACCCAGAGCAGATCCCCTTCTTCGCAATCGCTACTCACAGCTACTTTAATATCGTGAAAATTATCTCCAGAAACCCAACAATATTTCTCTTGGGCACTTATATCTATATGGAATAAGAATAAAAATACTGAGAGAAGAAAATATTTTCTATTCTTAATTCCCACCTATCAATTCCTCAAACCATTTTAGTAAATCATTTTCATCTTCCTTAGCATTTTGCTTTCTTTCATATTGAGGAAATGGCTTACTGCAGTCCAAATTTCTTCTTTCAATCTCTTCATCAACGCCTTTTGAAATACTTTTCCTTATTTGACCCGATCTCATATCTTTATCAACTAATTCTGCTAATCTGCAAATATTGCTATCACTAGCGTTAGATAAATCATATATTCTATCTGTTCTTTCTAGTTCTTCTATGAATGGTTCATACTCTGGGTTTATTGATCGAGTGCAACCGCCGAGTGCTATTGCTAAAGACATCGAAATTATAATAATGTCTTTCATTTTATCCCTGGTGCTCCACCAGCATAAGGGCTTCCTCGGCTGTTTAGATCACCCTGATTAATGCTTCTGAAATCATTTTGTTCCAAAAGCCTACCATTTAGACTAAAAGTCTTCCACACGCCAACGGGTCTTCCTTCATTGTATTTTTCACGTGCCTGAATTTGGCCACTCTCGTAAAAAAATTCCCAAGTTCCATGTTTTTTATTGTTTTTTACTTCGCCAGTAAGATAGGTTTCACCATTTTTATATTTCATGATAAATTTTCCATCTGGAGGAAGATCTTGAGGTTTCAAGTTAGCTGAAAACAAAAGAGCTAATGATATGAGGATGAGTTTTTTCATCTTTTAGATACTATCAGAAAAGGGTTTTCTCTCCAAAAAGCAGTTTAATCATTTGTGCTATTCTAAAGCTATATATTTAGGAAGGTTTTATTATGAAAAACATTCTACTTGGCATTTTTAACATTAGCTTAACTTTTATATTGCTTAATCTACCACTCTGGTCTTTACAGCCAGTTCATGCTGCTCCACCTAAAAATCTGCCTGCTCGACCTCTTGCTCCACCTGTAAATGATATTTCAACTAATCTGAGGCCACCTCGAGTAATTGCGACTATAAGAGATGAAGGTGGATATTCTGATTATGACCATATGAAATGTTTGGAAAAAGCGCTATTGGAACCTCGTGGTGAAAAAAGGAATGATGCGAGAAAATATTGCAATCAATCATCACAATAAGAGTAAATATATTATGAAGAAATTATTTTTAAGGAGGATTGATTATGATTGAAGCAATACTAGTGCTGACTTTATCGAATACTATTCTAATTTGGTATTTCCATTACCAACAGGAAGAAAAAAACAACCTAATATTAGAAACAGTAAAAGACCATCACTTTTATCATGGTCGACCAGAGGAGGATTGATTAGGAATCTAGTCTTCTAGAAGCTTGTTTCTGGCGCGCCCGTCAGGACTCGAACCTGAAACCCTCAGCTTAGAAGGCTGATGCTCTATCCAGTTGAGCTACGGGCGCTATAAGTAAGCATTATAATTTGCCTTGAGAAATAATTACTTCTTTTTTTAAAACTAAAAGCTATATCTCATCCCAAGGGAGAATGAAGAACCAGAAAAATCATCGTTAGCCAAACCGAAATTCAAAGAAAAATTCTCTCCAAAATGATTGATCACTTTAAGACCTATTTTATTATTTGTTTCATCGGATAATGAATACTTAGTGCTACCTGTTTCAGGATCTGTATAAACACTTGCTATCTTTGTTTTTTCAACAAATAAGTCGTATTCCCAAGCAGTGGAATCACCCATTCTGATGCCTGCTCTTGCATAAGCATCTGTTCCGTCTTCAAGATTGCTTGATTCATCTTCAAGTTCCCATTTGTTAAAACCAAGTTCGGCATAAAGTTCAAGAATCTGTTTTAAATTAACATCAATACCACCAGCAGATATAGTGCTAACAAGATCAGATATTGAACCATGCACTCCTAAAGCAATAGTTGTTGAGTCCTTGTCAAATTCTGTATTCTCAGCCTCAGTTTTCTCATGCTCAAGATTTCCTTTTAGATATACTGGTAAAGAAGGAATATTAAGAGACAATTCACCTTCATAAGAAACATCATCATTATAATTAAGTGATAGATCTAAATAAGTGAATGAGTAATCTTTGTCTGCTGAGTGAGCATTAAATGAAAATAAAACAAGAAAAATTAAAAGAGAGTTTTTCATAGTTCAACCTTTAACAAGATATTTTGGGACATTATAACACCTAAGTTATTGGAATTTACTTCTAAAGACACAAGGTGTATTTTTTATAATTCTATTCTCAATACTTTAAAAATAAATCAAGCAGACTGAGCCTCTCTCCAGTCAACATCATCGTCGTCAAAATCCTCCCACTTGAGTACGCCAAGCTCTTCAAACTTTGGTCTAACGGAGTCAGTCAACAATCCTACTCTTTTAAGACTTGGAATAACTCTTTGAAATAAAAACTCTTGGAAATGTTTTCTGATTGTAACGGTTTCATCATATTTAATAGTTTCTTCAGCATCCCAACCAAGCTCCTCGAAAACCTCAATAGCATGGAATCTCTGTCGCATAATCACGCAGGCCTCATAGGCAAATTGAGCTCTATCTTCAATTTCTTCTGCAGATAAGCTTTTTACATGCTCTTCCAGATAATGAACACCAAATGTGACGTGTCGTGATTCATCCTGAATGATCTTTTGAATTAATTCTTTAAGTAGGCTATCCGGGTAACTCATCTGAATAGCTTTAAAAGCTCCTAGGGCTAGCCCTTCTATCACCAACTGCATACCAATAAATTTCAGATCCCATCTCTCATCGGTGAGAATCTTATCTAAAAGAGCTTTTAGATCAGGGGTAATTGGGTACATCGTCCCAAATCTTGTTTGCAGATATTTATTGAATGCTTCAACGTGCCTTGCCTCATCATAAGTTTGGGTGGCTGCATAAAGTTTTCCATTATACGTTGGCGCACAAGAACACAATTGGCTTGCTACCAATAATGCGCCCTGCTCTCCATGGAGAAACTGACTAAGCGTCCAAGCTGCAAATCTTTTTTGAGCATGCAACTTCATCTCATCACTTAAATCAAGATACGGCTGATAATCAAGATAGGATTGATGATTGATACTGAAATCTTCCTCAAGTGTGGCCTTATTAAGATCCCATTCCTGCGACCAATCAAGATCTATTTCCACATCCCACTGTCGTTTCTTAGCAAGCTGGTAGAGCCTATTAATTTTATCGTCTGCAGCTGTATAGTCCCAGTTGTAGGAACCTGTCAAAGGTGTGTGGAAGATTTCTTTTATTTCTTTGAAATCCTTCTTCGTGAGATACATATCAGGTTTAAAGTCATGAACCTTGCTCATAATCTATTGTAAACAATATTTGTGATTATTTTCCAGTCTCATTTGGTGGTCGGGGCAGAGGGATTTGAACCCCCGACCCTCTGCTCCCAAAGCAGATGCGCTACCAGGCTGCGCTATGCCCCGAATCTAAATGTGGTCGTATTATACTTCTCATTATCAGGAATCCGATAACTTTTTAGTAAAAGATTTCTAAGAGATCTCTAATGATAGTTTGGTATGATGTCTCCCCTAAGAGGCAAATACGATGACAGCAAATATTATCGATGGAAAAAAGATAGCTGAAAAAATTATCTCTGAGATAAAAAATAAAGTTATCACCAATCAGTCTGAGGGAATTACTCCTCCAGGCTTAGCTGTCATTCAAGTCGGAGAAGATCCTGCTTCTAATGTATATGTTAGAAATAAGAGAAAGGCTTGTGAAGAAGTTGGCATGAAATCTTTCAATTACGATTTAGACCAATCGACCACACAAAAACAATTAATAGATCTTGTTGAAAGTCTTAATAACAATGCAGAAGTTAATGGGATCTTAATACAGTTGCCTCTCCCCACTCACATCAATGAAACCATTGTCATTGAAACTATAAACCCATCTAAGGATGTGGACGGTTTTCATCCTTATACCATAGGTAGATTAATGCAGAGAATACCCCTGCTAAGGCCCTGCACTGCCATTGGGGTAATTACCATGCTGGAAGCTATAGAAATTGATCCTAAAGGCATGAATGCCGTCATTGTTGGCGCTTCAAATCTTGTGGGCAGACCGTTGAATCTAGAATTACTTCTAAAAGGAGCGACCACAACTGTTTGTCACAAATTCACTAAGAATCTAAAAGATCATGTCATGTCAGCAGATATATTAGCAGTTGCTGTTGGAAAACCTAATTTTGTCCCAGGAAGCTGGATTAAAGAGGATGCCATAGTTTTTGATATTGGTATCAATCGCGATCAGAGCGGAAAATTAACTGGAGATGTAGACTTTGAAAGTGCAAAAGAAAAGGCTTCTTGGATTTCTCCTGTTCCAGGGGGGGTTGGGCCAATGACAGTGGCGATGCTGATAAAAAACACTCTACTTGCTTCTGAATTAGTTTTAGAATCTGAATAAATGAAATCTACAATTAAAATTTTAGCAATCTTTATGCCTCTTGTTTTGGCCTCTCCCTTTATCCAAAGCTCCGAGAACTACCCACAAATTGAAATCACCACAACCTCAGGTGTTTTTGTTATTGAATTGGATAAAAACAGAGCTCCAAAAACTGTGGAAAATTTTCTCAATTATTTAAATGATGGTTTTTATAAGAACACTATCTTCCATCGGGTCATCCCTGGCTTTGTTATTCAAGCTGGAGGGTACACCGTTGATCTGGAAGAAAAAGAAACTTTACCTGAAATTATTAATGAATCTGGAAATGGGTTAACCAATCAGAGGATGTCAATAGGTATGGCCAGAACTAATGAACCTCATAGTGCAAGTTCACAGTTTTATATAAATCTAGCCGATAATTTTTCACTGGACCCAATGCCAACACGATGGGGTTATACTGTCTTTGGAGATGTTATTCAGGGTTTCGATGTGGTAAATGCAATTGCTGGAAATGCGACACAGACAATGAATGGTATGCAAGATGTTCCAGTGGCCCCTGTGATTATTTTAGATATAAATAGAATTGATTAATAAGAGAATCAAAGTCTTAACTTAAAGTGAATAGATATTTTATTTCTGATCTACACCTCGACGAGACTAGGCCTCACACTATAGCTTTATTCCAATCTTTTGTAGAGGATCTCAAAGACAATGATCCACAGACGGAGCTGTATATTTTAGGTGATCTTTTCGAGTCTTGGATTGGCGACGATTATGAAAACGAACTTCACGATGAGGTGAAAGGAACACTTAAGTCGTTGACTGGATCAGGAATCAAAGTATTTTTCTTATACGGTAACCGAGATTTTTTAATCGGCGAAAAATTCCTTTCCGAAACTGGTGTTGAATTGCTGATTGATCCATTCTTATTAAAAAGCAATGGAGAAACTATACTGCTCACTCATGGCGATCAGATGTGTATCGATGATCTCGATTACCAAACCTTCAGGTCTATTGTAAGAAACCCAGATTGGCAGAAGGATTTCCTTAATTTCCCGATCTCGAAACGACTGAAAATAGCTGGAGAAACAAAAGGCGCCAGCAAACAGTCCAAGCAAGAAAAGTCGATGGAGATTATGGATGTGAATGAAAAAGAAGTTTTGAGAGTGTTCAAACAACATCAGGTTAATACAATGATTCATGGGCACACTCATCGACCGATGAAACATGAGTTTAAAATAGATGGCAATTTATGTTCTCGATACGTGCTGGGCGATTGGAATAAAACAAGTGCAATGGTTTTGAAATGGAGCAAAGAGAGCCTGGAATTGATAGATTTGATTAATTGAGAATTTTTGTCGGGTCCTGAATGTCTATCTGCTTCCGCTCCATTTCCTGTTTAGCCATTGCTTCATCGTTTCTTTTTAGCTCAATTCTCTGAAGGTATTTCTCCGTAATATCATTAGTGACGTATTCTCCAGAAAAACATGAAGTATCAAAATGATTGACCTCTGATTCCTCAAAACGAACTGCCTCTATTAAATCATCCAAAGATTGGTAGATTAACCAGTCCGCCCCAATATATGCCGAGAGGTCTTCATCGTTTTTGTTACTAGCAATTAACTCAGAGGTTGCGGGCATATCAATTCCGTAGACGTTAGGAAATTTAACTGGGGGTGCAGCTGAGGCGAAAAAAACCTTTTTTGCTCCAGCGTTCCTAGCCATCTCAATGATTTGTCTTGATGTGGTTCCTCTAACAATAGAATCATCGATCAATAAAACATTTTTATCATTAATTTCTAGATCAATCGGATTCAACTTTTTTTTGACCGATTTCTTTCTTTTTTCTTGGCCAGGCATGATAAATGTTCGGCCAATATAACGATTCTTTATAAACCCTTCACGATATTTTACACCTAGATGATGAGCAACTTGAATAGCGCTTGTTCTGCTAGTATCTGGAATTGGGATTACGACATCAACATCATGATGAAGTCCTTTTTGAATAATTTGTTGTGCTAGGTATTCACCCATTCTTAGTCTTGATTTATAAACGGACATCCCATCGATAATAGAATCTGGTCTTGCAAAATAAACAAATTCAAAGATACAAGGTGTGTAACTTTTTGGTTCGACGCATTGATGTGAATGAATCTCATTGTTTTTATCGATGTATATAGATTCACCAGGTCTCACATCCCTCATTAAATTGAAACCAGAAAAATCAAGAGCAACACTCTCTGAAGCAATCATATACTCTGTCCCATATTTTGTTTCTCTCGATCCTAATACCAATGGCCTGATCCCATTGGGGTCTCTCATAGCAACCAAACCTTCATTGAGTATCATTGCTACAACCGCATAGCCTCCTGAACATTTATTAAACAGCGCAGTTGAAGCTTTAAAAATTGACTCGGGCGTTAGAGAGTCTTGCTGCTGAATCTGGATTTCATGAGCAAAAAGATTAAGCAATGCTTCTGTATCAGATTCAGTATTCAAATGCCTTCTATCTATTTCGCTTAAATGGTGTCTAAGCTCAGTTGTATTCACCAAATTGCCATTATGAGCTAGGCAAATTCCGTAAGGAGAATTAACATAAAATGGCTGTGCTTCCATTGAACTAAGTGTCCCAGCAGTAGGATATCTTACATGACCAATACCGATATTACCCTTGAGTCTAGACATGTGTTCGGCAGAGAAGACATCATTAACCAAGCCATTGTTTTTTCTAAGACGAAGCACACCTCCATCATCAGTCATTATTCCGGCTGCATCTTGGCCTCGATGTTGTAAAACTGTTAGCGCATCATAGATTTCTTGATTTACGGGTCGATTACTGGATATACCTACGATTCCACACATAAAACCTATCCTTTGGATTTTTTAGTATCCAATAATTATATGTTCTTTAGAAATATAAATTTGAAAAAATCTGAAATATTTTCAGCTTGATCTAAAAAAACAGACTCTTGTATCCAAGGCTGATCATAAATTGCTATATCTTGTAGAAGCATGATAATAAATGCAATTAGAACTAATGCTCGTAAAAGCCCAAAACCTAAACCAAAAAATACATTGCCAGGAAAATTTGTTTTCACCATTCGAACTAATAGTCTTTTAACTATATTGCCTGCTAATAAAGCTACAACTGTTATGGACAATCTTAGAACCCATAATCTTAATATCTCAGTCTCAATGAATGAAAAAAGATAAGGATATAGAATTATATCTAGATTAAAAGTTGCATAAAATGCAAATATCCACGTTAGCAAAGATAAAATTTCTGAAAAGAATCCTCTAAATGTACCGTATAGACATGAGAGACTAATTACTATAATTAAAATAAAATCAAAAGCTGTTAACCCAAATACAATCATTATTTTATTTTTTAATTACTGATGCTGAATAACCAGATTCTTTAAGTTTCTCAATAGTTTCGTCTATAACATCATCAGAATTTCTAGAATAAATTCTTACTCTATATATTCTTTTTTCAGCTATAGTTTTCTTTATTATATATGTTTTAAATCTCTGATTTTCTAACTTTTCTGCAAGTAAAAGAGCTGGTTCAATCTTTTCAAATGTATCAACTTGGATAATCCAATCAGACTTTGAATGCATTGTCTGCTCATCATAGAAGAATCTTTCTTCTCTTTTTACTTCTTCCTGTTTTAAGCTATCTTGATAGTCGCTTATGGATATAAGACCGTCGCCATCAAATGCATTGATCACGATTATCATTACAATAGTTATTAAAAACAAACTACCTAAAAATCTTTCTTTCATAATTACTTTTTATTTCCTAACCAATTAATTGCTGGTCCGACTACTTCAAAAGACCCGGTAACAATAACAGAATTATAATCTTCAGATATTCTCTCGGCATAATCAAATGCATTCTCTGGGTATTTTAGAACAGTTATATCAGATTTATTAATCTCCTTAAGAGTATTTTTAATCTCATGTCCAGATATTGATCTTGACGATCTCATTTCACAAAGGACCCATTTTGTAATAATATTCTTGAAAATACTCATGAGTTCTTTTAAATCTTTATCTTTCATTACACTTAGAACCATAATATTTTTATCCCCTAAATCTAAAGATTCTAGCCTTTCTAAAAAGTTAGTAGCTGCATTTTGATTATGAGCAACATCTAAAATCCAAGGAACTCTATTTTGAATTAACTGAAACCTCCCAGGGATTTTGAAATTTCTTATAAGGCTATTAATTTCATTGGTATCAGGAAGGTATTTTGGATTACAGGTTGCAAGAGTCATTAATGAGGTAGCCAAATTATTTTTCTCTCCTTTTGCCCAACTTGTTGGAATGCATATCCCTTCAATAGTCTCTTCATTGCCTTCCCATTGGTAGCTTCCATTGCTCTCAACTAAAGAATAGTCATCTTTTATGTGAAAAACTTTAGAAGCGTTCTTCTTAGCAACTACATTAATGGCTTCCTTTGTATTTAATGCAGCTGACACACACGGAACATTTGACGAAATTATCCCAGCTTTTTCAGTAGCTATCTTATTTAAACTATTGCCAAGCCACTCCTGATGATCTATTGCAATATTTGTTATAACAGAAACGCTAGGCTTTAATATATTTGTTGCGTCAAGTCTTCCTCCTAGCCCAACTTCTATTACCCATGCATCACATGAAAACCTCGATAGGGACAAGAATGCCGCTAATGTCCCATATTCAAAGTAGGTAAGCTTAATTCCGTCTCTTGCTTTTTCTACTTCTTCAAAAGACTCTATAAGTTCTTCGTCTTTAAGAGAAACTCTATTGAATGTTACTCTTTCATTGTATTTATTCAGATGAGGTGAGGTATAGACGCCTACATTTAAACCTTTATTAATAAGAAAAGATTCTATTAAATGAACAGTTGTTCCTTTTCCATTTGTTCCAGCAACTAAAAAAATATCTATTTCGGGTTGTCTAAAACCAATCTTATCCTTGACTTCATTAATCCTATCTAAACTAAGATCAATTTCATTTAAATTTATAGATTGTTGCCACTCTAGCCAATCATCGAGTGTGCTTTTTTCCTTGTTCATCATAGAGACACATCAGGCGTAAATTGCCAGTCAAATATTTAAATATAATTAGGTGATTTAAAATTAATCTCTAAATGGATTCCCTTGAACTGCATCATCTGGTACAACTGAAATAATTGCAGTAGTCTCTCTTCCAAACATAGGAAAATCTCTTAATATTTCAACCGTTGCAATCCTTCCCGCTTTTTTATAAACCAAAATAATCTGTTCAGAAACAGTTGATGAAATCATGGTCCACCCAGTTGGAGTTACTTCTTCTGCGAAGAATATTAGCGTCTCTGCTGGGGATAATGGAGCCTTAATTGTAATTTTGCCTGACCAACCTAAACCCGAACCTTGGATCACTGTTTTCTCTTCTAGTATTTCTGATGATTCTGGAAGTGGGATATCTGAAAGTAGGTATGCAATTATTAATTTAGTATCCAATTCTCCTCGATCTGTCCATAAATCTCTATCTTCCATTACAGAGCAAGAAGAAATAAATATCGTTGATAAAATAAGAGCTAAAAGACTTTTTAAATTTTTCATGTCAACTATTAGAGCAAAAAAATTTCATAATTACTATTCACTTTAACAATAACTACCCTAATAATTTAAACAATAATTCTGATATTTCATTTCTCATTTCTCGCCTATCTACAATCATATCTATAGCGCCTTTATCTAATAGAAAATCACTTCTTTGAAAATCGTCAGGTAAAGTTTCACCAACAGTCTGCTCTATAACCCTAGGGCCTGCAAAGCCTATCAATGCACCTGGTTCTGCGATATTGATATCCCCCAACATTGCTATACTTGCAGAAACGCCTCCCGTTGTCGGATCGGTTAAGACTGAGATATAGGGTATTTTTTCTGCATCTAGTTCAACGAGTGCTGAAGTAGTTTTTGCCAACTGCATCAGAGATAAAAAAGCTTCTTGCATTCTTGCTCCTCCACTGGCACAGAAACAAACCAGAGGGATTTCTTTTTCAATGCATAAGTTTATAGCCCTGACAAATTTTTCTCCCACAACTGATCCCATTGAGCCTCCTAGAAAATTAAACTCAAAGGCACAAGCAACTAATCTAATTTTCTTTACTTCTCCTTCCATGACAATTAGAGCATCGTTCTCTCCTGATTTTCTTTTCGATTCGGTTAAACGATCCCTATACTTTTTAGTATCTTTGAACTTTAACGGATCCGTAGAAATCAAATTATTGAAATATTCCTTAGATGTCCCTTCATCAAAAAACTGAGTGAGTCTATACCTTGCAGAAATCCTCATGTGATGATTGCATTTGTTGCAGACATGTAGATTTCTTTCTAGATCAGCACGATACAATTGTGCCTTGCAAGACTCACAGGTTACCCATAAGCCTTCCGGCACTGATTTAACCCGTTGAGATTTTTTAGTCTTGATCCTAGAAGGAACAATTTTCTTAAACCAATTCATATTATTTCAAATCTTAATAATCTCATCTTATCTCAATGTCTTTACTAGGCAATTGATATTTTTCAGGGTATTTAACACCAACGAGATAAAGCCCTTCTGAAGATACTGTTTTTGATGCTTGTTGCCTGTCCTTAGCCTCTAGTATCTTCTGCATTTGGTGTGGCTCTAATCTGCTGGTACCTATATCAATCAAAGTCCCCATGATATTTCTTATCATATGATGCAGAAAGGCATTGCCAATAAAAGAAATTCTGATGCAGTCATTATCTTCGTTTATACAATCAATTGACTGCATCTCTCGTATTGGGTTTTTTGATTGACAACTTGAAGCTCTAAATGAGGAAAAATCATACTTCCCAATCAGATAGTTGGCGGCATCTCTCATTCTCTCTATATCAATTGGGTGATCTATATAAAGCGCTCTGGAGTTTAAAAAAACGTCAGGCTTTTTGGTTTTTAACCAATAATCATAACGACGATAAATTGCAGACCTTCTGGCATCAAACTCTGCAGGGACCTCTTTACTCCACTGAATTAATATATCTCTAGGTAAGTGTGAATTAATTCCCTTTACCCATTGATCGGAATCTCTTACGACACTGGTGCTAAAATGAAAAACTTGCTCATGTGCATGAACTCCACTATCCGTCCTACCTGATCCATGAATTCTGATGTTTTCATTAGCTACTGAGCTTACTGCTTCTTCTATATGATCCTGAATTGCCTTTTGATCTTTCTGTGATTGCCAGCCACAATATTGCGTGCCTTTGTACTGTACTCCGCAAGCTACTTTAGTTGCTGGGGAAGACATAATTTAGAGATCAGAATCTATAATTTTTTCAGCGATCTGTATGGAATTAAGTGCAGCCCCTTTTCTGATATTATCTGCGACAATCCATAGATTTATAGAATTTTGAGTTGAGAGATCCCTTCGTATTCTGCCCACATAGACTTTATCGGTTCCCTCTCCATGTTTAATAGCTACCGGATATTCACCGCCTTGCATAACCTCAATGTGAGATGATGCGTCCAACAATTCATTGACGAGCGAAACGCTGATCTCTGACTCAGTCTCAAAAGTTACTGCCTCGGAATGCCCGACTCTTACTGGTACTCGAACTGCAGTTGCGTTGACCTCAATCTCGTTTGATCCAAGAATCTTTTTGGTCTCCCAAACCAGTTTCATTTCCTCAAGGGTGTAACCGTTATCTTGAAATTCTCCAATCTGGGGGATGACATTATGTGCAAACAGTTGATGAGAATCTTCTGACAAAGTGTTGTTATCAGTCAGTTGCTTTTCCAGCAACTCTATAGCGCTTCGACCAGCGCCAGATATTGATTGGTAAGTTGCTATATTTATTTTCTTAATCGGAGTGTGATTATGAATCGGTGCAAGAGCAATCATCAATTGAATGGTGGAACAATTTGGATTGGCTACAATATTTTTAGCTCTACATGCAGAGAGTGCAGAAGGATTAACCTCAGGAACCACTAAAGGAATTTCATCGTCATATCTAAATTCTGAAGTGTTATCTATAACCATAGAACCAGCTTTGGCAGCTATTGGGGCAAACTCTCTTGAAACCGAAGCTCCAGCTGAAAAAAAGGCAAAATCTATTCCCCTAAAATCAAAGTTGTCTAGATCAACTATCTCTAGGTCTTTGGATTGAAAGCTAACCTTCTTCCCTAATGATCGCTTACTTGCTAAAGGGGTAAGTTGCTCAATAGGAAAAGCGCGCTCTTCAAGGATGGAAATCATTGACTCCCCAACCATCCCTGTGGCTCCTACAACAGCTACATTAAATTTTTTCATAGTATTTTATGGCGTGACGTCAACGTCAGCATTTTGTGCCCGATGGCGCAAGTAATGATCCATAAGAGTAATCGCAAGCATCGCTTCAGCTATAGGTGTGGCTCTTAGTCCTACACAAGGGTCATGACGCCCTTTCGTTACGATCTCGGTTTCCTCACCGGACTTATCGATTGTCTCTGCTGGTTTGATAATGCTCGATGTTGGCTTTAAGGCGATACTGGCAAGAATATCTTGTCCTGAGGAAATACCACCAAGAGTGCCGCCTGAATTATTTTGCTTAAAACCAGACGAATCTATTTCGTCTCTATGTTCGCTGCCTCGTTGAGTCACTACTGAAAAACCAGCTCCTATCTCCACCCCTTTAACGGCATTAATACTCATTAAAGCATGGGCAATATCGGCCTCGAGTTTATCAAAAACAGGTTCACCTAAACCAACGGGAACTTGCGTAGCAAGAATATTTATCTTTGCCCCTATTGAATCGCCATCTCTTCTTAGTTGGTCCATAAAGGATTCTAATTCTTCTATTTTTTCAGGATCTCCTGCAAAAAAAGGATTGGTGCCAATAAAATCTTTTTCCTTTAACTCAACTGAGATTGAGC
>CACPJA010000016.1 GCA_902634075.1 uncultured Gammaproteobacteria bacterium
TCTTCTTCCGTCAGGGAAGAACATTGCATGGCTTGTTGGAAGCACAAAAGTACTTGGACCATTTGACCTTGAAACATCAGCAGAGTTCATACAAGGTGTTGGATAAAACACACCTGATCCTGCGCCAGGTCCAGCAACACCACAGAATGTTGGAACTGGAAGAACAAACTTCATTTGTTCGAAGTCTGTAAATCCATATGCCGATCTTGTGGTTGTGTCATCAAAAGCGTTTTCAACGTAAGCAATGACTTCAAAATCATCTTTAACCCAACCAACTCTTAAGTCAACTTTATAGTAGGAATCAAGCTTAGCTCTCTTGAATGCACCAATGTAACGCTCATCTTGATACATAACATCTGCTTCAGCGACCCAAGTTTGTCCATCAGTAGTATCCCAGTTGTATGAAGCACCTAAAACAAATGCGTTCTCAGGGGCATTCTCAAGTGGGTTACCCGATAGATCAATTGAACATGTTTTTGAACCTCCAGAATCAGTGACGACAGTACAATTACCTGCATTAGCTAAGTTAGCAGCACCTGCAGTTAATCGCTTAAAGTCTTCATACTCATTATTAAGATGAGTGTATGAAAGTGAAAGACTAAGATTGTCAGAAGCTAGGTAGAGCATATCTAATTCAATACCTTTTACTTGAGCTGAAGCTGCATTAACTACCTTGCTTTGAAGTAAGCCAGTGGTTTGGTTAACAACCTGCGTGGCGGCTTGCTTATCGGTAAAGTCTTGTAAGAAGATGTCACCGTTTAATTGCAATCTACCGTCCATTAGTGTTGATTTTATTCCTAGTTCATAAACCATCATTTCTTCAGATTCGAAGCGGTTATCTTCAGGGTCATAGATGCTGAAACCACCACCTGTAACCGTACTTATACCACCAGGTTTCTTTCCTGAAGCTGCAGAACCATAGACCATTAAATCATCAGAAACGGTATATGTTCCCGTCATCTTAGGTGTTACCAAAGTTTCCGTATGATCACCACAAATTCGGTAGGTCCACATAGCTGGAGTTAATCGAGTTTGACCAGGTCCAGCAAAACCGACTCCATTAGGGTCTACTGTTCCACCCCCATCAGATCCACATACTGTTTCTTCTTCTTCACTGTACCTACCTTCTATTGATAGAGTAAAATTGTCAGTGATGTCAAATTCAAACATGGCGTAAATTGATTCATGTTTTCCGTCTCTGCTCCAAGCTTGCATCCCTCTAGTAAGACATCCAGAAGAATCACCTCCCGCTGTTCCGGGAGCGCAAACAGCAGCCAAGTATTGATTGCTGTTCCCGTTAACCATAGGATTCTTATTAATCATAGGATATAAAAAGGCAGGTGGGAAAAATGGTCGTGTTTCTAGGTAAGTAATCGCATTAAAGGAGCCGTCCATTAAGGTCATTTCTTGATCCCATAATTGCATCCCAAAAGTCCATCTGACTTCACCGTCATTATTGGATTGAATTCTTAACTCTTGGCTATGTGTTTCAGTGCTTTGATCGTAATAAATTTCACCACCGTGAGTTCTAAGAGTTGCATCCCCTCTAAAGGCGGCATCTTCAAATGTGAAGACATCATTATTACTAAATCCTGTCACTGAGGTGAATGTGAAATTATCGAATTCTTTGATAGCTGTCATTGAAAATCTGGTCATTTCTCTATTCATACCAGGATAGTCTCTACCAGTTCTTGGGTTATGATTTAAAGCTGCTCCACCTAGATCATCAATATCAGGAAGAATACCAACATTGGTTGGCATGCTTGTTACTAAAGGCGAGATAATATTACCTACCGTATAGTAAGCCAAGCAAGCTGGTCCTGCTGGAATAATACAAACATTAACTGGTTGAGTAGCAATTGATGGCACAGGAAGTTCTGTAGAGCCAGATAATTGAAATTGAGCTGCTGGTTCTATGTCATCATCACTGACTTCCATTCTAGTAACTAGTCTAAAATCATCAGAAGGCTCATAATTGAAAGTAATAGCAGCAGCTGTACCTTCTTCTCCCCCAATTTTTTCACCCGTAACATTATTGTCGTGATATCCATCTCTGCTCCAGGAGGCTATATTGATGCCCATTGCAGTTGAATCAGAGATTCCGGTACTCCAACTTGCTCTAAGATCTACCTCATTCTCAGAAGCAAGTGTGGCTGAATAACTACCACCACCTTCCTGAGTTGGCTTTTTAGTAATGTAGTTGATCGCCCCAGCGAACGCTGAACGACCGTATAAAGCACTCTGAGGACCTTTAACAACCTCAACTCGTTCAAGATCAAACAATCTTGGATTGATAAGAGCTGTTCCTCCAGCAGTGGTTAAGTTTTCACTGGATAAGTCGACACCGTCTTGAAGGACCGCAACATTTTGCCTTCCTCTAATAGGTGATAAACCTCTCAATGATATTCTAGTATCTGATTGACTAAATCCGTTATCAAATACAAGACCTGAACTGAGCTTTGCAACATCGCTTAAACTAGTTACCCCTTTTCTCAGTATTTCTTCAGTAGTTAAAACATCCACTTGGACTGGAATATCTTGCAGTGATTCAGATTTCTTTCTAGCAGTTACAACGATTTCCTCGATTTGAGCAAAAGCCGAAGAGGAAAAAGCAATAACAGTGAACAAAAGAATATTCTTCTTAAAAAGATGGTTAATATTCATTTCTACTCCCCATATAAAATTAAGGTCATTATTATAGATCAATACCATAACATATGTAATTCAATTATTTTCTATATAGAAGATGTATAATCTGTTTGTTTTATTGGGCAAGGTGGCAGAGTGGTTATGCAGCGGCCTGCAAAGCCGTGGACGTCGGTTCGATTCCGATCCTTGCCTCGATTTTTGAGCCCGGGTGGCGGAATTGGTAGACGCTACGGACTTAAAATCCGTTGAGATTTTTCTCGTGCCGGTTCGAGTCCGGCCCTGGGCACCAAAGATTTTGACTTTTTTTGAATCCAAATCATTAAAAGCAATCGAAAAATGACAGTGATTAGGGGTTAAAGCTAATGGTTGAAGAGACAAACCAAAAACCTAGCATGAAATTGTATAAGTCTGAAGAGGGCTTAGAGAAGATTATGTCCTGGTACGAACGGGTAAAAGAAGAAATCACTGTCGAGCATGAATCTCAATATGTGGATACAAGATTTGGCAAGACCCATTCTATAGTTGCCGGAAAAAATAACGAGAAATCTCTAATTCTGATTCCGGGTGTAGCAGGATGTGCTCCTCTTTGGAGGCATCAAATTAATGAATTATCTAAACACTTTAAAATCTATGCCCTAGATATTGTTGGCCAACCTGGAAATAGTGATCCAAATCCTCCCTCTGTCTTCAATGATGATTTTGTAGATTGGTTGGAAGATGTGATAACAGGTTTAGAGTTGGATAAACCTCATTGCATTGGAGTCAGCACTGGTGGAACCACTGCCATGGACATGGCAATTCGCAAATCAGATTTAATCGATAAGGTGGTCATGTGTGGACCCACGGGATTGGCTAGAGCAAGATTGCCTTTTCATCAATGGTTTTCAAGAGCTATGGCCAAGCAGAAAGATGCCGATGTATTATCGGATGATTTAACAGCTTCATCGTTCTCAAAACCTAGATCCGGAAAGACATTTGGATCTTTTGATCGTCAGCTAGCGAGGGGAATGGCTCTATGTACTCGCTTTTATCGGGTTGATAAGTCTTTGGGCGTATACAATGAAAAAACCTCCAGGGTTAACTACATTAAAGCTCTTAAGGTGATTGGAAAATTCTTCTTCTCGGTTAATAAAAAGAAACTGAAGACATTTAGCAACAAAGGCTTGCTAATATTTGGTGAATTCGAGGTTCTTTACAACCCTTATAAAATTAGCAAGAAAATCAAAAAACTTATCCCGCATCTACAAATTGAAATAGTTAAAGATGCCGGGCATGCTGCCATCTATGATCAACCAGATGAAGTTAACAGAAAGGTTTTAGATTTCTTAAAATCAAGCACCTAAATGTTATGAAAAAATACCTCACATTATTTTTACTGCTGTTCTCATTACCTTTGTTCGCTCATGAGGCACAAAGTTTGCCGTACGGCCCTTTCCTTAGTGGCATAACTCATCCGGTTTTAGGGTTGGATCATCTTTTAGCTATGGTCAGTGTAGGTATGGTTAGCGCTCAGATAGGCGGCAGAGCAATTTGGAGTGTTCCTTTGACATTTGTGGTCGTGATGTTCTTTGGAGGCCTTATTGGACTCAATATGGGTGGTTTGACCGGCTACGAGATTGGAATTGCGCTTTCCGTCCTGTTTTTGGGCTCATCTCTAGCGGCTGATAAAACTCTGGATTCTAGATTTGCCATGCTTGCAGTGGCTATATTTGCGATTTTCCACGGTTATGCACACGGTGAAGAGATACCAACAATTGCTGAACCAGCACCCTATATTGCTGGTTTTATGACGGGTACCATACTCTTGCATGTTTCTGGCTTGATTCTGGCTGATATTTCCACACACTATGAGAACGGTAAAATTATGCTTAGGGTTCTGGGCGGATTAATTGCACTGTCTGGACTTTATTTTTTAATCTCTGCTATTTAAAGAACAGGAATATACATGAAAAAAAGACTTATAACTTGGGAAATTGGAAGCTTTATTTGGGTTGCAATGGCAGGATCGGCATTTCATTTTTCCTTTGAGTTGAGCGAGTTCTGGACCCCGCTTGCATTTTTCTCTTCAGTTAATGAGAGCACCTGGGAGCATCTGAAGATGTATTTCTGGCCAGGATTAATCTACGCCTTGGTTCAATATACCTACACTAGGGATATTGCGAATAATTATTGGTATGCCAAACTTGCTTCTTTGGTGATGACACCAATTGGTATATGCGCTTCATTTTATGGTTATTTAGCAATTTCACTGCCGTTGTATGGAACCGGTTTTTTTAGAATGGACTTATTGACAATGGTTATTGGTTTAACCCTCGGTTCAGTTGTTGCCTATAAAATTATGATTAAACCACCTCTTTCAAAACCAACTAAGAATGCAGTCTTAACCGGGTATCTTGTCATGCTGGCCATGTTTTCTACATTTACCTACTATCCTCCAAAAATTTTCCTTTTCGAGAATTATTTTGGTTATGAGTACAGTGGAGAATACGGCATACTAGAAGATTACGAACCCTACCGCGTCTTTAGAAAAGAATAGCTAACTAGGTTTTTTCAAAGGAATAGCCGATCCCATATATCGAGCGGATATAGTCCTTTTCAGGCGAGGCCTCTTTTAGTTTTTGCCTTAGGTTTTTAATGTGGGTATCAACTGTTCGGTCAAGAACAATTCTTCCATCGTCAAACACATTATTTAGAATCTGGTCTCGGTTATAAACTCTTCCAGGCTGACCCATAAACATTTCCAACATTCTAAATTCAACCGGGGTTAGATCTAATTTTTTACCTCTAATTGATATGGAGAAGGCATCGTGGTCAATATTAAAATCATCCGTATCTGATTGATTAATAAAATCAGGGTCCATTCTCCTGAGAACGGCTTTTACTCTAGCTACTACTTCCTTGGGGCTAAAGGGTTTGCATATATAATCATCAGCGCCTAACTCAAGACCGATTAATCGATCTATTTCATCGATCATCGCAGTGACCATTATGATGGGAACTGCTGAGAAGTTTCTGACTTCCTTGCATATATCCTTGCCGTTGGCTCCGGGCAACATGAGATCCAATAAAATTAAGTCAGGTTTATTTTTCTTAACCCAGTCAACAACCTCATCCCCGTTGATAAGATGACTGGTTTTAAAATCATCTTTTTCAAGATAATCAGCCAAGACCTTCGCAAGCTTGCTTTCATCTTCAACAATCAAAATACTCTTACTCATGACTCAGCCTTATTAAATGCTACAGCGATCTCCAGCCCACCCATTGACGATTGTTTGGCTTTGATTGATCCCGAGTGAGCATCGACAATTTCACTGCAAATTGACAAGCCAAGACCAGCACCCCCCATTTCTCTTGATCGGGATAACTCGACTCGGTAAAAACGATCAAAAATTTTGTCCAGTGTTGCTTCATCCACACCAGGAGTACTGTCAGCAAAGGAGATAATAATTTCATTGTCAATAGCGTGCATATTTATGTTTAATGAGCCTGGGCCATCGGTGTACTTTAATGTGTTTTCCAATAGGTTAGTAAATAATTGGGTAAGACGATGTTGGTCTCCTAAGATATTTCCCACCTCATCGAGGTCTGTTTTGATATCAATTTCAGCTTCTCTGTATCTGTCTCTAAAGGATTCAATGGAAGACTCGATATTGGTTTTAATGTCCATTTCTACCATTTGGTACTTCATTGCACCTAAATCTGAAAGTGATAGTTCATAGAGATCATTAACCAAGGTGTTGATTCTTTTCACTTCGTGGGTAAGAGAGTTGAGTGTTTCTTCGTCAAATTCCCTGATACCGTCCTCAATGGCTTCCAGTTCGCTTTTAAGAATAGCCAGCGGCGTTCTGAGTTCATGCGAGATATCAGCTAACCATTTGTCAGTAGATTCAGCTTCTTTATCGAGGGTTTTAGCGAGAATATTAAAATCTCTTGATAATTTACCCAGCTCATCCTTGTTTGTGATGTTAACTCTGGTTTTAAATTCACCACTAATTAAACTTCGAGTCGCTCGAGCTAATTTTCGTATCGGTCCGCTTATATTTTGGGTTAGGATAAGGGAAATGATTGCAGCTATTAATAAGGCCGCAAAACCAGATAAATATAAGGCTTGTCTCTGCGCATCAGCAAACTGAAGGTCAATGTTTTCAAAGAGTTTATTTGATGGAAGGAGTGCCAAGGTTCCTACAACTTCTTCTTCAAAGTTAATCGGTATTTGGATTAAGTTCTCCGGCAATTCCTTGGTGCCAATAATCACTTCTTTTTCTTGGTTTAGAAGAATCAGACGACCCATAGCTCTGGTGTCATTTGGTTCATCAAATGAAAACCTAAATCTCCGTCTTTCTCTCATGGCTCTAGGGACAATAATAATATTTTGATCAAAGGATCTTGATTCACGCAAGATCAGCTCAGCAATTCTAGGGTTTGATTCGAGAAAATCCCATGTTTGTACTTCCGCGTAGTATTCTTCTAATTCCGATGCAAATATTTCCAATTGGTTGGTTTCTATGTTGTTGATATAGCGAGTTAGATCTTGTTCGAACCTCCATTGAATAACAAATAGCATAAGGCCGATCACCACGAGAAAACTCATAGAGGAGGCTAGAAATAATTTTGGAAAAATTTTCATATCACTTTTAATCCATTCCGTTTGAATTATAGATATTTTTTCTATTCACAAACGAATCATTCATTGTTTCTTCATATTTACTTCATCTTTTACCATAATAATAACAATCAAAGAAATACCTTGGAGGTAAATATGAAACAAGGAATAGCTGTAATGATTTCACTTAGCCTATATTTAGGCTCTTTATTCCTGATAGATAGCGCCATTGCTGGTGGACATAAAGGCGCAGAAGGTCACGATCACGATCGCGGTAATAACTCAGCCAGGATGTTGTTCAGAGGAATCGATATGACCGATGAACAAAGAAAAGAAGTCAGACAAATCATGAACTCAAGCATGCAGCAGGGTAAGGAACTGAGAGAAGACTCAAAAAAGCAAGGCGATGCGATTAAGAAAGACACTCGTGAGCAATTAGCTGGAGTTCTTAATGATGATCAAATGTCTCAATTTGAAAAGAACGCCAAACGTATGAATAGAGCCAAGATGAGCAAAGGCAAGATGCGTGGTGATAAAAAACGTAAAAAAATGAACAAACACGGAAAGGGCGGAAAAGGTCATAAACATAAGAAAAAAGGAAATAAGCCAAAAAACTAAGAAGTCTCAGACAAATTTGATTGCCTAGCAAGGCAGAACCAAGGCTGGAATTAGTCAAAATCCCCTAATTTAGACTGATTCCAGCTTTTATTTTAAGACAAACTTTCTTAATAAACTTTTAAGCAAATACAAAGCACCTGTATTACCATTGTATGTTGATTTTATTCATGGAGAGGACGATGAAATTATTTGAGTTACAGTCATTCGAGGAGGGCGGTTTAGTTGCCACTGAGAGAGGAACGCCAAGCCCTTGTTTAGGAGAAGTTGTTATAAAAGTAGAAGCAGCTTCCATCAATTTCAGAGATTTTATGATAGCTAAAGGTTTATACAACCCAATGTTATCTTTACCTATGATCCCTTTATCGGATGGAGCCGGTGAGGTGATTGCCGTAGGCAATGATGTCAAGGACTTTAAGGTTGGTGATCGGGTAAGTTCAGTGTTCTGGCAAGATTGGAATTCAGAACAAGCCACTAGAATGAGTTCAACGGGTTGTGAAGCTGCAGGTGTCCTTAGTGAATATGCTGTGCTACCTCAGACAGCGGTTCTCAAAATTCCGGATTACATGAGTTATGAAGAAGCGGCAACACTACCGTGTGCTGCAGTTACCGCTTGGACCTGCATTATGGCTGCAAACATTAAAGCCGGAGACAACGTCTTATTTCTTGGAACTGGCGGCGTCTCAATTTTTGGTTTGCAAATTGCCAAAGCAATGGGGGCTAATGTCATTATTACGTCAAGCAGTGATCAGAAATTAGAGAGAGCAATAGAACTCGGGGCCGATACAACCATCAATTACAAAGAAAACGCTGATTGGGGTAAACAGGCTTTTGAAGCTGCTGGTATGGGGGTAAATTTAGTGATAGAGATAGGCGGTGGCGCTACTTTTGATCAGAGCATGGAGGCCATAGCAATTGGTGGTCATATCAGTCTTATTGGAGCTCTTACAGGCGTTCAAGCTGAACTTAATCTACTGCAAATGGTTTTCAAAAACGCACACACTCATGGTATCACCGTGGGCACAAGAGAAGATCATCAGGCAATGAATGAGTTTTTCGATAAACACCAAATTCATCCTGTTATCGATAAAGAGTATTCATTTGACGAAGGCATTGACGCAATTATGGGCATTGCATCCGGACAGCACTTTGGTAAAACGATTATAAAATACAATAGCTAAGTGAGTGCTAAAGGGTAAATCTCTTGAATCGCAACCTTCTTCAAGTCGAATCGCTCGAACTGTATCGAGAAGATCATTTAATTTTCTCCGATATTTCATTTCAAATAGAGAGTGGCGATCATCTGGTTATCCGAGGGCAGAATGGCAGTGGAAAAACCAGTCTTATTCGAACGATTTGTGGGTTAACGCAAGCCGATAAGGGTAAGGTCCTTTGGAATGAAGCTTCCATAGATGAGTCTCTCTTTAATTATTACGAGCAACTGTCATATCTTGGCCATAAAAACGGTCTCATTCCAGAGTTGACCTTGGATGAAAATCTAAACTACGGACTAGATCAGACAGACAAGGATGGAAAGGATCAAGTTATTAATGGGTTTAGGTTGACGGATTTAAAACACTCTTTGATTCAAAACTTATCCAATGGGGAATCTAGAAAGACCGCTTTGAGTAGAGTTGTGTCTTCTAAGAAACCTCTGTGGGTATTGGATGAGCCTTATGCGAACCTTGATAGTGATTCAATTAGCTACCTTAATAACTGTATAGGTGATCATATAAACACAGGTGGAATTGTGATCACTTCCACCAATAGGGATGACAGTATTGCAACTAAAACCACAGAATTATTGATTGGCTCTTGATGAATATTTACTTAAAAATATTTGTGCGAGAAATCAAAGTCTCAATGAAACGTTGGTCTGATATTTTAACTGGGGTAATTATGTTTGTTCTGGTGGCACTTATTTTTCCTTTAACAGTCGGTTCTGATCAGATGTTTCTTATCAAAATCATAGGTCCTGTAATGCTATTATCAGCTCTTCTTGCCTCCTTGATATCAATGCAGAACATTTTTAAACCTGACTTTCTCAATGGGTCGCTAGAACAGCTTACTCTTAGTCATCACTCGCTTAATGGTTTGGTTTTGATGAAAATTCTAAGCTATTGGGCTACCTCATCACTGCCGTTGGTGGCGGTATCAGTTTTTATTGCTTCCACTTATTATGTGACTGGAACGAGTCTAATTGCCGTTGTAATCACAGTTTTATTGGCCTCAACCACTTTAGTTAATATTACCGCACTAGCTGCAGCCTTGACTCTAAGTGTTCGGTATCCAGGAGCATTGATGACATTAATTTTGTTTCCTTTATCATTGCCAATTCTGATTTTTGGATCAAAAGCTATAGAGTATTCTATTGTTGGTATTGATTCTTCTGGACCATTCTATTTCCTTACAGGTATGATGTTGCTGAGCTTTAGCTTAGGCCCCATAGCCACTGCTTTTGCGATAAGGATTTCTCTTGATTAATTAGGGAATAGATGAATGAATTTTAAAAGAATTTACAAATACGGTTCTCCACCAAATTATTTCAGATTATGTTTAAAGTATGAGAATTGGTTTACTGTTCCAGGTTTTCTGTTAATCATCATTGGTTGTTATGGTGGTTTGTTCTTAGCGCCTCCTGACTACCAGATGGGCGACGCATTCCGGATAATATATTTTCATGTGCCTAGTGCGTATCTCTCAATGAGTGCTTATGCCTACATGGCGTTAGCAGCCTTGGTTGGAATTGTATGGCGATCCAATGTGGCTTTCTCAGTGGCTAAAAGTATTGCTCCCTTTGGTGCCTCGTTTACATTTCTTGCTTTGGTAACTGGAATGCTTTGGGGTAAACCTATGTGGGGAACTGCTTGGGTTTGGGATGCAAGGTTAACCTCTGAATTTATTCTACTTTTGCTCTACCTTGGTTATATGCTTTTACACGCATCAATTAGAGAGCAAAAAAAAGCTGACCGAGCAGCTTCGGTTCTGGCAATTGTTGGCGTTATTAACTTGCCTATCATTCATTACTCTGTGGTTTGGTGGAATACTCTTCACCAGGCATCGACAATTTCAAAATTAAGTTCCCCCTCTATTGCCGGCGAAATGCTATGGCCTCTCTTGGTCATGATTTTTGGTTACGGTTTCTTTTTTTGGGGCGTTATCTGTAGAGCCGGTGCAACTGAATTATTAAAAAGAGAAAAAAGGTCTAACTGGGTTAAGGAATATGTAGAGGAGCATCAATCATGATCGAAGCTTTATCTATGGGTGAATACAGCTTTTTTGTCTGGTCTTCTTTTCTTATTTCAATGTTTGTTCTATTGATAAATTACTTATGTGTTCATAGAGAATTTATTTCAGAGCTAAATAAAGTAAAATTAAATAAATAAGATAATTTTAAAGAGATAAATGCTTCCAAGACATCGCAGATTTTTGGGTATATGTTTGGTTCTGCTGACCGTAGGCCTGGCTTCTTTTTTTATTTTAAAATCTTTCCAAGATAACCTCTTATATTATTTAACCCCATCCGAAGTGATTGCTGGCAAAGCTCCAGAGGATCGAGAATTCAGAATAGGGGGTTTGGTGGTCACTGGAAGTTTTTTTAGGCAGACAGGAAGTTTAACTTCTCAATTTGTCTTAACTGACGGTTCAGCTTCTATAGAAGTCAGCTACAAGGGTATCCTTCCTGACTTATTTCGAGAAGGGCAGGGAATTATTGCTAGAGGGAAATTTAATAGCGCTAATCTCTTTATAGCTTCTGAAGTGTTGGCAAAACATGATGAAAACTATATGCCACCTGAGATACATGCAATGGAGACATCCTTGGAATAATATGATTCCTGAGATCGGACAACTCTTAATGATTACAGCACTTGCAGCGGCTTTGTTGCAGTTTTTAATTGGCCTAAAATTATTTACATTGGATCAATCCCTGAGAATGACTTTGATTAAGCGTTTTACTCTTATCCAATGCCTTTCTATTTTTCTCGCTATCTGTTGTTTGGGTTACAGCTTTCTCAATGATGATTTTTCAGTGCTTTATATCGCATTGAATTCAAACACCAATCTGCCTGTACCGTATAAAATTGCTGCAATATGGGGAGCTCATGAAGGCTCATTATTATTATGGATGTTTCTATTATCATTTTGGGGCGTGACGCTAGCTTTTTCGAAAAAATTCAACGATCAAGATAAAATGCTAAAAATTTATTCCCTATCAATATTAGGGTTAGTTAGTTTAAGTTTTATACTCTTTATTATTTATACTTCCAATCCCTTCGAGAGAATATTTCCGATGCCTGATCAAGGCCGAGGACTCAACCCATTACTTCAAGACCCTGCTTTAGCCATACATCCTCCTATACTCTATGCTGGTTATGTTGGTCTAGCTATTCCCTTCGCGCTGGCTTTAGCTTCTCTATTGACGCCTCATTCATCATCTTGGGCAGGTATCGCAAGAATATGGACCATCAATTCATGGTTGTTTCTCACTGGGGGTATCGCCCTTGGGAGTTGGTGGGCTTATTATGAGCTAGGATGGGGTGGTTGGTGGTTCTGGGACCCTGTGGAGAACGCCTCATTAATGCCTTGGTTGGTGGCTACTGCCTTAGTTCATTCGTTAATTGTCACTGAAAAAAAAGGGTTATTTAATAGTTTCTCCACGCTGTTGGCAATCATCGCCTTTTCCTTAAGCCTTTTGGGAACCTTCCTGGTTAGATCTGGCGTTCTCATCTCAGTCCATTCCTTCGCATCTGACCCTGAAAGGGGATTATTTATTTTAATGTTAATTGGCTTATTTACCGGCGGTGCCTTAATGCTTTTTGCCCTAAAGCAAAAACGCTCAGCACCATTAAAGCTTGAGCTTTTATCAAGAGAGTCACTGTTGCTTTTAAATAACGTCTTTCTATGCTCGGCTGCAGGTTTAGTTATGATTGGAACACTATACCCACTGGTTCTCGAGTTGGTTAACTCTGAAAAGATCTCAGTAGGCCCACCTTATTTTAATTTTGTTATTTTATTCCCCTGTATCCCGTTGTTAATTTTTGTTGGTCTTGCCATGTTCTCTACCTGGAATGGAAAAGGGAGTAAGCTCTTATTAAGATCATCTAGAGTTGCTCTCCTATCAATTCTGATTGGATTAGTTGTTTCATTGCTAATTCTTAGTTACGACACACCACTGACCACCATTGGATTAATACTTGCAGTTTGGACAATTTTCACTGGCTGTCTACCTCTAATCAGATCTAGAACTAGCAGTTTGGTAAAAAATATACCGATGGCGTTGGCCCATATTGGATTGGGAATTATGGTGCTTGGCATCACTGTAACTAGTTCATACGGAATTACATTTGATGACACCCTAGGGTTTGGTCAATCCAAAACAGTGGGTGAGTATGAGTTTAAATTAGTCAACATTAATGATCGAACTGGTCCTAATTACACGGCTAAAGTTGCGATGGTAGAGATTTATTCAGAAAATCAAAAAATTGGCACTGTGTTTCCAGAAAAAAGAGTCTATGACACCACATCCCCTTCGATGACGGAAGCAGGGATAGAGGCCAATTTATTTAGAGACCTGTTTGTTGCCCTCGGTGAGGATTTAGGGGGTGATATATGGAGCATGCATCTGCAATACAAACCTCTTCTTAGATTAATTTGGCTCGGTCCTTTCATAATGATCTTAGGAGGTCTAGTTAGATTGTTTCTTTTAAAACCTTTATCTGGGACGGTGAACTCGTGAAGCGATTACTACCTATAGCAATTTTTCTGGGACTATTCATCCTTTTAGCCAGAAGTCTTTTTGTTCCTCAAATGGATCTCCCATCACCATTAATAGGGAAGCAAATACCTAGTTTTTCTCTTAACGAATTAGGTAAATCTAGCACCGTTACCCATCAAGATTTATTAGGCGATATTGCTCTGATAAACATCTGGGCTACATGGTGTGTCGGATGTGAAATTGAACACGATTTTCTCGTCGAGCTTAGCCTTGATCAGGATCTAGATATACCAATCATAGGTATCAACTGGAAGGACCGAGATGATTTGGCTACCCGTTGGCTTATTCAAAAAGGCAATCCTTATTCCAAGATACTCTCTGATCCAATAGGTAATACAGCTATTGATTTTGGAGTCTACGGTGCACCGGAAACATTTTTAATTGATGATCAAGGAATCATTCATTACAAACACATTGGACCGATGGATCGTCAAAATTTTGAACAAGATATTCTGCCAAGAATAGTGGCATTAAGAAAATGAAGAAAGTTGCTCTAATGTATTTACTGTTGCCTTTTCAGGTTGTTCCAGATGACCTGAATACAAACCTGACAGCAACTCAGCAGGAGTTATATCAGGGGATTATCCAGGAAGTCAGATGCTTGGTTTGTCAGAATCAGTCCATTGCAGAATCCAACGCTGAATTAGCCAAAGACTTGAGAGAGGAGATTTTTCAGCAAGTTGAGCAAGGGAGGAATGAAGCACAGGTAAAGAGCTATTTACAGGAACGCTATGGTGATTTTGTCCTCTATGAGCCAAGCTTTAAGCAAAGCACTTATTTTTTATGGTTATCACCTATCCTAATACTTATCCTGATATTGGGTTGGCTAAGAAAGATAGGCGTATTCTAAATTATGACTATTGAGGTTTATTTATTCATCGCTCTAGGAGTTCTAGTCATCACCTGGAGCCTTGCCTCTTTGTTCAAGAAATCACCAGATCAAACTAAGACCATACTAATACTGATTTGTTCTATTGTATTAGTCTCAATTTTTTATCTAATGACTTACCAGAGTGTCTCAAATTACCAAGAGGCTAAGAACGAAGAAGAGAGTCAAAGAGATAAAGTACTTGAGGCTCTAGTGCAATATGTCGAGGCTAACCCTAGTGATGCTCAAGCAGTAAAAGTAATTGCAGAATATAACTTGGAACTTGGTAATTATGATGGGGCCTATAAGTACTATCAGCAAGCCTATCTAGCCAATGCTTCAAATGATATTTCAATCATCATAGGACTAATCGAATCGACACTTCTGAGTCGACCCGAAGTATTGATCTACGATTTAAATGACTTGGTTAACCAAGCGTTGGCAATTGATCCAGTAGATCAACGAGCACTGTGGTTTGGAGGCCTGATTGCTAGAGCCAATGGTGATCAAGCATTAGCACGAACGAGATGGCTGAAGTTATTGGAAGACTCCGAGCTATCCGTTGACATGAGACAGGCAATTAATGAACAATTGAGCTTAATTAATTAACATCTATGTTGGAAAAAAATGATAAATGAGAAAGTTTTAAAATATTATCAGAATCTACATCAATCTAGATTGAATCTGATTCTCCACATTATCGGCTCAGTCCTTTTTATCTCCGCCAACATTTTTCTCTTATACTCCTTGTTTACTGCTGATCTTTATAATCTTGCGTTGTCATTTGCAGTTATTTCATTAAGCATTATTCTTCAAGCTATAGGACATCAGTTTGAACCCGAGCAATTTGAAGGTTTCAAAGGTCCTGTGGACTTCGTTAGAACTTTTTATTTGGAGTTAATAATTGTATTTCCTATTTTTTTATTCTCTCCGTTTTTTAAGGAGAATTGGAATAAGGGAATCAGCTAAGATGAAATCTATACTTATCACTTTAGCTTCGGTATTTCTGGGGCAAGTAATCTATGCTGCTGAACTTTGGAGTGTTAATGAGTTAAAAGCCATTATTGATATATCATCAGAAGAGATCGTTCTTCTTGATGTAAGATCAAAGGAAGAATTTGAATCTGGAAGTATAAAGGATTCAATTAATATACCTCATGAGGATTTACTTTCGGATATTGCTCTCGTCTCTCAACATAAGACAAAGAAAGTGGTTGTCTACTGCAGAAGTGGCAGGAGAGCAGAACTAGTGATTAATGAACTAGAGAAGAATGGCTTTCTTGATATTATTGATATAGACGGCGACATAATGGCGTGGTCTCAATCAAATTATCCGTTAGAGATAGAGGAGGGGAGATAAGGTGAATAAATATTCTGGTGATTTCACCACTACATTAGTATCTGTAAATATTGGTAAAACGGTAGAATTTATTAAGGACTCTATCAGCAGTGCTCAAGCTGAATTGGATGGTTTTGAGGGAGATAAGCATCGGAGTTATATGCGAGGTGCTTACGAAGGAGAATCTTATCCAGTTGGCACCGTAAGGAGGAATGACCGACAATGGTCAGCCGTTTCTGTTGAAGAACTCGCTGAGATTACAGAGTCTATGAGCCTACAGGAACCATTAACACCTCAAGAGCTAGGAGCTAATCTTTGCTTTGGAGGAGCTCCTAATTTGTCTCAATTACCTAAAGGCACAAAGCTCTTATTCCCTTCAGGTGCAGCCTTGATAGTCGAAGAATACAATCCTCCTTGTCATGACATGTCTGAACAAATAGCTAAAACACATATCACCTCATCGGGCGAAGCTCCTGGAAAACTTGATTTTCTTAAAGCTGCAAAAAAATTAAGAGGTCTAGTGGGGGTAATCGATGTGGCTGGATCAATTTATGAAGGCGATGAAGTTCAAATTAAAGTCTACGATGCTGAGCGTATGAAGACTTTTCTTGAGAAGTAATAAAAGTCTAAATTCAATTAGTTTTGTCTTTGAAAAGAATTGGTAGGAATTTAACCAAGTGATTCATTTCTTCGGCACAATGAATCAATAAGTTTCTAGCTAAGTCATCTGTTATTAAAATATTTTTTGCTAAACGACTCTCAAGTAAGGGTTTGATGAGCGAGGTTAAGATACTGTTCGTGTGAGTTGGGTTCATACCCAACCAAAAGCTGCTCTGCATTCTAGAACCCTCTGCGTTTCGACTTACCAAATGGGTAATGCTAGCCACAGAGATATTGTTACTCATATCTCTGACATGAGCACAAATTGCTGTTTCTTTCTCATCGTTTAAGTCTGAAAAGCCAAATTGTTTAGGTTCAACAAAACTAATACACAGATCATTTAATTCATTACCAATGTACTCACTTACATAAGAGTCCATATTTAAGTATTTTTCTTTATCAGTTTCAAAGTGAGAATTATCTTCTTTAAGTGATGCAGAGATATGAGCTTTAGGGTGCCATAACTGATATCGCTCAGATTCATTTAAATGCCAACCGAACCACCAATCAATCATCCTTGGCGTCACTTCAGGCATTTCAGTGATGCAAGTGACCAGCATTTCTTTATTCTGGTTTCTGTATATTCCAATGGAAAACGGTTCTTTTTGGTGTAAATGAGTAGCGTCTTTGAACCCTAAGAATTCACAATTCTTGATATCATTTTTTATGGACTCTCTTATGCTCTGAGGCAATTCGCCCATGGGGATTTTATACTTAGCTAGACTCATCCCCTAGAACAAGACTATCGATCGCTTGAATTTCTTCCTCTGATATATCCCATGAAATCGCTTCTATATTTTGGACCATTTGTTCAGGGCTTGTGGCTCCCACTAGGACCGAGGCAACTTGACTCCGGTTGGCTACCCATGCGAGCGACATCTCTAGGAGATTACGTCCAATCTCAGACCCGAAACCATTTAATTTATCGATAATGTCGAATTTTTCTTCAGAGGTGAATGCTCCTTTCCACAAGGCTAATCGACTGCCTTTAGGCGCTTCTTTTTCTCTGGTAACTTTCCCAGTTAATAAGCCGCTTTCTAAAGGAAAGTAGGGCAGTAGACTCACATCATGCTTAGCGCATACTGGTAATATTTCTTTTTCTATATCTCTGGTTAAAACGCTGTATCGAGTTTGCAGCGAAACAAATTGATTTAATTCATTGGTTAATGATGTCCAGCCTGATTCTGAAATTTGCCATGATGCAAAATTTGAAGCTCCTATATGCCTGACTTTACCTGAAGAGATGAGCTCTTCCAATGCTCTTAGAGTTTCATCAATTGGAGTTTCTGCATCTGGGAAGTGCATTTGATACAAATCAATATAATCTGTGTTTAATCGCTCAAGACTTTCTTCAACTGCTCCTATAATGTATTTTTTGGTGCCACCACCTTTTATAGAACTTCTACCCGTTGCTGGATCAGTCCCGAATTTCGTGGCAATAATTACTTTATCTCTAATGCCTTTTATAGCTTTGCCCGTGATGGTTTCTGAATTGCCTTTCATTCCCCCATATGTTGGGGCTGTATCGATACAGTTCACTCCATTATCAACTGCTGCTTTTATTGTCTCTATGCTCTTTTCTTCATCGCAAAAGAATCCAAAATTAAGCGCTCCCAAGGTAATTATTGGGAGTTCAAGATCAGAGTTACCAAGTTTTCTAAATTTCATGTTCAATCCTTTGTATCTAATTTACCATGGCATTGGTGTTCCATCGCAGTTTACAAACAATGGCTTTGTTTCAATCGTAAGGTCTTCTATATAACTCATCATCTTGGTCACTGATTCATAAGTTGTAATCATCGGTATCTTACCTTCTTGAATCATCCGAATTAAGGTCTCTGGAACCATCTTTGTCAATTCTTCAGGTATAGGATCCTCAGGTTTTAAATCCAGGAAGCCACGTGTGTCTACCAGTCCGGGATTAATTAATGAGACCATAACATTTTCACTTATTAATTCATGATAGAGATTATGCACCGCTAAATGGAGTGCAGCTTTACTTGATCGATAAGAGTACAGCGTTACTGGCGGAGTTATCTGTGCAATAGAGCCAGCAGCACTGCCTAGGAAAATTATTTTTTTGGTGTCGCTGGATCGAACATTATCAATGAGTCTTTCGGTAATTCTAATAGGGCCAATAGCATTAACTTCAAAACTTCTAGTAAACATTTCATAATCAATGTCACCGAATTTTTGAGGGTCAGGTGGACCTAAGTAGGCCGCATTATTTATCAGAATATCAATCGGTTCATTATTCAACTCTGACGATAAATTATTAATACTTTCTTCTTGAGTAATGTCTGCAGCAAGGACATTTATATTACTACCTATTGTTTTTGCAAGCTCATTGAGATCATCGGCTTTGGATGGATTTCTGCATGTGGCAATCACATTACAATCGTTCTGACTGTATTGTTTAACAAATTCTAAACCAATGCCTCTATTAGACCCTGTGATTAAAACTGTACTCATTTCTTGACTCATAATTATGTATTTATCCTTGGAATTTCTGGGTATTGCCAGTTTTCAGGGTTGTTTTTTCTAGTGACTGAAGGAATGACACAATACTTTCCATCTTCAATTAATTTATTCCAAGCTTTGTAGTCAATTTGCCAGCCCTTATCTTTCATTTCATGCATTAAATCCCAGTAGACTTTAATAACCGTATCTTCGTGTTTACCTACTATCTCTGACATTCCATCAGGACCGTATTTAGGCACTTGAGCTTCTGCAATCACTTTATCCTCGAAGATATTCTTCAAGTTTCTTTTTAGAGCCATTTTATTCATCCATTTGTGCGTCATAAAATTCCTGAAGAAATAATATCTCATCATGGTCCTGGTTCGATCAATTGGTGTAGAGAACTCATAGAAACAGTTGAATTTGCCAGAGCCTATAGCACCAATCTCAACTTGACCTCTTAGGGTTTGCCCAGCAATAAAATACTTAAGTATCGATTTTACTTTTGTGCCTTCTTCACGAACATTGGACCAAGCACCCTTACTATATGTTGATTCTGTTTCTATAAAGGCAGTCATTCCATAGTCAGTTTTTTCAACTGTGTGAGGAGGAGGTTGGTAGGGGTTTTCTTGATCCTCAAATCTAATGCCATGAACAATAGGCAAGTGAACGTAATCCAGATTACTGAATTTTGCCAAATGAAAATTGGATTCGAAAATTACGTCATAAGGAATTACTGCGTATTGCGGATCGTCTAGTTCGGGAATATCCATAATAGGCTTAGCGCTTTCGGGATCATCGCCTAAGAATGCCCAAATGAGTCCTTGTTTTTCTATAGTGGGATAGGCATCAACTTTTACACCTGGGGCAGCCATCTGTGGGTCATCGTCACCAATTGAAGGAATCTTTGTGCATTGCCCATCACGATTAAATTGCCAACCGTGAAAGGGGCAAACAATTCCTCCATTATCACTGATACTTCCATTAGATAGGCTATCCCCTCGATGAGGACAAGCATTGCTTAGGCAAGCAGGATTACCCTTATCGTCTCTGAAAAGAACAAAGTCCGCACCCAGCATTTGCACATATAGAGGTTGGTCTTTTAGCTCTTCACTTCTTGCTGCAACGTACCATACATTTGTATACATCTTTATTTGCCCTTGTTACATTTTGATACCTTATCGAAAGCAGATAATAAGATACAATTAATTCAATCTAAAACTATAAGTGATTAAATAAGTGAGTCAAATCAATAATAATAAAATAGGTCCAATCTTGCTCATGCCAGGTGTAGGAAAGATTAACGCCTTAAGTATTTTTCCTGTAGCTATGCTCAACAACTCTGTGTTTGCATTTATGAATTTCATGCAGCCTTATGTATTAGAACAGCACTTAGGTATAGCTCGAAACATACAAGGAGCTGTAACCGGATCAGTTGCGACCATGCAGGAGATTATGATACTTCTTCTCACTGCAATAATGGGGGCTTTGGCGGATAAGGTAGGTAGAAGACCAGTGTTTGCGATTGGATTGGTTCTTATGGCTTTGGCTTATTTCTGTTTCCCATTGATGACCAATTTTTATGAGATTTATTTTGTTAGGGCAATTTTTGCTGTAGGTGTTTCTGCTGCTTCAACAGTCCTGCTTATATATACAGGTGATTATCCACAGGAGCAATCGAGAGGAAGGTTAATCGGCATTATGGGGCTCTTCCAAGGTATTGGTGTAACAGTGACTTCATTGGTCTTGGTTAAGATGCCTTCTGTTTTTAGTGACAGAGGTTTTGACCCCATAGAATCAGGTACATACACCCTGTGGATTGGAACATTGATTTGTCTTTTGGCTGCAATTATTGTTTTTATCTTTCTCAAGCCTGGATTGCATCAAAAACAACAAAACACGTCCTCATTCAAGAAGCTGTTTACTGAGGGACTTCAAGCAGCAAGAAGTGATGCGGATATCCGTTTAGCATATTTTGCCTCTCTTGCAGCGAGAGGCGATTTAATAGTTGTTGGCCTCTTTACTTTCCTGTGGACACAGAATTATGCTTTAGATAACAATATGAGCATACAGGAGGGTTATGCTAGAGGTGCAATGATTGTTCCTATTATTGCCTCGACGGTCTTGGTTACAGCTCCCATCTTTGGCTTCATTATTGATCGTATCGGTCGTATGTATGGGATTATGATTGCTTTCTTTTTGGCTTCTCTAGGTTATACAGCAATGGGCTTTATAGATAACCCAATGTCTAACAGCGTAATACCTGTAGCCATCCTTTTAGGAATGGGAGAGGGCGCAGCCATTATTTCATCGACCGCAATGATCGGTAAAAGAGCTCCTACAGCTATTAGAGGGACTGTTTTTGGTGCATTTGCAATGTGTGGTGCTGTTGGTCAGGTTATAGCTGGAGGTGTTGGTGGTTTCTTATTTGATTACATTTATACGGGTCCGTATTTATTAATGGGGTTTCTTAATTTTACTGTGCTACTTTTAGCGATATATACTTGGTATATTAGAAAAAAAACTGAGGTAGATGATGGCTAGCGTGGTAATTACAGGAAGCACTAAAGGAGTGGGCAGAGGACTTGCCAATGAGTTCGCACGCTTGGGACATAATGTGGTGATCAGCAGTAGAAGTGAAGATGATATTGTAAAGGCCACAAAAGAGATGAATAAAAAATCTGAAGGTACTGTGATTGGACAGGTCTGCGATATTTCTGATAAGAGACAAATTGAAGCCCTTTGGGAATTAGCAAAAAGTGAATTCGGACAAGTTGATTATTGGATTAATAATGCCGGTTATGCATCAGGACAAAACCCAGTTCATAAAGTTCCTGAAAGCCTTATCAATACGATGATCAATACCAATTCTATAGGGACTCTATTTTGCTCTCAAGTGGCCATAAATGGATTCAGAGCCCAAGGCAGTGGAAACTTATACAACATGCTGGGCGGCAGTTTTGATGGGAAATTCTTAACCCCTGGTATGGGAGTATATAGTTCGACTAAAGCCAGCATCAATATACTCACAAAGTATTTAATTACAGAGAATAAAAAAACAGGTATCACCATAGGTTCAATTAGCCCTGGAGTTTTGGTAACTGAAAACTGGTTGAATGAACAAAAGAGATTAACAAGCGAGGAGTGGGCTAATATCAGACCAATGGTAAGTATCATTTGCGATCATGTGGAGACTGCCACACCTTGGATAGTCGAGGAAATACTAAAGAACAAAAAAAGCGGCAAAAGAATTGCTTGGATGCCTCCTTATAGGCTTGCGTGGCGATTCATGCAGGCTAAAATCTTGGGTAGAAAGAGGGATATTTTTACTAGATACGGACTTTAGTAACTAGGCTTTCATCATCTCAGTCTTTGGTTCTTTATCTCCAGGGGCAATAATTCTTACAGCTATAGCTCCGAGCATAATGAAAACCTGAGACATACCAACAATAATAAATGGCCAGTTCGGCCCCCAAGCATCAAACACACGTCCACCAATACCTTGGGTGAGCATGATTCCAAAAGCACCAAACAAACCTATCATTCCCATAATTGATCCTCGATTCTCTGGCGTAGCCTCCTGACCAGATAGACCGATTGATACAGAGATTGATGTTGCTGAACCCACACTGAGTAGGGCAAAAAATGGCAAATTAACATAATCAAGAGGCGAGGAGACAAAATACATAGACATATAACCACTTGCACATAAACCCATTGATACAGCTGTGGCTGTGACTCTATTAACTCTATCGAAAAAGAAGCCCCATGAAAAATGAGTAAAAATACCTATAGTCAACATAAAGCCGAAAAGAAAGCCTGCCTTTGCCAATGATTCCGCTGGTGTTAATCCCATGCTAATTCCAGATTGAACAGCCCATAATGAAATAAAAGTTCCTTTTAGAGTAAGGTCAGCTCGTGCTTCTAGAGAGACTAAATATGCAAGCATTATCCTTGGGTTTTTAGCTTCGGATAAACCATTTGTAAGTAAATCTAGGAACTTTACTTCTTTATTATCTGCTGAGGCTTTTGTGAGAACTGGTCCATCAAACCCTTTATAGAATATGTATGTTGATATCAAGCAAGCACTAGCTAATACCCAATAAGCAGCTTGGCCTGCTAACCTAGCATCTGTGCCATTACTCATTAGATAAGCGGGTAGCTGTGATAGACCAAGAGTAACCATTAGGATGCCTATATTATTGAATACGTTACCTGTCCCAATAAGTCTTCCTCTGCAGTGATTTTCGGGAATATCAGTTGTTATAGCTGATAGTGTTGTTGCTGTTGATGCAACTCCAACAGCCCAAATACCTCTATAAATATAGAGTTCATTTAAGGTGTCTGCAGTAGGATAAAAAGCAAATCCTAAACCAAGTAAGAGCACACCTACTGTTAAAACGGGAACTCGTCCAATTCTGTCTGATAAGGAGCCAAAAGGCTTTATAAGCAGTATGGTCACAATTTCACTTAAAACTCCTAGGTTTCCTGAAACAAGACCTTGCTGACCTCTTGGTATTCCTAGATTTGCATTGAGAACATAGGGCTGAAGAAAGCCCATTGCAGATAGAAGGGCAATACTTACCAGGCAGGCATAAAGGTAAGTGTAAAAGTTCTTGTAACTAATACCTGGAGATAGATCATAGATCCATAACCTTAATGATTTTATTGATTCTGATGTCATTAATAGGGCTTATGGGTGCCATCAACTGTTAGCCTGTGCATTACTCTGAGGCTACTATAATCACCTACAGCAAAATGTTGAGTAATCTGATTATCCCAAAATGCAATTGAGTTTTTCTCCCAGATAAAACGACACTGATAATTTGGATTGTGTAAATGTTTATAGAGAAACTCTAAGATAGCATCACTTTCATTGATGTTTAGTCCTTTAATATGGGATGTAAAAATCTCATTAACATAGATTAATTTTTTCCCTGTTTCAGGATGAGTTCTAATAATAGGATGTTCTATAGGAGGTAATTTTTCATTCATAATATTAAATCTTTTCAGTGAATTACCATCCAATAATTCATCGTGCGTAATAGTTTTTACTATGGAATGAACAGCCTTTAATTTAGATAAAAATTTCTTCATGTAATCTGATAGTTCTTGATAGGCTAGGGCAGCATTTAAGAACATGGTATTACCACCACTTTCGGGTATTTTTTGTGCTTTTAATATACCTGCATATGGCGGTATTTTTGTATAAGTCATATCTGAATGCCAGACAGCTGAGTTTCTAGTCATAGGCCCAGGGCCGGTTTCCAAACTTGCTAATTCTATGATTTCAGGATGGCCTTTAAGTTTTGGGATTAGAGGATGTATTTCTAGTGGGCCAAAGTTTTTTCCAAAATTAATGAATTGTTGAGAGGTTATATCCTGATCTCTAAAGAATACTACGTGATATTTATTGATAGCATCTTTAATAAGAGTGAGATTCTTAGCAGATAATTTTCTACCAAGATTGATATTTAGGATTTCAGCACCTAGAGCTTCAGTGTAGGGTTTTATTGTTACTGCCATTTGAATATTATTTTATCTATTTTTGAAGAAATAGGGCATTTTTATAGATTTTGAGAGGTATAAGTGTCTAAAGCTGCATTTTTTTTTAATTTATGGGTATCTTTAGTTCAAAATGCCGTGAAAAAGAGATTTTTTATATAACGATCTTATATAT
>CACPJA010000017.1 GCA_902634075.1 uncultured Gammaproteobacteria bacterium
TTTAAGAGGTCCTTTTGGCAATTAGTCTAAGACTTTTATGATTCTGGGTACTTTGTAATCTGAAAGGTATTGTTCCAATCGGTCATAAGTGATTGATTATGATAAAATTAACCTATTAATTTATGTTTGTGACTGGCCTGCGACACATAATGAACAAGCAATTATTATAATTAGAAACCAATTAAAATTTATTAGCTCATGACTAAACAAGATCCAAAATTGTGGAAAACATCAAAACTAGTAAGTTTCTTAGAGGAAGCTTCATTGGCCTATCGCAATGGCTCCCCTATTATTGATGATGATACTTACGATCATATTTTCCTAGCAGAGCTACAACGACGTGACCCTGAGCACTCTTTTTTAAAAAAAATTGAAGAAGAGCCTGATTTTGGTACTGGCAGATTAAAACATTCCGAACCAATGCTCAGTATTGAAAAATCATACTCGGTTGAAGAGACTCAAAAATGGGTCAATAGGGTTTTAAAAGAAGCAAATAAACAAGCCATAGATAAAGATGGGATTCGTGTAATTGCCACCGCCAAATTGGATGGACTAGCTGCTGTATATCGTGAGGATGGACTCTTAGCCACTCGCGGTGATGGCACTCATGGAAATGATATTACTTCTTGTTTTGATAAAGGCGTGGTTAATATTGCGGAAGGCATTCCTGGCGTTGGTGAGTTAGTAATGACCACAGATTATTTTGAAAAAAATCTAAAACAATTGGGTTATGCTCATCCACGAAATATTTGTGTTGGAGTGGTTAATTCAGATGAGGTCAACGAGGATTTTATCGAAGCACTTAAAGATGGGGCGGTCCGCTTTGTCCCCTACTCCACAATGGATCGCTGGGAAGGAAGTTTTGATAATCTCATTGAAAATCATGAGCAGATTCAACAACAGGTTCTGGAATCTTGTCAATACCCAACAGACGGAGTGGTTGTTGAAATTACACATGGTTTGCTAAAGACTCAACTTGGCTCAACGAGCCATCATCATCGCTGGCAGATTGCCTTAAAGCAGCGTTCTGCAACTAAGCAAACCACTATTATAGATATAGTATGGCAAACCAAGAGGACTGGTCGTGTTACCCCTGTCTTGGAGGTCGAGTCGATTGAATTATCGGGGGCAAACGTATCAAGGGTAACAGCCCACCATGCAGGCAATGTTAAAGCATTACAACTTGGTAAAGGAGCCGTTATTTCGGTTGAACGCTCTGGTGAGGTTATTCCTAAGATTGTAGATGTCCTAAAAACAGCTTCAAGCATACAGATTGCTAAGACTTGCAGTTCTTGTGGTCAAGACCTTTCATGGCAACGTGATTTTTTAGTGTGTACAAATCATTCCTCATGCCCAGCACAGATGGAGAATACATTGGAGCATTTTTTTAAGATTCATGGACAGGTTGATGGATTTGGCTCTAAAAGCATCGAAAAGCTCGTCGCAGGAGGCATTGATACATTGGAGAAGATCTATTCGTCAAATGAAGATGATTTTATAAATGTTGGATTTGGGCCAGGTCAGTCGAAAAATCTAAGAAGAGAATTGGATCGATCCATCAGTGTTGATACTGAGGATTGGCGTTTTCTTGGCGCCTTTGGTATTCCGCAACTAGGCCGAGGCGACTCTAGACGTTTATTACAGCATTTTAGCATTGCTGACCTTGCAAAGATCACTCAAGAAGAAATTATGGAAATCGAAGGCTTTGCTGAAATATCATCAGCAGATATTATTCAGGGATTATCTAAACGATGGTCCACTATTCATAACATGCTTGGTCTTGGATTTAATCTAATTGAAACCCCATTAATATCTGAAGCAGCAGCTGTTGAATCACCGATTAGTGGGATGAGAGTTGTCTTTAGCGGGAAAATGATTTCTGGATCAAGGAGCGAGATGAAAAAAAATGCACAAGCACTGGGGGCTCAAGTGCAAAGCTCAGTTTCTTCTAAGACAGACATGTTGATATGCGGTGAAAAAGTAGGCCCAACAAAAATAGCCAAAGCTGAAAAACTTGGTATCCGTATTATCAAAGAAGAGGATTACAATTTGCTCCTCAAATGAACCTAAAATCTGTTTAGTGTAATTTTTCTTTTATAAATTTGACCAGAGTCATAAATTAGCTTACTTTTAATATATAAGATTAAGAGGAATAAAATTATGGATTATGAAACAAACAGCATTCCGTCTTTTCTTAGGATATTAATATTCTCTGCGGCAGGCGATGGAAAGTTATCAAAAGACGAACTAAATCAGGTTATTGAAGCAAATACTTCTTTAGAAGGAAGGTATGAGTTTATCTCAGGAATGTCTGGGATTTTTACGTCGATATTAGATGAAGCATTCGGAATTGAATCAGATGAAGAGGAAGAAGAGGAAGAGGAAGAAGTTAATCTTACAGAGATTTCACAAGATGAAATTGATGATATTACAAAGGATGTTCTTTCAAAGCTTGATAAGTGTTCTTCTGCTGCAGATCTCAAAGCCTATTCAGCGTTAATCTGCTCAAGAATTACTGATGATTCACTAAAAAGTTGGGTTTGCAAGGACAGCTTTTATGTTTGCAGAGCAGACGATGTTGATACCTTGGTTGAAGACAATGAACTTAGAAATATTAAATACATTCATAAGGACTTAGGTGAAGATTTTAAAGAAAACCATAAAGATTATCTGCATTCTCTTACTTGGTATGATGATGATTACTTGGTTAATGATAAAGGAGAAGCCGATCTGAAGGTGGTTGATGGCGATATAGATCCTGATGCTTTATTGATAATGAAAGCAGCTTTCGCGGTAACATTTTCTGATTGGCATCTAAATATATCAAATACCCAATTTTCTGGAACATATTTTATGGCTTTATGTGATTTAGCTAGATTAAATAAATCCAGTGAAGTCGCTGTACCATCAGTTGAAGTAATATTTGAAAATATTCAGAAATCAGTAGATGAGATTCAAGATCACATGATTTCAGAATTAGGTAGAGACAAAATAGATTCTTCAATTGAGGCCTCTAGATCTATGTGGGAAAAGCTTAACAACGAAGAAGAAGCTGACGAAGAACAAGATTTGGTTGCTGCTTTTGAACTTGAATGGGGTGAGTCGATGAATAAATACATTAAGAATTTAATCAAAGACATTAGTGATCTAAAGGTGCAAAAGACTTTATTCAAAGTATCCTATTTGTTATCCCAAGCAGATGACGACCGCAGTGTTTTAAACAGAGTCGTGGTTCATGAAATAACATTTGGTGAAATGGACAGAGGCCCTAGGGTTGACGAGCATTCCATCCAAGAAAGAGCCGCGTTAGACCTTATTGAAGAAACTTTTGATTTTGATGAAGATACTAGTTATGTGTTACATAACAAATTATCTAGTGGAGAATTCAGGGGCCTTTGAGGAACCCAAAGAAATTAATCAAAAAATGTCGCTATCCCGGAGATAAGAATCTCCAGAAGGATCTTCTTAATGACAGTAGAATTAAGTCTTTCTTGAAAGATAATAAACAATCTTTCCAAACGGCTTCTGACCATAATTATCAAATAAATTTAAGCCATTCATTGCAGGTTACACCTAACAGTTCTCCTTATCTATTTGAGATAGTAGATAAATGCCTGTCAGTTATAGATTTGAAAACGAGCGAGATAAACGTCTTTATTATCTCTAATCAAGAGATCAATGCATGGTGCAGTAAAACAGAAGATAGAGTAAATATTGGAATTAATTCGGGATTAATTAATGCAATGGAATTTGACGAAGTATGTTTTATTGTTGGACATGAGTTCGGCCATGCTTTGTATGATCATCATAGTTTACCTGCATATGGTATAAGTCAAGGCGCACGACTTCCGCCATCAAAACTGATGAGATTAATGTCATGGAGCAGACAATCAGAAATCTCAGCAGATCGAGCAGGTATGTTATGTTGTGGCTCGATAGATTCATCTGTGCAGGCATTAATTAAACTTTCAACTGGAGGATTGGGAGCCCCAGTTATTTCTTTTGATGTCGATGAATTTGAAAATCAGTTATCGGATATTGATTCTTTTATAGATGACAATAGTGATCTGATGTATACAACACATCCGCTTAATCCTTTTAGGGTGAGGGCATTAATTGAGTTTTCAAAACTACCTGAGATTTCTGGCAAGGACTCAAAAGAAAACCTCTCAATGGATGAGATTGACAGTAAGATCGATGAATTAATTGAAAAAATGAACCCATCAAAAATTAAAAAAAATAAGAAAACCAAATCAAAGGGCAACGCTTCAGAAATGACCGAAGATCTTTTTATTCTTCATTCAGGATTTTGGGTTCTATCTTCAGATGGTAGAGGTAAAGTAGATGCTAAAGGCAAAGATGCTGAGGATAAAGAGTTGGCTAGTTTAGCGGATATAGTTGGAGATGATTTAGTTAAGACTCTAGATCAGAGTAGAGACTCCTCATATGAAATATTCAGTAATTCTAAAAAATTTATTAATAAAATAAAAAAACCCCAAAAATGCAGGATTCTAGAAAGCATTGTCTCTATTGCTAGGGCCGATGGAGAAATTTCAAAGAAAGAAAAAGAAGCATTAGATGAAGTTGCTGAAATTCTTAAGATTAATCCAGATTTTATCAATCAAGTTATGAAATTCCTCGATTAATTCCTGTGATTATTTCTATAATAAAATATGATTGATTTGTTTATAAAAATTAGGAACAACAATCTCTTTGAAGCTTTCGTAGTTTTGGTGATACTAGTTTCCGCAGTATCAATTGGGTTTAGAACCTTTGATGAGGAAATGCAGGTATACTTAGTTTACCTAAATTACCTAGACTATTTTATCACCCTCTTCTTTTTGGTAGAGATCTTGATAAGAATAATTGCTGAAAGGAATATTCTTAAATTTTTTAAACAAGGATGGAATGTTTTTGATTTTTCCGTTGTAGTTATTAGTTTGATTCCAATCGAAAACTCAGAGACAGTTCTTTTAGCTAGACTAATCAGAATTTTTCGGCTTATGAGGTTAATCAGTTTTATACCTCAATTCAGAATCCTAATAGAAGCCTTAATTCAATCAATCCCAAGAGTTGGTTATGTTCTTCTATTAATGTTTGTTGTTTTTTATATTTATGCAGCTATAGGCAGTCTCCTGTTCTCTGAAATTGACCCGCTTCGCTGGGGCAATATAGCTTTGGCTATGTTAACCTTGTTCCAAACTGCAACTCTAGAGGGTTGGCCTGACCTTTTATACGCCGCTTTCGAAGTTTACCCATGGTCGTGGTTATATTTTGTCAGTTTTATAATTATTGTTTCATTGATTTTTATGAATATGATTATAGGAGTAATTATTGATGTAATATCTAGAAGAAATGATGATGAGGCACCAGAGAATATAAAACTTCTTGAGGAGATAAACTCAAAGCTTGATCAGCTTAATAACAAACTCTAGTGGTTCTTTAACATTTCTTTAATCTCAGGTTTCGTAATCTTACCCATAGAGTTCTTTGGTAAATCATCAAAAATCTTAATTTTTCGTGGAATCTTATAGTCTGACAAGTAATTTGAGCACCATTGGGTTATCTCATCAATATTGATCGATTCTTTTTTGCACACTATCCCTGAAGCAACTATTTCTCCCCATTTGTCATCTTTCATTCCAACAACAGCACACTCTTTTATCTTTGGGTTCTTAAGAAGCACATCCTCGATTTCTAAGGCTGAAATCTTATAACCACCTGATTTGATAATATCTACAGAATCTCTACCTAAAATCTTATAGTGCCCTCTTTCTAACATCACAATGTCTCCACTGATAAACCAATCACCTTTAAATGATTCTTTTGTCTTATCTGGTTGATTCAAATACTCGAGAAAGACTTGAGGTCCTTTTATTAAAAGCTGCCCTGCTTCACCTTCACTAACTATCGTATTCCCATTATCGTCTTCAAGTTTGACTTCTACCCCAGGAAGAGGAACACCCACGGACCCTGGTCTTTTTTCGCCGTTAATCTTATTAGATAAAGCCATGCCAACTTCTGTCATTCCATATCTTTCTAGTAATTCCTGTCCTGTTAACTCTTTCCACTTTTTATGAATTTCTGGAGCAAGAGCCGCAGAACCTGACATCATTAGTCTCATTTTTGTGAAACCTTCAAACAGTTTTTTATTATTAGAGCTTTCTAATTTTTCTATAAGTGAGAAGTAGATAGTTGGAACAGCCGTAAAGACAGTGAAATCATTTGAGGCAACTTGACTACAAACTTTTTCTGTATCAAATGGCCCCATCATTGTAACTTTGGCACCAATAAAAAGTGGGCATGATAGGGAGTTAATGATTCCATGAATGTGATGCAATGGAAGGAAAAGAGGAATGTGATCTTCTTGGTTCCACTCCCAAGCCTCTACTAATGTCTTTATTTGTGACTCTACATTCATATGTGTGGTAACAACACCTTTAGGTTTGCTGGTGGTCCCACTGGTATATAAAATCATCGCTTTTCTTTCAGATTTAATACTAGGAAGATGTCTTTTTTCTTTTATATTGATTTTTTCTATTTCTATAATATTAAGACCATTAGATTCTGGTATAACTTTTTGATATTCATAGGTATTTGAGGAAATAATAAGCTTAATATTGCAATCAGATATATAGTGTTTTAACTCATCTTTCTTTGCTGAAAGGCTTAAAGGTACTGCTACACCACCAGCTTTCCATATACCCCATAGAGTGCAAATATAGTTAATATCTGGATTCAACAATAGACCTATTTTTTCTTCCATTAGGTCTTCTTTATTGTTTAACAAAAATGAAGCTATTAAGTTAGATCTTTCGATAAGATAGCCATATGTGAATTGCTCATTATTAGACACAATGGCAATTCTTTTTTTATAGGACTCTATTTGTTTAAATATCTTCATACGTCTTAGCAAAAGAAATAACTTTTAAGTCATCTCCCTTTTTACCAATTATCTGCATACCCATTGGTAATCCATTATTGTTAAAGCCAACTGGAACTGAAATTGTGGGTAAGCCAAGAAGACTTGACAGTATAACCACTTCCATCCATCGATGATAAGTATCTAAGGCAAAGCTAGATATTTGATTGGGGTATTCAAGATCCTTATCAAAAGGGAAAACTTGTGCTGACGGAATTGCAAGAAAATCATATTTCATGAATAACTCTTGAACGACAATTTTACATTCATTTCTTAGAACAAGAGATCTTTCAATATCTTCAGATTTTAAGCCCCTACCCTTTTCGTATTCCCATCTAACTGGAAGGCATAATTCCTCATTAATCTCTATATTCATCTCCATCAAATAATCAAAAATATTTTTCGCACGAAGTGTTGTCCAACTATCCCATAACATATCTGCATTGATCCCCGATTCTACAATTGAAACATGCATCTGGTTTTTATCTAAATCATTTAACTTTGTCTCACAAAGATCCATTATCCCTTCTTCAAATTTGTAGGATCCGTTCATATCAGAAAGCCATCCTATGTTGGTTTCAGAAAAATCATGATCACTCTTTTTCCTAAATGAGGATTGAGGATCTATGGAAAATGGATCTAAGGGGTGTTTTCCGCATACAGCATCTAGGAATAAAGCCATATCATCAGGAGTCCTTGTTAGGCAACCAGGTGTTGATAACAAGGGGAATTGTTTATCTATTTTCATGATTCGGTATTCTGGAATTAAGCCTGGCGTGGGTCTAAATCCATAAAGATTTGAGTACGCGGCTGGGTTTCTGCACGAACCCATCATGTCTGAGCCATCGGCAAAAGGAAGCAAAGAATCTCCCACCGCTGAAGCTGCTCCACCACTAGAGCCGCCAGCTGTTTTCGTGTGATCAAAAATATTAGATGTGGGACCAAATAACTTGTTTGTGGTATGTGAACCTAGTCCTAATTCAGGCGTGTTTGTCTTTCCTATTATTATAGCTCCATGACTTATCAACCTATCGACCATTATTGAATTTTTTGATGGCAGGTTATTTTCAAACCTTTTTAGACCATATGTGGTCGGTAAACCTTCTACATCAGTAAGATCCTTAATTGCCATTGGTAGACCAAACAATAGTGTTCTAGTGTCTTGATCTTTCTGTTCCAAATGTTTGACCTCATCTTTGATTAGATCTTCATCTTTGAGTGAGACTATAGCGTTTAAGGTAGGGTTAAGTTTTTTTATACGATAAAGGTAATAATCTACAACTTCCTCAGGGCTTATTTTCTTTGAAAGTATGTGCGAAACAATGTCTTGGACAGTTAGACTTTCAAGCATTTATCTTGCCTTTGAAATAGCAGTAGAGACGATCTCAAGAACTTCATTATAAGAAGATGGTTTAGGATTTGTTGCATAGGAAGAATCAAGCATAGCTTTTTCGCTGATTCTCTCAGCACTGTCTTTTGGAACACCAATCTCATTCAGGCTTTTAGGAATATTAATTTTATCCAAAAGTTCATCAATGTTAGATATGAAAGATTCAACAGAATGATCTTTGTATTGCATTGCTTCAGACATACGCCGTGCTTTTTTATCCATACTTGGTAAGTTAAAGCGAGCCACAACAGGAAGAACTATAGCATTGGTTAAACCGTGATGAGTATCAAATTCTGCACCCACCATGTGTGAGATAGCATGAACCAGACCCAAACCTTTTAGAAATGCAATTCCACCCAAACAAGAAGCAACAAGCATTCCTCCTCTTGCTGAAAGATTATCTGGTTGTTCAATAGCTAGGACAAGATTCTTTGAGATTAAAGATAGGCTCTCTAAAGCTGCGCCATCACACAACGGATGAAATCCATTCACACAAAATGCCTCTAGAGAATGAATCATTGCATCGGCTCCTGTCCAAGCTGTTAGGTTTTCTGGTAGACCTAGAGTTAATTCTGGGTCTAGAAGCGCCAACGATGGTTTCAGGTCTGGATGACAAATACAAAATTTCATGCCTTTTTCCAGATGTGTAACCATGGCAGTGCTTTCAGTTTCTGCCCCTGTTCCTGCGGTTGTTGGAATGCAGATTAATTTTGGAAAAGGAGTATCTTTATCAATATTTGGTGGTGGTTGTTCCCACTCAAAATCCCAAAGCGGAATATCATTATTGGCGGTTAAACAAACAGCTTTACCTCCGTCCATTGCACTCCCTCCTCCGATGGCAATAACCGCATCATGTTTACCTGTATTGAATATTAGGCATCCTTTTTCAATTTCATCGTCTCTAGGATTAGGTGATATCTCATAAAAGAGGTCTGAGCTTATGCCTGAATTTGATAAATGTTTTGATGTTTCTTCTATGAAGAATAGATCCTTGCTGTTTCTATCAGTAACTAATAATGGATTACTAATCTGTAGTGATTCACAGAAATCACCAATTTCTTTTAATCTACCCGGACCATACGCAATAGGTACAGGGAATGTCCAATCCTGAGGCTTCAATATATTCAATCTTTTTGCCTCAAATTTTGCATTCTTTTAAAGTAACTTAAGAGATGGTGTTTATTTATCGATTAATAAATTTTTATATTCTTCTCGTAGATCAAACTTAAGAAGTTTGCCGGTAGCTCCATGAGGCAATTCTTTTAAGAAGATGATTTCATCAGGTAGCCACCATTTAGCAACTTTTGATGAGAGAAAATCAAGAATATTATCTTTCTCAAGCTTATCGCCAGAATTTGTTACCACAAACATAATTGGTCTTTCGTCCCATTTTGGATGAGGAACACCAACCACACATGCTTCTGCTATTTCTGGGTGACCAACAGCTGCATTTTCTAAATCTATTGAGCTAATCCACTCTCCACCGGTTTTAATTACATCTTTAGCTCTATCGACAATAGTCATATAACCTTCCTTATCAATACTTGAGATGTCACCAGTATCGAACCATCCTTCTTCATCAACGGCATCATTTTCAGCTTTAAAATATTTTTGCAAGATCCATGGGCCTCTGACCATCAAATGACCGTAGGCTTCTCCATCGCTAGGTAAGTCATTACCGTTATCATCCGTAATTTTTAGTTCCACGCCAAATACAGGCCTCCCCTGTTTGAGTTGTATTGCGTATTTCTCGTCTTTGTTCATCGTTTCCATTTCTTTTGTGGGTAAATTCGTAGTTCCTAATGGGCTCATTTCAGTCATTCCCCAAGCATGGATAACATTAACGTCATGAACTTCATCAAACTCTTTAAGCATAGCGAGAGATAAAGCTGATCCTCCGATGATGGTATTTTTCACTGAATCTAGGACTTTATTGTTTTCTCGGCAATAAGCCAAAAGTTGCATCCACACTGTGGGAACGCCAAAGGTACTGTTAACTCCTTCTTTATCAATAAGTTCATAGAGTGAATCACCTTCCATCCCCATTCCTGGCATTACCAGTTTATTTCCTGTCATGGGACCAAAATAAGGAATACCCCAAGCCAAAACATGAAACATGGGAACCACCATTAAAATACAGTCATCTTTATCAATTGTCAGTGCTGCATAAGCCGAGGTGGCATGATAAATATTAGATTTATGTGAGTACAAGACACCTTTTGGGTTTCCTGTTGTTCCGGAGGTGTAACAAAGAGCACAAGCCGCATCGTCTTCAAGAGCCGGCCACTTATAATCTTCATCACCATCTTTTATGTATTCTTCATATGAAATTGTATTTTCAAGGGTGGATTCAGGCATCTCGGATTCATCGCAAAGAATGACATATTTTTCCACAGTTTTAAGTTGATCTTTTAGCGCTTCAAGAATTGGTATGAAAGGCAGTTCACAGAAAATTATTTTATCCTCGGCATGGTTGATTATATAGACAGCCTGTTCGGGATGAAGTCTGAAGTTTAATGTGTGTGTAACAGCACCCATGCCAGAAATACCAAAATACATTTCCAGATGCCTATAAGTATTTAAAGCCAAAGTGGCAAGAACATCCCCTTTTTTGTATCCGTCTTTCTCTAGGGCTGAGGCAAGTTTTCTAGCTCTTACACATACTTCATCATAATTTGTTCTATGAATCTCACCTGAAATCATTCTGCTTACAATTTCTGTGGTTGGATGTAACTCTTTTGCATGCTCAATAATTGAGGCTACATTTGGTTTCCAACGTTGCATATCTCCTTTCATAAAATTTCTCCAAATAACAATTTTATATTATTAATTACTGAATTACAGGGTACTCAAGCTTGAAATGATCGTCAGAATCATTGTCTTTTTGGTCGAATGTATTGGCATAAAGATGGCCAGCATAGACAGCATGAACAACCGCGCCTGGGGCATTAGAGTCACCAATATTTTGAAGTGACTTAATTCCTGATGCTTTTAAGTCCGCTTCTCTAGAATTAAGTTCACTGTATAGCGAATCATTTTGTTTTCTGTACCCAACAAGAACCAATGAGCCTCTATCAATGTCAGTTTCTTCATGACTGACTTTGTGTATGGTTTTTACAGAGGAATCCTCTATTTCCATGATGCGATGCTGGGTGAGCACTCTGATATTTTTTTCTAATAAACTCAATTGAATTTCATCTATTTCATTGCTATTGAAACTCCAGGGTGAGACTTTATCAAATGGGGTGATGATTGTTACCTCGTACCCAAGATCCTTTATGTACTCGGCCATTAATCCACCCATATAGTAATAATCAAAATCAAAGATTATAACTGGTGATTTCAGTTCACAATCATTCAAAATATCTTCAGGAGTAAAAATAGTATCGGTTTTTTCAATCAAAACTGGCGCTGATTTATCATCCATAATTGAGGGTTGCCAGGTTGACCCCGTGGCTGTAAGAACATGATCAAACCCCAACTCTAAAATATCATCTGGGCTCAATGTGTTATCAAGAAAGACCTCAACATTGTTTAATTGACTGATTTGATTGACTCGATAATCAACTACTCTCTTATAGGATGTCATACCTGGTAGCTTAGACTCCATATTGATTCGGCCTCCAAGCTCTTTATTGGAATCAGCAATTGCAACTGAATATCCTCTTCTTGCAAGTGATAGCGTTGCTTCCAATCCTGCAGGTCCTCCCCCAATAACAAGTACTGAGTTATCAGAAGATTTAGGCTTCATTTTTTCTGGATGCCAACCCCTTCTCCATTCCTCCCCCATGGATGGATTTTGTGTGCAACGAACAGGAATGCCTTGGTTGTAGCAGGAAGCACATATATTGCATCCTATACACTCTCTAATATCGTCTTCCCTTCCTTCTTTTAATTTATTTGGCAAGAACGGATCGGCTATGGATGCTCTTGCTGCTCCAACAAAATCAAGAATGCCATCATTGATTTGTCTGGCCATAATATCAGGCGATGTAAACCACCCCACTCCCACGACAGGCTTTGAAGTCAATTTTTTAACAAAACTATTATAGGGTTCCATGTGACCAGACTCAGCGAATCTTCCACTAGGGCACTCTTTAAACCAAGAGGACATTTTGATATCCCATAGATCAGGAAATTCACCGTTTATCTCAAAAAATTCATGGGCTTCACTTTCGCTCGACTCACTTTTAAAAGACAGCAATTCATCAGTGGACATTCGGACAGCAATTGCTGCTCTATCACCAGCAACTTCTTTCATCTCAGTGATCAATTCCCTCATTAATCGAGAGCGATTTTCAAGACTTCCTCCGTATTCATCAGAACGATTATTAAATGTCGGATGAAGAAAATGATACGGCAAAAATCCCATGCCGGCATAACAATAGATAATATCAAAACCAGCTTGAATAGCTCTTTCTGTTGCAATCAAATGCCAATTGATTAAATCTTTAATATCTTTTTTATCCATTACTTTTGGTGCCGTTAGATGCATATCCATCAGTTCACTGACTTTTTGTTGTATTCCGGAAGGTGAAATCGGTGGCATTCGAGAGTGTCTATTTGCTGTGTAGGCACCACCGTGAAAAAATTCAATGCCAGCAAGAGCATCATGCTCATGAACTGCCTCTATCATAGGAACATGTGAGGCAATATCTTTTTCAGACCATAATCTAGCGAAAGGAAGTGGCCTATCATCGCTTGAAGGATGAATTGAGCAATAACCTGTATTAATGACTGCCCAGCCACCTTCTGCTTTTATTCCTCTTTGGGCAGCTCTTGTGTTTGGCATATCATTGCCTGAGCCCATCGCATGAGGGACTTGATAGAATCTATTTTTGGCTGTTTTCGGGCCTATCTTTACAGACTCGAATAATATTTTATATCTTTCATTCATCGGCTTGATTGAACTTAACTTGCATGAAGAATAATACGCCTAAAATGGCAAAAACTCCTCCACTATTGAGAGCAATTACCCAGTCATATTCAGCGACCATTATTGGTATCAATGGAGTTGCCAGTACACCTCCTAAATTCCCACCTGTATTAAGAATTCCTCCAGCTGCTTGGGGTTTATCTGATATGAATCCTATCGTTGACCAGAAAGGCCCTTCCGTTAATTCAATAAATCCATAACACAGAGATAAAGAAAGAACAGCAAGATAAGGATGCTCAGTGATTGAACCAAATAAGAGAAAACCAGCAGATGGTATGAGCCCAATGATGATCGGTATTCTGTGTCCCCAAATAACGCCAAATCTCTTTTGTAACCTGTCACATAAATAACCACCACAAGTTGCACCTATTGCTCCCATTAGGAAAGGTAAACTCGCCAGCATGCTGCCTTCTAAAATGTTAAAACCCCTTATGTTTACGAAATAAATGAAGATCCAGGAATAGAATATAAAGAAAACATAATTCATGGACATATAGCCCAACGCTGTGAATAAAATATTTTTATTCGACAAAACCTCTTTAACCATAGGCCAAGTCATTTGGTTATTATTGAAATCAGGCTCCCCTATTAGGTCTAATTCTGAATGATTAATATCAGGATGTTCATTGGGCCAGTTTGTAGAATATTTCCACCAAATCAGTGTACCTATCACCCCCAAGATAGATATCAAGAAAAATGTATATTGCCAACCAAAATATTCAGCTAGAAAAACAATGATTGGAGGAGTTGAAGCTGATCCAAGCGCGAGTGCCGTGGAGGTCATTCCATTTGGTAATGCCCATGAACCTGAAGGAAACCACCTTGCTATAACCCCCCCTGCCATTGCTGGAAATAATGGACCCTGAAAAGCGCCCAGGAGAAAACGACAGATGAATAAGAGAGGAATCATTAATGCAATCGAGAAACCGCCTAATACAATAAAGCCTGAGATGATTGTGATCACAGTGCAACCCACAGTGCAGAATAGCAAAGTGCTTTTGGGACCTATCTTTTCTGAAAGCAGACCTCCTGGAAACTGAAAAAGTGTATAGCCCCATAAAAAAGATGAGAGTAACCAACCTAACTCAATCTGATTGATTCCTATATCATCCATTAAATATTTACCAATGACCGAAAGATTCCCTCTAAAGACATAGGCAATATAACCTAAGACAAGCGTGATAAAGAGTACTCTCCATCTAACATTTGTTGCTCTGATTGAGTTTGTCACAATTTGATGTCTAGCCTTTCTTGAATATACTTCCGAATATCCAGGCTCTCATCTTCCATTTGCGAATAGTACCCATATTTGAAAGCATTGGATTGCATTCCTTTTTGCACTCGTTCGCAAATATTCCAATCTTGTTTGTTGACCAAGTTCCAAAATTCAGAAGCGTCATCTGGGTCAAAATCTGATTTAACTACCTCATCTGGGTGGAACAGAATACGACAGTCTATTCTTGTATGAGTTGGCGATAATGGCTGAAGAATAAATGCAGCAACATGATCCATAGAAAGACTCATCATTAGATTTGGGTAAAGCGCTTGACCGAAATGGTTTTCTTTCTCAGATTGATTAAGACCTGGGAAGGGTTTTCTATTTGTTGTTCCTGAGAATGTAAAAGTATTTGCACCAGGTCTATGAGGAATACCCTCATCCCAATCTAAATCGTTCCCGCCGTTCTCCTTGAATGCAGGAATAATACTAACCAACTCAGGATGAACTCCAGCGCAGTGATAGCATTCATTGTAGTTTTCAACGATCACTTTCCAGTTTGCTGAGATGTCATATTGATATGATCTAGAAGAAACTAATTCACTTAAGGGAAAACGAATAAATTGAGCGCTTAGTTTTTTAATATATTTATCAAAAGAAGATGGTTTTTCATCGAGATTGATGAATATGAAGCCACCCCATGATTTGCTCTTTACTCTATTCAAATGAAACTTTTTATCCTTTGTGTCTATGTCTAAATGAGGTGCTTTAAATAAGCTTCCATCAAAGTTATAGACCCATGAGTGATATGGGCATCTGATATTTCTTTTCAAAGGACTAGATCTTTCATCCTCAAGAATTTGGCAACCTCTATGTTTACAAAAATTATGAAAAACCCTAATCTCATTATTTTTATCTTTGATAATGAATAGATTCTCATTCCCAATTGTAAAGATTTTATAACTGCCAGTTGAATCAAGATCTTCCTCTCTGCCACAACATACCCAATCCGAGTAAAAGATATTATCTAATTCCTGATTATAGATCTCATTGCTGAAGTAGTATTTTTTATCTAGGCTTTTTTCCATTGCGATTAAAAAACTCCATATCCTGCAGAATTCATTCGATAATTGATCCCTTTTTCCTGATCCTTCTCAAGTTCAACATATTTTTTAATTTCTGCTATCTTTGACTTCCTATCAAATTTGTCCATAGCCAGTCCCATTTTATGATTTGATTCTAGTAAGCGTGATATCTCACCTTGCATTTTATTCTGATATATTTCTAGTGCTTCTGTGATTCGTTGTTTATTAAAATCAGTGCATACAGGTAAGAGTTTGACCAATTCATCTATGCATTTAATTGTAGTGTTCATTCCTTGGCTTCTTCCAGGGTGAAGGCCATGACAAGCATCACCAATAAGAACGAGATTATCTTTTGTCCAGCGTTTGGCAATAATCATTGATGGTGGATAAATACCTGCTGAATACATCATTAAGGATTTGTATTCAGGGACTAATGAGCCTATAAAATTGGTGTAATCTTGATCACTCATTTTTTTCCATTCTTTAACCTCATTCCTGTCAATGGTCAGCCCAATTTTGCAGCCTCCTTTTGATCGAGGTATCATCGTGACTATACCTCTATCTGTAAGATAGGTTCTAAGGTTGTTATCTGAATCTGCTTCATAGTCTTTAGAAAAAAGTACAGCTAAGGCTCTTTCATATCTAAATGTTTCTCTTTCTAATTTGGATTTTCGAGCAATGTTTGAGGCAACACCATCAGCCCCAACAACCAGCTTAGTTGCTATAGTAAGTTCAGTTTTGTCTTTCAATATTAATTGATATAGACTTTCATCGTTATCTGTGGATACATGTTGACAATTGATAATGGGCCTATAAAGGCTAAAGTTTTGATCCTTTGATGCGAATTTTAAAAACACTTCACTGATATCTTCATGGTTGATGAACATAAAGAAAGGTTGAGGAATATCTAGTTTTGAGACATTAGCATCCATTAAAAAATTGGCTGATTCATCAAACCAAAGTGATCCGGCTCTTTTTTTAGCGCCTGCATCAAAGAAATCATCCAGAACACCCCATTGATTAAGAATCTCGCAGACAAAAGGCTGAATATGATCACCTCTTGCTGTGTCTTGTGGTTTTTCTGATTTTTCAACAAGAACCACTTTATAACCTTTATCGGTTAAACAAGCTGCCATAGCAGAACCGGCAACTCCACCTCCGATAATGAGCACATCTGTTTCAATTCGCATATAAAAGAGCCCTCTATTTATTAAGTGATTTCTAGGCTATCAAGCAAGTAGTCTGATTTTAAGTGATCCCATCTTATTTTTACAATGATGAAATCATCACTAAAGGTCCAGATGTGGATTGGTGGCCAGTCATAACCCACGACATCGCTGTCCCAGCTCAATTGAAAATAGTTTGTTTTGAAGGTTCCTGCAGGGACAGACAATTCTTCCTTGCCATGAAAGCTTATAAATTTTTCTGTCATTGTTATATTTGGACCCGTGTTGCCATGAGGTGTCTTAGAAGTAGTCACACAGTTCTTAAAATGCTGTTTCTCTTCTTTATTGTTCATATCAAAGACAGCACAACCCCAAGCATCATTTGCCACAGGGTGTGCACCAAATGCCATAGGCCAACTATCAACTCTTTGTTTTTGTGAGAATCGACCTGCATCTTTAGTTATAGCTTCGCATTCCACCATCTGATCTGAAAAGTTGTACCAAGTTGTTCCTTGAAAGGAGCCACCAACTGAGAGCCTGACAAAAGCGTCTATAGGCAACCAATTCTTATCAACGGTGTATATAACATCTCTAAGGAGTTGATCCTCATCAATCTCGCATCTAGCACGTAGTGTCCTAAATCCATGTTTGTCTTTACTAATAGTGAAGTTCTCTCGCCCTACTTCACCTCGATCATCATGACAATAAAGAACTTTCCCTGAAATATATTTAAATGGTTTGTCAGCCATTAAAGAGACCGGCTTAAGGGTTGGAGATTTCTTTGACTAACTCTAGGGCTGTTTTTTCGCTATCGGGTAGAGCAGCGTCTGAGGTCTTAATAGACGTTACTCGACTGCCCCAGTCAATAACAGCAGCAGCACCTGTCAGACCGCCTCCAAATGCTAGAAATAGCATTTTTGAATTGGGTTTAACTTTGCCTTGATCAAGAGCTTCTGTTAAGGCAATAGGGATTGATCCAGCCGATGTGTTTCCGTATTTATCAAGATTAATAATCATCTTCTCCATTGGGAAATTACATCTTTTAGCAGTTGCTTCTAAAATTCTTAAGTTAGCCTGATGAGGTATGCAAAGATCAATATCATCAACCGTAAGGTTTGACTCTGCTAAAGCTTCCTCAGCTAATCTAGCCATTGTCTTGACTGCGTTTTTAAATATTTCTTGTCCCTCAAAATGAATGCCTAAAAAATAGCCATCTTTAGGGTCCTTGAACTCCATACTAGAGCCAAAATTATCAAGCATTAGTGTATTACCCAGAAAAGGATCACATGTGAGTTTAGAGGAGTAGAGTTTAGAGTCGTTATCAACTGCTTCAATTACTACAGCTCCAGCACCATCACCAAATAAAACAGCAGTATCTCTTGCACCCCAATCAAGAAAGAAACTAACCTTTTCACCGCCGACCAAGAGAATGTTTTTCATAACCCCCGATGAAATTAATGAGTAGGCAGTGGTTAAGCCATAGACAAAACCAGTGCATGCTGAGTTCAACTCAAAGGCTGCCGCATGTTTGTTACCGATATTTTCTTGTATTCTTGATGCTGTGGTTGGGATGATGTATTGAGGTGTGCAGGTTGCCATAATAACCGCATCTATGTCCTGAGGATCTTTATCAGCTGCTGCAAGTGCGTGTTGGGCTGCAACAGTTCCCATATCACTCAGAGATGTGTGAGCTATTCTCCTTTCTTTGACCCCTGTTCTGGAAACAATCCACTCATCGTCCGTATCAAGAATTGTTTCAAGATCTTTATTTGTAAGTATTGAGGGTGGAGTGCATTTACCCCAACCAGTAATTTCTATACCCATTTCTTCATCCCCTATTGAAGAAATTATAGTTTACCTTTATTTTTCTGATACCCCTAGTCGTTCTTGAAGTTTTGGACTGGTTGTTGTGTATTGAAGATGAACTTTTTTACCGGGTTCTATTATGGCTTTTGCAGCAAATGCAGCAAGTGCCGCTTCATGAAAACCACTGAGGATTAATTTTTTCTTTCCGGGGTAGTTAGAAATATCACCTATAGCAAAAATTCCAGGTAGATTAGTTTGAAATTTTTCTGTATCAACCTCTATGGATTTCTTATTAATTTCTAGATTCCATTCAGCAATAGGCCCAAGCTTGGGGGATAATCCAAAACAGACAAGCATGCTATCAGCAGGTATAATTTTTTCTTCTTTTTCTACTAATAGCGTTAATGTCTTTAAGTTTTCATTATCAACACTGTAGGACTTAAGAGTGCTTTTTTCGTAGAGGTTAATTCTTCCTTCATTGGCTAAAGCCTTCATTGTTTTTACCGAAGCAGTAACTCCCCTATACTCATCTCTTCGGTGGACTAAGGTTACCTTACCTCCAGAATCTATGAATTCATTATTGCTTGCAAAGTCATTAGCCCAATCAAGGGCTGAATCTCCACCACCAAAAATAACCAGATTCTTACCAAATAAGTCTTTCTTATTTTTAACTTTATAATGTAGCCATTTGCCTTCAAAACCATCAATGCCTTTTAATTTTATTTTTCTGGCTTGAAAAGAGCCTACACCACCAGCTATAAAGATAGTTTTAGTGATAAATTGGTTATTGGTGCTAGTGGTAACCAAGTAGCTTTCATTCTTACTCTCAACTGAAACAACTTCTTCTCCCAAGTGTATTTCAGGGTTAAATGGTTCAATTTGTTCCATCAGATTATCAACCAATTCTTGAGCGGAACAAACTGGAATGCCAGGGATATCATAGATCGGTTTATCAGGATAAAGCTCAGAGCATTGGCCGCCAATCTTCTCCATACTATCAATGATCACAGAATCAATACCAAGCAAGCCTAGTTCAAAGATTTGAAATATGCCGCAAGGTCCAGCTCCTACTATCAATGCATCAATATTTTTAGGTTCTTGACTCATTATTTTGCAATCCTTTTAAATTTGAATACATGGGGCTAACTAAATTAGTTATTTGTAAACTCCAATTTAATGTCCTCCCTTCAATCTTATATTTTCTTATACTCGCTACTTCTTTCAAGAAAGTAAAACTTTCTTCTGCATTTAGATCGAGCTTCAATAACTTATTAAGAGAATCAGGCAATAGATTACTTTCTCCTTCTTGCAAAAGGTTATGATAAAGGAACTTGGAAAACCAGAAATAAAGTATTCTTAAGTTGGTTTCTAAATCTTCAGATTTCCAGGAGCTAGATAGCTCAGAAGGCTTTATTTTTTTTGTAAGAAGGTTTTCTAGATCTTTTGCCACTTGTTGGATCTGACTATACAAGTACTCGTATCCAAGATCATTTAGCAGAGTTGGTCTTGAACCAAATATATCAATTATTTGTTCCCAATCCTGTTCATGATTAATAGAACTCAACCAGTTTAATGCTTCTTCTCTAGTTGGCCTATTAATTTCAATAATTTGCACTCTACTTATAATAGTCTTTGGAAGATTATTATTAGCTTCTGTGATCAGAATTATTAATGTATTTTGTGGTGGCTCTTCAAGGATTTTTAAAAGACTATTGGCTGCAGCTCTGTTCATGGCATGAGCAGGATTAATGATCGCTACTTTACCTTTGCCTTTTAGGCTGGTGAGCAGCATAAAGGACTTTAATGCTCTTATCTGATCTATAGAGATTATTTCCTTGCCTTCATCAGGATTGATTAGTTTACAGTCTGGGACTTTCCCTTCATCAATATCTTCTTCACTAAGGTTAATACTTTCAGATAAGAAACTAGCAGCTAAACTCAAAGCAAGCTTAGCTTTCCCTATTCCTTGGTCCCCTTTTATTAATAAAGCGTGTGCACTTTGATGATCTTTTATGGGTTTAGACAACCTATTGTATGTTTCATCCAGCCATGTCATTTCTTTGATCATATATTATTTTTGATAAATTCTAGTATGTGAGTTTGGATTTCTGACTGAACCTGCTCTATTGGTTTAGTTGCATCAACAATAATCGTTCTTTCTCCAAAAATATCTGCTAACTCGAGATAACCTTCCCTCACTCTTTCAAAAAATAGCTTGTCTTGAGATTCAAAGCGGTCATTGGGATTAAGCTTTCTGCGTTTAGAAATAACATCAATAGGGGCATCTAAAAGAAAAGTTAGATCTGGATCAAAATTACCCTGGATAATTTCCTTGATTTGATTGACTTGCTCAAATCCCAAGCCTCTTCCAAAACCTTGATAAGCAAAACTAGCATCGGCAAAACGATCACAGATAACCCATTTGCCTTCTTTCAAATTAGGCTTGATCACATCGTTGATGTGTTTCTCTCTTGCAGCAAATAGTAAAAGTAACTCACCCATCGGCGAAATACTGTCATCTTTTTCATACAAGAGTGTCTGCCTAATTTTTTCTCCTAATGAAGTACCACCAGGCTCTCTAGTTAGATGCGTTTTTATATTTTTTTTATTTAGAAGATCAGATATAAATTTTGCATTGGTTGATTTACCAACACACTCTATCCCTTCAATTGTTATAAATAAGCCTGACATATGCCTCTATTCTAAATCATCATCTTATGAGCCTAAGATAATTCTTATTATGCATGAAATTGCAGGATTTAATTCGAAAATCAAACAATACGAAAGAAAGGATATACTCCTTCAGATTTTCAATAAAAAAGGTAGTTGCTTTATTAGTCGGAGTTCTTATTGATATAGTCGATCGCAGTTTGCACAGTTGAAATGTTCTCGGCTTCTTCATCAGAGATTTCTATATCAAATTCTTCTTCAAGTGCCATGACCAGTTCAACAGTATCTAATGAATCAGCTCCTAGATCATCGATAAAGCTAGACTCATTGTTGATCTCATCTACGCCAATACCAAGTTGCTCAGCCACAATGCCCTTAACTCTTTCATCAACGCTCATGTAATTCCCCTATATTCAGATATTTTGTATTGTATGAAAAATCATTGTTTTCTCAAGCAATTTTGGACAAATATTATTCCATGTACATTCCACCATTCACATGAATGGTTTGACCGGTTATATAAGAGCCTGATTTAGAAGCTAAAAAAATAGCCGCTTTAGCAATATCCTCAGGATCTCCAAATCGATCCAAAGGAATCTTTTTCATCATGGCTTGATTTAGCTCCTCATTGATTCCCTTAGTCATGTCTGTGGCTATATAACCTGGAGAGATAGTATTTGCCGTTATTCCTCTAGATCCTACCTCTAGAGCTATCGACTTTGTAAAGCCCTCAAGGGCTGACTTTGTTGCACTATAATGTGCATTGCCTACAGCTCCTATTGAGCCAACAACAGAGCCGATATTAATGATTCTTCCGTGTCTTTTTTTCATCATCCCACCAATAACGGCTTTGGTCATAAAGAACACAGAAGACAGATTTGTGTTTATGACCTTATTCCAATCCTCTTCTTTGATTCTCATCATTAGGCTTTCCATGCTAATTCCAGCATTATTTACCAGAATGCTGGGTAGCTCATCTTTTGCTTTAAGATCTTTGACTACATCATTAACCTGTGCAGATTCAGAAACATCTAAAACGATGCCCCTACCCTTTATCTGGAGTTTCTCGAAACGATCTGAGATTGATTGAGCTCCCTCAGGAGTAGTCGCAGTTCCAATCACCAAGGAGTCTGATTTGCCAAAAAGGTCAGCTATTGATGCTCCAATTCCTCTAGAAGCACCGCTTATAAGTGAAATTTCACCTTTAAGGGAGTAATTGTCTAACTCAGTCATATTTGGATTATACCTTTTGATTAGGCCTATCGTTTAGATTCTATTTCCTGATCATTAATTTTAAGCATTGAGGATGAGATTAATGCCACTATTAATAAAACACTAATTAATGCAAAAGGTAATAAATAACCCTGAGTGATATCGTATAAGACGCCTGTTAAATATGGCCCTAAACCACCACCTATAGTGTCGAGAATGTTAATGACCCCCATTATCTTTCCTAAGGCTATAATTCCAAATAAGTCTGCGGTTAATAGTTGGATCAGAGTATACAGTCCACCCCACCCTGTTCCATATAGAGCTAGCCCAATCCATATAAAGATAGGGTCTTTGAAAAATAAAGCCAGTACAATAAAAATGGATCCTATAAGCATTACGCCCACTCCTATGAGGAGAACCATTTTTCTTCCAACAACCTCCGCCAGCTTTCCGCTTACAATTTTTCCTATAAAACCACCAAAGAAAATAATAGATACACCTGTTGCTGCTATTTGAGGGGCGTAGTTTTCTTCTCTCATTAGTAAGAAAACATGGCCGGTCATAGCTAATATGGAATAGAAAGTACAAAATGCCATCAGTGATAGTAACCAGAAATTTCTAGTGCTGAGCGCTTCCATGAGGGTTAAACCACCTTGCATATTACTTTGACTGAACGCTTGATTTTTTTGTTCTTGCTCTTTTACTAAGTCTTCTGGACTGTCTTTGATAACGAGCAATAGAAAGGGAATATAACAAAGCGGTATGAGGCTTAGCCACACCATTACTTCTCTCCAGTCGCCAAGAGTTAAAAGATAAGTATTAATTTGTGGAAATAGACCATTACCAACACTGGTCCCAGCTAGGAGAATACCAATTGCTAAGCCACGACTATTATTGAACCATTTTGAAATTAATATGACGTTTACAATCATTCCTGAGATACAAAGGACAAGACCCATTAGAACATGAAGAATATACATATCGGAGAGT
>CACPJA010000018.1 GCA_902634075.1 uncultured Gammaproteobacteria bacterium
TTTATAGCTTTTATAAATTATTTCTAAATAAATATAAATATTAAGAACTATATGTATTTATTTGCGCTTTTTAGAATGATTCTAAATAAGTAATGGACGGATTTTTTGTTTTTTGGTGGTGGCCAGAGGTGGAATCGAACCACCGACACGCGGATTTTCAGTCCGCTGCTCTACCTACTGAGCTATCTGGCCATTGGTTGAGATATTCTATAGAAAAAACCTTTTAATTGATAAAATTATTCTTTTTTAGGAGGTATATATTCCTCTGGTTTACTGGAGCCTTCTCCATAAAGAAACTTTTGCATTTCATCTTGAAGAAATTTCCTGGCTTCTGGATCCACTAGTGAAAGTCTGTTTTCATTAATCAACATCGTTTGGTGCTCTAGCCATAATTGCCAAGCCTCTTTTGAAATAGAATCAAAAATTTTCTCCCCTATCTCTCCTGGGTAAGGAGCTCGATCTAGACCGGGTCTCTCATTCTTAAAGTATTCGCAAAAAATTAATCTTTCCATCGCCTATCCTTCTAATCCTTTAATAATTGACTTAACCGGTTTTGGTACTCCTAGTTGACTTATTTCATGGCTCGTGAATATTTTTTGGTTCTTCTGTTTTTTTATAGGCTTATTAATTTTAATAAATATTGGATTAATTTCTAAATCAAAATGACTAAAGCCATGCACCATTTTTTTGCCATACTCTAAGCTTTTTAAACTCTTGCCAACTTTCCTATCGCACCAGTCCTCTATATTCTCACTGGTATCCAACTCAGGGAATGACCATAGCCCTCCCCATATACCTTTATCTTGTCTTTTTTGAAGAAGTAATTTTTCACTAGGATCTTTTATGATCATGAAATAAATAGACTCTCTCCTTTTTTTCTTCCTTAAAATTTTATTTGGTAACAAATAGACTATGTCCTTCTCTAAAGCGCTGCAGTCTTTTGACAAAGGGCACATCGAACACATTGCTTTTTTTGAAGTACATACGGTAGCACCAAGATCCATTATAGCCTGGGTGTATAAATCATAATCTTTAACGGGCAAACATTTTTCAGCAAGGTGCCAAAGTTTTTTCTGAGTTTCAGCTGTTTTTAAATCGCCTTGCACAGAATAAAACCTGGATAAAACTCTTTTTACATTCCCATCTAATATAGCTTTGGGTTCAATTCTCGATAATGAGAGTATAGCTCCCGCTGTTGAGCGGCCTATGCCTGGTAAAGTAATTAATGCTTCATAGGTATTTGGTATTTGTTTGTTATGATTTTCCGTGATTATTTTAGCCGCTTTATGAAGGTTCCTAGCTCTTGAGTAAAAACCTAAGCCAGACCACATACTCATTACATCGTCATCTGAAGCTGTCGCTAGACTATCCACATCTGGAAACCTATTAATGAATTTGGTGAAGTAAGGAATAACAGTAATTACTTGGGTTTGCTGCAACATAATTTCTGAAATCCAAGTCTTATAGACGCTAGGTTCTTGCTGCCAAGGTAGATCTTTTCTTCCATGAGCATGCCACCATTTTAAAAGTGGTCTTGAAAATTTAATGTGGTGTTTGGATCCCAAAAACTTTTAACCGACGATCTTTGTCGCGCCAATAAAAGCTGTAATGAATATTAAAATATAAGTTGCATGCACCCATCTAAGTGTAAGATCCATTCCTCCGCTAATTGAAGATTCTATTTCTGGACTAGATCCCTCTGTTGCTAATCTTTCATAAGCTAAGCCTAATGGAAAAAATGCAATTTCAATCCCAAGTATAGTTAAATTGACCAAACCGTATAAACCAACCTTCAGGGCCACTGAATTGGCTTCATAGGGTCCATAGCCCATAAAAGACGATACAGCCACTATTATCAGACCAACTCCCAGTGAAGCGACAATAAATCGATTAATTTTTGACAATTGTTGTCCCCATGGCTCATTTAAATTTGCTGCGCCGCCAACATTAATCACTAACCATGCCAGAGTAAATAGCCACATCATTGTTAAAGTTATTGAAGATGGGTCGATATAACCCATTGTCTTGGATAATTGAACACCAAAAGGTAGCGCCATCACCCACATGACTCTAGGTAGTAGCTCTATCTTCAAGGCCATTTCTAACATTTGGAATCTAGCCTCTACTCCAAGATTCGGATCTGTTGATTTTTTTGAGCAAAGCATTACTCCAACATCAGTACCAAGCCAGAAAACAAACATACAAATGTGCAAGAATTTCCAAATTTCATATTCAGCCATTATCTAACCCTCAATTAGTTTTAGTTGGATTTAACTTCTGGCTCGACTAACTCGCCATCCTCTTGCCAGATATATAGTTCTCCGATATACATTGCCAACATGGCTTGAGTTTCTTCGGATGAATTGTCACCTTCCATAGCATCGAGATTTCTTTGTGCAAGTTCTATTGCCCTTGGAACTCTCCAGTCTCTAAATGCTCTACTTTGTTCCATATTCACTGAGACTCTAGTTAGATCCAAGTATTCATCTGTAACTGTAACCTCAACACCGGACCATGTTAAATTTACATCAGCCATCTTTCCTCTCCTTAAATTAAGCTCTGATTAGATTATGATTTAATGAAAATATTTTGACAACTCTTTATCAACTAAAAACTTTGATATATTCTATGGGTGCAATAATAAGAGGAGAAATAAAGTTATGAGACCTCATGTCGAACTAATTCAACAAAGCGACCTATGCTGGCACCCTGCTGAACTTCATGGTGGAACAGGTAGAGTCATGCAAAGAAATTTATCATACGATGAAGAAGATGGTTCTTGCTCAACAAAACTTTCCTTTGAAACCGCATGGGATAGGCCTGGTGGATATCATGAAGCAGACACAGAATGGTTTGTGCTTGAAGGTAAAGTGAAGATGGGAGACAACATCTTTGGTCCTGGAATGTATTGGCGAGCGCCTGCGGGTTTAAGAGTCCCAGATATAAGTGTCGATAAAGGCTCTGAAGTTCTTATTTTTAGAGAGTATGGGGACTGGGGTTTTTCAGTCTCTGAAACAGATAAGAGTGAGTTTGTGCCTGAGGGTGGGAACACCGCATCAGACAAAGCAGGAGTATTGACTATTTGTGATTCAGCAAAAATGGACTGGATGGACAATATATATGAAGGTGATACTCAACGATTCTTGCAACTGAAAATCTTATACCATGATCCATCTCCTGAAGGGCAAAATGAAAAAGGATTTATCACAATGTTGGGATGGGCGCCTCCAGGCTGGACGGATGATAGGCTTATACACCATCCAATCTTTGAGGAAGCCTATACTTTAACAGGTCATATGGATTACAACTTTGGTCGATTTACACCTGGAACGTATTTCTTTAGGCCAGCTAAAGTTAAACACGGTCATTTCACAGCCGGCGAAGAAATGGGTACGAGTTGGATCTTTAGGTTAGATGGAGCCTTAATTAACTGGGTTACATTAAACTCTGATGTCATCGTGAAAGGTGATGCGGTCAACTATGATCCAGAAACACAGGCGCCGCTAATGGCTGGAATTCCGGTAAGGTCCAAATCAACTGGTCCATGGGATCTAGACGGCCAGTAATTATTGATTGTTAAGCCTAGACTAAATAAAACCTAATGAGCGGTATCATCGACATTGTGGTCAATATGTTCACTCCACAAGAGGTCAAGCTTGGGCAAACTGGTTTGGATGAAGACTTTAAAAAACAGATCAGGATGCCTGAAGAAATGAGGGCTGGTGTTACGATTCCTGATTATCTTAAAAAGATGGATCAAGCTGGTGTCGAAAAGTCCTTGCTGATAGCAGTAAGAGGTGGTGATATTAGAGTTCCTGAGGGGTTTGAAGTTCCTTATGAAAGTGTTCATAGTGTCTGCCAAGAATACCCAGAGAGATTTTCAGGACTAGCTGGTGTTGATCCATTTAGAGGGATGGAAGGATTAAAGGATCTAGAAGTTGCAGTCAAGGAATATGGCTTTGTTGGGGCGCATTTATACCCTCACTGGTGTGAACTACCACCAGATCATAGAAAGTATTATCCCTATTACGCTAAATGTTGTGAACTTGATATACCCATCATGATGCAGGTAGGCCATAATTTAATCTATTCAAGAAACAGAAGATTGCCAAGTGTAGGGCGACCTATTTATCTAGATCAAGTTGCGATTGACTTCCCGGATCTAAAACTTATTGGTATACATATTGGGATACCTTGGACTGAAGAGATGATTTCAATGTGTTGGAAACATGAAAATGTTTATACTGCTGGCGATGCTTATGCGCCTAAGTACTGGCCTGAAGCTTTTGTTCATTACGCAAATTCATACGGCAGACACAAAGTAATGTTTGGTACTGACTGGCCAGTGATTGATCCAATAAGAGCAGTTGAGGAATTTAATGATCTCAATTTTAGAGATGAGGCTAGAGATCTCATCCTCCGAGAAAATGCAATCCAAGTGTTCAAATTGAATCAATAGCGTGATCAAAAACATAAATCTTCCTCAAACATTCAGACACCTTTCTATTCCAGAGGGGATACGATCAGCTATGTCTAGAAATCCAGAAAAGATTGCTTATAAACATGGTGAAAAGACAAGAAGTTACAAGGATCTTGTCGAGCGGATGGATAAGATCTCTTCAGCTCTATTAGCTAATCTAAAAGAAGAAAAAGGTCATGTCGCTATTGTTGCCTCTAATTCAATTGAATACATGGAGATTGTATTGGGATCATCACAAGCTGGGATCCCTATAGCAACGATCAATCCTAAATTATCGGCCAATGAGATTGTTGCTATATGCAATGACTCTGAGGCTATGATTTTATTTGTGGATGAAACATCATCAAAATTTCTAAGCGAAAGTGAGTTTTCTACCGTTCAAAAGATTGTGACCATTAACGATGAGCTCGAAGACTGGATTAGTCGCAGTAAACCCATAGCAGATAGACCTATAGTAATGGAATGGGATGTATTTACTATCCCCTACACTTCAGGGACAACAGGACAACCTAAAGGGGTTCTCGTGCCACATAGATCAAGAATTCTTACTTTATTTGGCATGGCGGTTGAGTATGGTTGCTACTCTCCAGATGATCGTTTTTTAGCCATTGCCCCAATGTGTCATGGTGCTGGAATGATTTTTTCCTTAGCTCCTATATTTTTTGGTGGGTATGCAGAGATCATGGATCAATTCGATCCTGAGCGGATTCTAACAACTTTTGTAGACGAAAATATTTCTGGTTTTTTTGGAGTGCCAACCCATTTCCATGGAATACTTGCTCTTGAGAAGGCAGTTCTTGAAAAAGGCTCAAAACATCAATTAAAAACTATCATTTCTAATGCGGCTGCACTGCCTCAACAAATTAAAGAACAATTAGTAGATCAATTTGGTGATGGCCTGCTTCATGAAACTTATGGTTCAACAGAAGGTGGAATTATCTCTAATCTAAGACCAGATGATCAACTTCGAAAACAGCAGTGTGTTGGTCAGGCGTTTCCATGTACAGAAATCAAAATACTCAATGACTCTGGTAAGAATTGTGAAGCTGATGAGGTAGGAGAATTATTTTCAACCAGTCCCTACCTTTTCAATGGTTATTGGAAAAGATCTGAAGAGACCAAAGAGGCCTTAAATGATGGGTGGCTGACAGTTGGCGATATGGCCAGACAGGATGAAGAAGGCTATTTATATATTGTTGATCGTAAAAAAGATATGGTTATATCAGGCGGCATTAACGTTTACCCAAGAGAAGTCGAAGAAGTCTTATTCAAACACCCAAATGTTTCAGATGCTGCAGTGATTGGGATACCAGATGAAAAATGGGGCGAAGCCATAAAGGCATATATCGTCACGACAAGTTCTAGTGAAGGGAATGCTGAAGAGATTCGATCTTTTTGTGAACAGGAAATCTCAAAAATAAAAGTGCCAAAAATCATAGAATTTATTAACGAGATTCCCAGAAATGCAGGTGGCAAAGTTTTAAAAACTGAATTGAGAAAAAATCATGACGAATGATAAGCAAATTAGCGTTGAATTTTACTTTGATTATAGCTGTCCTTGGACTTATTTAGGCTATAAAAGGCTTATACAAACAACTACAAGAACTGCTTCTCTTATAGTGTGGAAACCTATTAATTTAGAAATAGTAAGTAAGGCATTAAATAAACCTAAAAAAGAAAGCCCAGAATATATTGCAAACTATAAGAAAAAAGATTTACAAGACTGGGCATCTTATTGCAGTCTCGATATTAAAGAGCATAAGAACTTAGACCATCGTGTCTCTTTGAAAGCATCTCGTGGAGCTTTTTTTGCCTTATCTGAAGAAAAAATTGTCGATTATAGTTCGGAAGTGTTCAAAGCATTTTTTACTGACCTTGCAGATATATCAAACGATGAAGTATTAATAAATATTGCTGAAAAATTGGATATGGATATAGAAGCATTTGCAGAATCTATACAGAATGATCTTCAGGATCAAATAATTAAATCTAACTGTGAAGAGCTTATCAGTAAAGGGGGTTATGGCAGCCCGACTATGGTCGTGGATAAACAACTCTTCTTTGGCAATGACAGAATGAATTTAGTTGAATTCGCCATAGGGCAAGCTAGTGGAAAAGTTCTGGTGTTGCCTGGGCAACATGACGCTTAGAATATCTTTATGGTACATTAACATTATGGAAAATAGCTTTAAGACCAACAGAAGAAAATTTATTTTAGGCTCTGCCGCAGCCACCTCAGCGGCACTTAATTATTCATCGTCAATTATTGCTCAATCAACTGAACCCTATAGGGCCTGGGAAGACCTAGCTAGAAAAAAATGGACATGGGATAGCGTTACCCATTCAACTCATGGAACAAATTGCACCGGCCAATGTGCTTTTAATGTTTTTGTCAAAAATGGAGTAGTTTGGAGAGAGGAACAACAGGGAGAATATGGAGCTTCAAGCGATGCTCCAGATTATGGCCCTAGAGGCTGCCAAAAAGGTCTGAGTCATTCAAGATATATGTATGGCAAACAAAGAATCCTATACCCAATGAAACGAAAAGAGAACACTGAGCGTGGGGAAGGTAAATGGGAGAGGATTTCTTGGGATCAAGCAATGTTGGAAATAGCAGATAAGTTTCTTGATTACACCGTCGAGCATGGTCCTGAGTCAGTAACGTGCGGATTAGGCACTCAAATGGTTATGAAAAGAGCTTCATATGCCAGCATACTCAGATTTGCAAATGTGAGCGGGGTGCAGATGCCAGAAGCATTTGCAGGTGTGGGCGATCTTTTTTCAGGTGCTCAAATTACCTATGGTCATGTGACTTTAGGCAATACCATGGCAGAAATTTATAAATCAAAGTGTTGTCTCATCTGGTTCTGTAATCCGGCTGTTACGCGTATTCCTGATGCTCACTTTTTTTGGGAAGCAAAATACAATGGCACTGAAGTTATTACTATTACTCCTGACTTTAATGCAACAGCAATGCATTCCAGCAAATGGCTAAATCCTAAACCAGGCAGTGATATTGCTTTAGCAATGGCCATGGTTCACACCATACTAAATGATAAAAGTTACGACGAAAACTATATAAAAGAGCAATCGGATCTTCCTTTTCTGGTTAGAAAAGACAACTATAAGTACATTAGAGAAATAGACATGGTTGATGACCCAAACGCTAAAAATAATCTCTTTTATATTTGGGACCAAGCCACTGATAGCCTTCAAGCAGCGCCAGGGACTGGAACTCCGCCACCTCCTCCTCCAGGCACACCAGAACATCTTATACCTCCAATGCCCTCAATAGATCTTGGAGAACTAGATCCAGCGTTGGAGGGAGAATGGGTTATTGAAACTAAAGATGGTCCTGTAGCGGTTACAACGGTTTTCGAGTTAACCAAACAAAGGGCTTTAGATCACACGCCAGAGATGGCTGAGCCGATTACAGGGATTAATGCTGAAGTCATTAGAGAAGTAGCAAGAACTTTTGCTAAAGCTGAACCCAGCATGATCTATGCTGGTTATCGTGCTTCTAAATACCTACACGGTGATTTACTGCAAAGAGCTCTATTTTTATTACTGTGTCTAACAGGCAATACAGGTAAAGAAGGTGGCGGACTTACGATAACAAATTTAGCTAAAGACGACGCAGTCTTTCCTTTCGCGATGAGAAACCCTGTTGCTGCTTTTAGAGTAGCTACCCTATCTAGATGGGATTATGTTCATGGCAACATGAAAGAATTAAATAAAGACGTTTATGGCGAAGAACTTGCTGAAGAATATGATAAATATTTTCAGGAATCAGTTGATAAAGGCTGGTTCCCTGATTACTCGAAGGTCCCTTGGAAAATGGGAATGTTTTCTGGCACTAATGCTGCCAGTTGGAGATCCTCGGGTCAGCATTGGAGAGAAAATGCATTCGGAAAACTAGATACGATTGTGACTTTTGCAACCGATATGGGTACAACTGCAATGTACTCTGATTATGTTTTACCAATTGCTCATCATTATGAACGACATGATTTTCATTTAGAGCCCAGAACTCCGTTTATGCAAGTTATAGATAAAGCCGTAGAACCACTTGGCGAGTCTGTTGATGATTGGACTGCCTATGAAAGACTGGCAAAAGCAATATCCATAAGAGCTAAGGCAAGAGATGTACAACCGATTGATGATAATGTTGTTGGTGTTCCTTTTAAAAGAGACTTTAAAAAATTCCATGATGACTTTACCAGCGATGGAACGATCAAATCTGTTAAGGATGTAATTCAGTTTCTTCTTGATAATTCCAGTGGCATCCAAAATGTCACTTATGACGAGCTTGCTGAAAAAGGCTTTTTAAGAAATAAAGGATCAGAAACAACAGTTCATACCAAGGAATCACCTTACTATTCTGAAATCTGGGACAATGTAAATGAGAAAATTGGCTACAAAACACTAACACACCGCCAACAGTTCTATATCGATCATGATTGGTTCTTTGAATTTGATGAAGTTTTACCACGTCATAAAGATGCCTTGGTTAATGAAGGCTACCCTATGAAAATGTTAATGGGACATGCTCGTCATGGGATCCATAGTATGTGGAGAGACGACAGTTTCCTTCTTAGCCTTCAAAGGGGTGAGCCTGATGTGTATGTAAACCCTGATGATGCAAGCAATAAAGGGGTTGATGACGGTGATCTAATTAAAGTTTTCAGTAAAGCAGGCTCATTCATAGCGCAAGCACATGTCACCTCAGCTATGGGACCTAACATGATGTATATGTATCATGGTTGGGATCCTATGATGTTTAGAAATAGACAAAACTTTGGTGCTGTTGTGCAGACTGGGGGGTTGATTAAGCCGACATCCCTCGTAGGTGATTATGAGCATTTGGGATGGAGACCATTTGCCTATGAACCCAATCACACCTTCCATGATTACACGTGTGACTTTGAAAGATATATAGAGGCCTAGACTTTAAAAAACATCCTCTCTTGGTACAGGCTTTAAGAATAGAAAAATAAGAGCCGCAGCGATTATTGGTATAATCCCCACTATTGTATATCCCATATTCCAACCATAATTAGTAGCTGCATAGGTTATAGCCAAAGGTCCTAAGCCAAAACCTAAGTTGATCGCTAATGTGCCACAAAAACTGGCTCCTGTTGCTCTAACTTCTGCTGGGAAATTTTCAGCAATAAAGGTTGCCATCACAGCATAAGCGCCATAAAAAAATAAAGTCATAAACCCATAACTAATCAGTACCTTATTCCAAGAATCAGCCATCCATATTAAATAAATAAAAGCTAGGCCTCCTAGCAGCGCCCATAAAATAATAGTATTCCTTCTTATTAATAAAAACTCCCCTACAATTGCAGCGGCTATATAGCCAAAAGATCCTATGCCATATGAAAGCCCAACTATCTTGATAGCATCCACAATCTCCCAATTTCTTGCTTGCGTAAAATACAGAACCAACATTAACGTGCTCCCATAGGCAAAAGCATAAAGAAATTGGCCTGAAAATAAGAGTAGCGATTTCTTTCTGTACTTTTCTGTAAATAAAACCAAAGTACTGACCTTAGGTTCGTTCTCAGTTTTCTTATTTTGAGCTTCAAGCCATACTTTTGATTCTGGTAAATACTTATAGATAACCCAACCATAAGGGACAAATAAGAAGGCTAAAAGAAATGTGTATCTCCAATTTATGCCTAAATTATCAATCATAAAAACTACTAATATTGACGCAAAAAACCAGCCTAACGGAAAACCTATTTGCAAAATGCCTGTAAACAAACCTCTAAATCTTGGTGGAGAAGATTCAGTTACTGTCGTAAGTGTAATAGGAGATTGTGCTCCTGCTGCAGTAAAACCAAGAGTTCTAGCAATCAAAACTGACAACGTATTAGGAGCAATTGCTAAAAAACCAACAAAAATGGGAGTTAAAAATGTTGAGATTAATAATGATTTTTTTCTACCGATGCGATCAGTAAGAACTCCAACTTGAGTACATAGTATTCCTGAAATAAAAAATGTTATCGCTACGTACCAACCCACATCTGTTAGATTCCATCCAAAATCTTCTTGAAATTTTTCACTTACCAAAATAAAAATTGAATGATCTAAATTCGCAAAAGTTACGCCAATTAAACAAATAAAGAAAATTTTATATGAGCTTGCTGGTATCTGTGAAAAGGACAGTATCTCTTGTTTCTGTGTGTTTTGATTTATTGGTGGTTGATTCATTGAAACCTCATTTGGATTTGTAGATTGATTAAGGACTATAATATTGTTTATAAATAAAGAATAAATAGTACCAAGTTAAAGGGATTATTTTTAGTAATTCAACTAAGGGGTAAATTATGACACTTCAATATACAGCTGTGGGTATACAAAATGAGTCGCATATGGCGACGAGTATTGATGACTATTGGAAAGACCTTGAGCGTCTACAAACTAGTATTGGATATTCCGTATGGAATTGTAGCTTGGACCTTCCTGTTCGATTAGTAACTATCTCTGAAGGAGGTATAGGTGGCTGGTGTTTAGGCGGGGGTGACGAGCACATAAGAATTGCCAGAGATGTAGTCCCTGAAATCCCAGGCAAGGAAACAGAGTTTCTAGGTGAAATTTGCAAGCAGTTCAATATTTATCTTATAGCTCAGATGGTGGCCACAGCTCCGGACATCATGAAAGACAGAATTTTTAATATTGCTTTTATGATTGACCCGAACGGAGATGTTATTCACCAACATATTAAAACTTCTTTTTATCAAAGAGAAACAAATACTGCGCCCAGTGATATTTGGAATCTATACCTCGAAAAATACGGTGACGATCCAGAAAAATTACTTGATGTCCTCTACCCAGTTGCCAAAACAGAGATAGGAAATATTGGCACTTTAATCTGTGCCGAAGGCAGTTACCCTGAGGCAGCAAGAGGTCTTGCATTAAATGGTGCCGAGGTTATTTACAGATCTCAATACCCAGAACCCTGGATGGGAAATAAAATGAACCAGATACAAAATCAATCTCATGCGATCTTCAATACCTGCTATGTGGTAGCTCCAAATATTGGAGGAATTTATATGCCTGGGATGGATGATTTCAAAATGAGCAATGGTAGAAGCCAAATAATTGACTATCGTGGTCAAATCATTTCTGAGTATCTTAGCGGTGGTGAAGCGCTTGTTAGTGGAATCATCAATATCGATGGGCTTAGAGACTTTCGTGTTAGAGGGCAATGGCAGAATCTAGCAAAGGATATGAGGGTTGAGGAATATAAAGTCATTTATGATGCAATGATGTCTAAGGGCGGTATATACCCAAGAAACCTTTGTATGGATGAACCTCCATTTACAGAAGAAAATCAGTTAGAGCTCGTTAAGCACCAAGTCAACAAGATGATTGAAATGGGGGTCTATACTGCTCCAGACGATTGGGAACCCTATGAGGTGAGTGAATCAGTTCAAAGTCGCATTGATAAAGCAAAAGAAATTAGTTAATCATTAATCATGTTTTGGAGACTTATAAACCCAATTACGATTGCAATATCAAAGTCATTTCTGCATGGATTAATAAGTGCAAATATACTTGTCTTAAATTTCAAAGGGGTAAAAACTGGTAAGAATTATTCCATCCCTGTGAGTTATCTTGAAAATCCCGAAGGTAGGCTTAGCTGTGTGACAGATCGACCATTTATTTGGTGGAGAAACCTAGTCAATTTAGAAAAGATAAAAGTTTTATATAAAGGCAATATGATTGAAGCTGAAATTAATATTGAGTCTAAAGATAATCAAATAATTGCCGATCGATTAGAATCTTTATGTTCACACAGCAGGATTGATGGTTTTTTTGCAGAAGTTGGTTATAAAAACGGCAAACCGATAAGACAGGATATTGAAAAATCAGCAGCAAATATGGTTTTAATTCAACTAGGAATTGATAAATCTTAAGTTTACTGCTTCCTTTCTTGGGACATTTAATTGATCTAACGGGTGAGGTAAATTAACCGTTTCGCTTATTTTCTTAGGCTCTCTAGCAAATGACATTTCTATTGCTCTAGGATTACCTTGCTCATCAATTCTATTATTGTTTGGATGAATATGAACTAATTCAAGCTCAAAAGCGTCAATGAAGCTTCTTATTTCATCAATATGTTCTGAAACCTTATGAAACTCGATAACCATCCCTGATAAAAGTGCTGAATTTACAATTATTTCATCAAGGATTTGATACTCATAGCCCTCTATATCTATTTTTAAGAAAATGGGTTCGCCTTTAATTCGCTGTATTGTTTTTTTTAAATTAGTGGCGCCATCTTCTTCAGAACCAATCTTTTCAAAAAATAGAACTGCTCTATCTTTAAAAAAGCTTAGAAAATTCTTATAGGTCGTTACGGCGTTATAAGGTGCGCTGAATCTGCCAATCAAAACACTTAAGAATCTTTTGATGAAAAACTTTGGCCAAAAAGCGCCTCTTACAGTGTGGTCATAGGCATGAATTTCAATAGCTTTATTAGAGATAAAATCTTCTTCGAATTGCCAATTCTTACCAATACCCATGGAGATGAGAGCTTCGGTTTTTTCTATTGATGCTGACTCTACTAGATAGCCCCCGTCATTATCACCTCCAATCCTTGATAAATTGAATTCACCCAGAGGTTTAAAGTTAGATGGGAACATCTATTTTTTTGATTTTGCGGTGTATGTACCTTTTTTTATTAATTTTTTAATGGTCTTTTTAAATACCTTTCCTGCGTCCTCGTGGTTCATTGGAGGAAGATTCTTTGGCCAAATTTCTTGGTCATACATCTTGCTAAAGATTTCAGTTTTAAGGTAGGGAATCCAATTTTGGAAGCGTGCGTTTTCCCTATAATGTCTTAGTGCATCAATATTTATTTCAGAAGCAATATAGCTATCTCCAACTATATTATTTGATGCTAATATTGTCCCCTTATAATCAACAATGGAAGAACGCCCTCCAAGTGCGCCATCTATTATTGTTGGATCTTCACCATCATTACCCGGCATAATCAACGAACCAGAGTTGGGGGCAATCATATAGCAAGTATTATCAATAGCTCTAGATCTATTTTGTACCTCAAAAATTTCTCTAGACACCCAAGGCTCAGGCAAAGAGGCTCTATAAAGAATCTCTGCTCCATTAAGAGCAAATGCTCTGAATGATTCTGGGAAAGAGCCTTCTACGCCTACAGTTCCCGCTATATTGCCAATCTTAGTTTTTGCAACAGGGAAAAACGCTTCGAGAGTATCTCCATGCTGCTCAACCCATTGATCATAGACATCATGAGGTGTGGTTGAATGCTCTACAAAAACCACGATGTTCTTATGATGCTTATATATTACTTCACCGTTATCATCGATGATAAAAACCGTGTTAAAAAAACGGTCTGGATATTCAGGAAGCTTCTCTTTGAGTTGTCCTATGATAAAGGTGTTCTTACTTTTTGCATATTCACTTAAAAAGTCTGTTTCAAATCCGGGGATCTCAGCAGCCATCGTTTTGGCATAATCAGATTGATCCATGTCTAATATCTCATCAACAAATCCTTGGATGGCTCCCTCACCTAATGCAATTAGTCTGACTGGGAGTTCTAGGGAACACATGTGGGTGACCATATCAATCATGTTACCAATGTGATTGAGGTTTCTTTTAACCTCTTCTCGAGAAGTGACATGCTTTATTTTTGTCTGAAGTCCTACTGCTAAATATGGATCCATTATTTATTTACTCCCCTTGGTTAATCCAGGTAATCTTCTAGCTTTATATTATCAATACCGGGAACAATTGGTCTGATTAAATCTTCCACATAATCCATGTCCTTAGTCGCATCAATCCCCACTCTTAATGAGGTTTTATCAGGCAATGCTGCCCTATCAATCTCCCAGGTTACAAAATTTGAAAACAGGTGTACTTTTTCTGCTCTACCCATCCGAGTCCACGTTGCCCATTCGACATCGTCCATATTAGATGGGTCAACATCATCATCAACCACAATGACACGTTTAGCCATCCAAGCTAAATTAAAAGAGCCCATATTAATTTCAAAAGTTTCTTTGATAATATCTGCAGGTTGACTATCTGATGACTTATTGATCGCTATCACCACATGCATCAAAGGTCCTATTTTAGTGTCAAAATGAATTTCAACATTACTGACACAGGGAAAAGTGTCTTTGATTCTGTTTTTTAGCATTGTAGACATTCCATAAACAGTTAGGTAGCCCAAATTATTATGCTCTTTAGCTCTTCCAGCCATTAATGTATAAAACATTGAATCTTTTCGTTTTAAGATGGATGTGACTTCACACATCGGCGCGTGCTCAGTGCCATACTGTGCACCAAACTCCCCGAGCGTATTCTCAACCATATTATTCAAATCAACTTTTGTCTCAAAGGCCATTTCTGCATCTATAGGGATTGGTAGGCCACTGTCAGGCCCTAAAACAACCTTAACGCCTTTGCCAATCATTCCTCCAGCTACATCTAATTCAGAGACATGATCAGGTGATTTTGAAGCTGCAGCCATTAATAAAGCAGGAGGTGCACCTAATACCATCACCACGTTCATTTCCTTCCCTTCTTCTCTATGCCAGTTATAACTCTTTCGTAAATCACTTAGTCCACTGGCATTAATTAAGATGTGGTTCTTGTTTTCAATTAAGCACCGATAAAATCCCACATTGATATTGCCATCAGGTTTTCTAAATATACCCACAGCTGCGGTAATAAATGGTCCAGTGTCTAATTCAAAGAAAGTAGGAACAGGCATAGATAGTAAATCAATCTTGTCGTCTCTTAGGATCTCCTCCATAACTGGGCCATTGTCTTTTACAACTGAAGCGATTGGATCTGCGACCCCTTCCAATACTTTTTGGCCAGCTTGGTCATATGTGAATTCCTCAGAAGCATCTTCATTAAATATAAGTCCGTATCTATCCATTGAAGTGAATAATCCACCAACAGCTGGATATTTTGATCCTTTAACATTTTCAAACAGAAAAGCCTTGCCTTCTTTTTCAAGCTGCTTCATAACTGCGCCCATTTCATATTTAGGATCAACTTCCTTTTTTATACGAACTAGACTTCCTTTATCATCAAGGATATTTAATATTTCCCTAAAAGATCTATGCATATTCTCTTTTGCCTTAGTTTAGATTTGATAGCTTACAATAGGGTTTAACAATAATCTAATATCCTCACCTGATTGATTATCAATATGATACTGATTATGCTTAATAGATTGAGACAGAGGAGAAATTATGAAAACCAAAGCCGCAATAGCAATTAAAGCCGCAAGTGACTTAATTATTGAAGAAGTTGATTTAGAAGGCCCAAAAGATAATGAGGTATTAGTAGAAATGAAGGCAACAGGAGTATGTCACACAGATGCTTTTACATTATCTGGTGATGATCCTGAAGGCATCTTCCCTGCAATACTTGGTCATGAAGGAGCTGGAGTTGTTGTCGAAGTTGGAAACAGTGTTACAAGCGTCAAGCCAGGTGATCATGTAATTCCTTTGTATACTCCAGAATGTAGAGAGTGTAATTTTTGTCTCAACCCAAAAACTAATTTATGTCAATCAATCAGAGAAACTCAGGGACAAGGTTTAATGCCAGATGGAACATCTAGGTTTTCACATAATGGCAAAGAAGTGTTTCATTATATGGGCTGCTCTACATTTTCTAATTTTAGTGTAATGCCTGAAATAGCAGTAGCTAAAATTAGAGACGATGCACCATTTGATAAAGTCTGTTACATAGGATGTGGAGTAACAACTGGTATTGGTGCTGTTGTTTATGACGCAAAAGTTGAAGCTGGATCTAATGTTGTAGTATTTGGCCTAGGTGGAATCGGATTGAATGTTATACAAGGAGCCAAAATGGTAGGCGCTAACAAGATTATAGGCATAGATATAAACGAGGATAAAACTGAACTAGCAACAAAATTTGGTATGACAGATTTCATTAATCCTACTAAAACTGAAGATATTGTAGAAAACATTATTGACCTCACTGGTGGTGGAGCAGATTATTCATTTGAGTGTATTGGAAATGTAGAAACAATGAGACAAGCCCTTGAGTGCTGTCACAAAGGTTGGGGTGAGTCTGTAATTATAGGTGTAGCAGGAGCAGGACAAGAAATATCAACAAGGCCATTCCAGCTTGTTACTGGAAGAGTATGGCGAGGTTCGGCGTTTGGAGGAGCAAGAGGAAGATCAGATGTTCCGACAATAGTAGATTGGTATATGGATGGAAAAATTAATATAGACGATTTGATTACACATAAAATGCCCTTAGAGGACATAAATGATGCTTTCCATTTAATGCATGAAGGTAAATCAATAAGGTCAGTTGTTGAATATTAGTTTATTATAGTGTTCTATATTATATCTATATATATCAATAGCTTATTATATTATTTATATTTATATTTAATATAGCATACGTAACGTACGTTATTTATATAGAAAGTCTTTTATTTTAGTCATTTGTCCAGGTATTAGCATGGGGGCTAACTTATCAATCTCATCTTGAACCAACTCAAGAGATTTCTTTAAGTACGATATATTGTCAATTGTATCTAGATTAGTTTCATAAGGATTGTAGGCCTTCTTTAGACCAAGTAACTGATAGAAATGTGATCTTGGGATATTTGTCCTGTCACAAATATTGGCAAATGTTTTTCTTATGGCTTCTGGATAAACTACCCAATCTAAGTCTTTAGAATATTTAATAAAACTTTTCCTTAAATTTTCTATGGGTTTATTTGTTTTTTTATTAAAAAATATGTAATCCATTCCGATAAGACTTATATTATCTTCCTGATAACTTTTTAAGTCGTCTAAAACACATTTAATACTCTCGGTAATTGGAATAATCTGATTAATTTTATTTTTATCAATTTTGATATAACTATCACTATGGATTTGTTCCCAACGCATATTAAGAACATCTGACTTTTTTAATCCAGTGATTAATAATAAAAAAATAGCATTTCTAGTTAATCGATCTACCTTGTTTTCTTTTAAAGGATCCCAAATTTGATAAATAAACTTTGGAACCTCTGAATCAAGACCTAGCTGCCTATCTCTTGTTTGGGGTTTATAGATGTTTTCGCCAGTAAAAAATGATTTTGTTGGATTTACAGCACTTTCCACAAGATTCCTTGTAATAGCATATGAAAATATTGATGACATTAATCTTAATGCATTATGTCTAGATGCTGGAGTATCTGCATTATCGTCATACCAGACTTTAATATCAGATTTATTTATTTGGTTGATCTGAAATTTATGAAACTTTTTTAATTTTTTAGTTAATAAATATGTCTGTGAATATTCACTATATTTTTCAGAAAATTCTTTTTTAGATTCTTTCTCATTTATAAATTCTTTTGCAATAGAAACAAAGTCTGTTGAAAGAGCATATTGTTTTGCTTTAGATTTTTTTATTAAATTAGGATCAAGGCCTTTTTGAAGGAGACTGATACATTTAAAATGTTTATCAAGAGCTTCATCAATTGATAATGTTTTAGTCGTACCGTGTGTAATTGTTCTTGGGTTACCTCCAAAATGGATCCTGCCGTAGGTAAGATAAGAAATTCGACCCATTGGATTTACTTTAATCCTTAATCCGGGATATTTAGAAAACTTTATAAAATATGGCTTGTCTTTAAGCTCTATTGATTCAATAAAATTAAGATTTAGTACATCTGAGACTATATTCATACATATAGCATACTATATAATACAATTACTATTATGTATATATATATTATTACTTATATATCAGTTAGATATGTTATTATATATATTATAATAACATTAGGTTCTATAGGAATAGATCGCCTCCATTAGGGCTAATAGTTTGGCCTACAAAGTGATTTCCATCATTGGATGCTAGAAACAAGTATGCTGGTGTTATTTCATCTATATTAGCTATCTTTCCTTTGGGAATAGTTTGCCTTATTTCTTCTATCCTTTCCGCTGGTAATTCAGATAACATTCTTGTGTCTGTTGCACCTGGTGCGACACAATTTACTCTTATGTTCTTATCTCCAATTTCTAGTGATAATGATCTTGTAAATGAGATGATTGCTCCTTTTGCTGCTGTGTAATGTGCTAATCCATCATGTCCTTTGGATGCCAACTGTGAAGCTGTGTTTATAATCCTTCCATAATTGTTCTTATACATTATTTTTAATGCTTCTCGAGTACACATAAATGTTCCGTTTAGATGAACAGCTAATAATTCATTCCACATTGAGCTTTTCATTTCATGAACAAGTGCAGTGGTAACAATACCTGCATTATTTACAAGAATATCAATTGTTCCAAAATCATCTTTAATTCTTTCAATCATGCCAACAACATCTTCTTCATTCGAAACATCAGCCATGTGAGTCTTTGAGTTAGGCGAAACAGCTTTTATCTTTGTTAAGGTTTCATCTGCATTGTTCTGTTCACTTTCATTTGGGTAATTAATAACTACAGTTGCGCCTTCTTTAGCAAATGTCTCAGCTACTCCTTTGCCAATGCCAGTTGAAGCGCCTGTAATTAATGCAATTTTATTTTCTAATTTAATGGTTGTCTCCTTAGTTTGTAGATAGTATGAAAATATTATAGAACATATCTATATAAGACTTATTTAATATTAATGCTATGAATAGAACAACTACTCTTAAATCTCATTACTATTATGATGAGGCTATTTTTGCTAAAGAAGTTGAGTGTATTTTTAAAGAAGAATGGCTATGGGTTGCTAGATCTGAGCAACTATCCAAACAAGGTGATTTTATTACAACTGATGTAGCCCAATTCCCAATTGTATTAGTAAGAGGTAAGGATAATATACTTAGAGCATTTCATAATATTTGTCGTCATCGTGCTTCCAAAGTTGAATTAAGGAAGTCAGGGAATTGTAAACAACTAGTTTGCCCTTATCATGGGTGGCGATATTCTCTCCAGGGTCAGTTATCTAACCCCCCAAAATTTCACGGCTCAGATAGTTTTGATCATAATGATCATTCACTCTATCCGGTTAATATTGAAGAAAAATATGGCTTAGTTTTTATTAACCTATCTTCTCAGCCGAAGTCTTTAATAGAATGGTTAGGGCCATTTAATAACGTAGTTGGTGATCAATATAGTGATGATTTTTTATTTCATAATGAACTTAAATTTGATGTGCATGCTAATTGGAAAACTTATGTAGATAATTATCAAGAGGGATACCATATCCCAAGTGTTCACCCTCAACTTAATAGAGATGTTATTTGGGAAGAATATGAACTACTTAATAGTCATGATTGCAGTATTCATAGTGTTCCTGAAAAAGGAGGGAGCGATCAACCTGGTAGTTTTGGCTGGCACTTTCCTAACTTCATTTTTAATATCTATGGGCGGGGAATAGTGTACCAAAGAATTGATCCGCTCAGACCCAAGTGGTGTAGAGTAATTTATAATCTTTTCAGACCTCCAGATATTTCGTATGATGACTTTGAAAATAATGAAGGCAAATATCAATTAGAAGTAAGCTTAGAAGATCAAGAGTTAATTCCTGAAATTCAACATAACTTACAAACAGGCATATACACTTCAGGACCTCTCAGCACTAAGTATGAGACTGGAGTTGCATATTTTCACGATTTAATAATTAACAAGATAAATAGGGAGTTAAACAATGATTCTAATAACAGGGGCGACAGGTAAATCAGGTTCTGCAACAGCTAATGAGCTTTTTAAATTAGGCGCAAGCTATAGGGCTTTAATAAGAAACCCTGAAAAAGAAAATGATCTTAAAGAAATCGGCGCTGACGTAATCTTAGGTTCAGTTGAAGACAAAGACTCACTTGAATCAGCAATGGCTGATATTGAAACAGTACTAATATTGCTACCTAATTCTGAGGATCAACTATCCCTAGAAAAACAAATAGTCGATATGTCTGTTGCATCAGGTGTTAAGAGCATTGTGAAAGTTTCTTCTATAGAAGCAACGCCAGATGCTACTAGCCCAATACCTAGACTCCATCAAGAATCTGAAGATTATATAAAAGCATCTGGTCTTGACTGGACTATGATCAAGCCTAATTTTTATATGCAAAATCTTCTCTCCTCAGCTGGCACTATTAAGGAACAAGACAAAATATTTCTTCCAATGGGTGACGGAAAGACTGGCATGATTGATACCAGAGATGTTGGCAAAGTTCTTGCAAAAGTTCTAACGGAAGAGGGTCATGCATCGAAGAACTATTCTATTACCGGGCCTGAAATATTATCTTTTCATGACGTTGCTGAAAAATTTTCAAATGTACTTGGAAGAAAGATAGATTATGTTGATATGCCTATGGCTGCCTATAAAGACATTCTATCTAAGTTTTTAACAAATCAATGGCATCTTGATTCAGTAATTGATCTCTTTCAAGGTATTGTTGAGGGTGGGATTGAGGACAAAACTGACACCTATAGTGAGCTAATGGGGCAACAACCAACGTCACTAGAAGAATATATTGCTGAACATAAATTTATTTTTAATAGCTAGCAAAATATGACTCGATAGAATGGTCATGGAACAAAATCAAACTGGTAGGTGTCAATGCGGGATAATTTCTTATTCTTTTCCAAAGGAAAAAGTTATTTCAGCTCATCATTGTCATTGCAAAGATTGTCAACGTACAACTGGATCGGGTAAAGCAACCATTTTATTTTTACCTAAAAAGTATCTCGATCTCGAAGGTGAACCAAAATACTTCGAAAGCAAGGGCTCATCTGGGTCTCATATAAGAAGGGGTTTTTGTGAAAGCTGTGGATCAGGTATCTTAAGTTATGCAAAAGAACTATCTCATATTGTTTATATTAAGACTGGAACTCTTGATGACTCTAGCTGGGTTGAAATAGATTCTAATTTCTTTACAGATTCAGCTCATAACTGGAACAAACCAGATGAATCAATTAAAAGCTTCAAAGGCAACCCCAATATCATTTCAAACATCAAAACACTTCTAAAATCATTCTAGTAAATTAGATAGAATTTTTTATTGCTTCAATAATGCTCATAGTACTATCTAGGCCTACTCCCAGAATGCCGCCATCAGCATTTGGCCATGTTGAGAATATAGTAATTACAACTCCTGAATTTGGCGAAATATAGATAAACTGCCCATGCACTCCTCTTGCCAAAAGAGACCCTTCTCCGTCTCCTATGCCCCAAATAAATGAGCGATAATAAGGATCAATACTTTGATCGCCTAAGCTTTCAATAGAATTATCGCCTGGCTGATTAGAGATGTCTTTTATCCAGTTTTCAGGAATCACCTGGATCTCTCCTACCTTCCCTTTATTCAAAATGAGCTGCCCAATTTTAGCTGTGTCCCTAAGAGACGCGAACATACCTCCACTTGCAAGGGTAAAGCCAGATACATCAACAGTAATACCTGCATTGTTTTCAGCGCCTATAGGCTTCCATAGCCTTTCACTTACTATGTCCGCATATCTCTTTCCAGTGGCAGATTCTAAAACCCATGCCATAACATCTGTGGTGCCTGATTTGTAAATAAACTTACCTCTTCTAGAATTATCTCTTCCCACAGCAGGTAAAAATTTATAATTACCTATCACTT
>CACPJA010000019.1 GCA_902634075.1 uncultured Gammaproteobacteria bacterium
ATAACTTGTTTTAGCTTACTCTTTGTCCCGGAGATGCACCATCATCTGGTGAAATTAAAAAGACCCCTGACTCATCGTCGCCAGAGGCTAATAGCATTCCTTCAGAGACGCCAAACCTCATTTTCCTAGGCTCAAGATTTGCAACTACGACTATCAATTTTCCAACTAATTCCTCTGGGTTATAAAAACCTTTGATTCCAGCGAAAATTGTTCTTTCTTCGTCTCCTAGGTCGACAGTAATTTTGAGAAGTTTATCAGCATCTATTACATCTTCTGCCTCTACTATGCGAGCTACCCTTAAATCAGTTTTTATAAAGTCATCAAAATTTATCATTGTATCTCCTTATTCTTATCCAAGCATGGCTTCTATATTTTCATTCTCAATGCGAGTGAGCAGGGGCTTATAGTCACTTATTTGATGGTTTAGAAGTCTTGTATTAATGCTATCCCAGTCTGTCTGCTCTACATTAAGAAAACTTTCACCACTCTTTGCGATACTTGGAACCACTGGCTTCAGCATCACCATGATCTTAAAAAATAGATTTATGGAGGTTGTGCAGACTTTTAAAACACGATCTTTATTTTCTTCGTCTTTAATCAATACCCAAGGTTTTTCTTGGTCCAAATACTGATTGGCTTGATCTGCAAGCAACATAATTTTCCTCATGGCCTGACCGAATTCTTTTTTATCGTATAAGTCAGAAATTTCATCACCACTGCTCTCAAAATCTTCTAAGAGTGATTCCTCAACATTTTCACCTAATTTATCTCCAAAGTGCTGATTTAGGAATTTGGAGGAACGACTGGCTATATTAATCCACTTACCGACCAGATCTGAATTTACTCGGTTTAAGAAATCTTTTGTGTCTAAATCAAAATCATCTATCCCCGGGCTCGTTTTGTAAGCAAAGTAGTACCTTAAATATTCTGGGTTATTATGCTCTAAATATGTTCTAGCCTTGATGAACGTGCCTCTTGATTTTGACATTTTTTCTCCATTCACTGTCAGAAATCCATTCACATAAATAGCGTCAGGTTTTTTTAATCCTGCACCTTCGAGCACAGCTGGCCAGAAGAGGGCGTGGAAATAAATAATGTCTTTTCCAATAAAATGAACGAGTTCAGATTCATTCTTTTCTGAAAAGTAGTCGTCGTAATTAATTTTTGGATCACATTCAGAGAGATGCTTGAGCGAGGCCAAGTACCCAATAGGTGCATCCAACCAAACATAGAAATACTTTTCATCCTCGCCAGGGATTTTGAAGCCAAAATAAGGATGATCCCTAGAGATATCCCAATCTTTTAAGCCAATTTCAAACCATTCTTGGAGTTTGGATCTTACCGATTCATGTAGTTCTATTCCACTGAGCCAATCTTTGAGAAAAGACTCAAATTTTTCTAATTTCATAAAATAATGTTCTGATTCTCTTAACACAGGGGGTTTACCGGATAATGCAGACTTTGGATCAATCAAATCAGTGGGCTTATAGGTGGCACCACACTTTTCACAACTGTCACCGTATTGATCCAAGCTTTTACATTGTGGACAGGTTCCTCGGACATAACGATCTGGCAGAAACATAGATTCCTGTTCATCATAAGCTTGTTCAATTGTTCTTTTCTCAATGCAGTCTGATTCCTTTAGATTTGCAAATATTTCATTGACTAATTCCTCATTTTCCTTGCTGTGTGTGGTGTGATAATTATCAAATTTAATTAAGAAATCAGTAAAGTCTTTTGCATGCTGTTTAGTGTACTCTGCAGCTAAATCCTTTGGTTCGACGCTTAATTCTTCTGCGCTTAACATGATGGGCGCTCCATGCGCATCGCTAGCACAAAGATAGACAACGTCTCGTTGCTTCATTTTTTTAAATCTAACCCAGATGTCGGCTTGGATATATCCTACCATGTGGCCTATATGAATAGGGCCATTAGCATAGGGCAATGCATTCGTGACCAATAGCTTTTTTTTCTCTTTGTTCAATTTTTCTCTCTGGTTTCAGTTTACCCGATTCATTTTCATTAGTAATACTGGAAGCAACGTTAAATTGGCAATTAATGCAATTGCCATAGCGAAAGCGGTGAATATTCCAAAGTATATTGTCGGTATGAAATTTGATAGACCCAAAATGGAAAAACCTACAATGATGATTATTGAAGTGAAATAGATGGCCTGCCCTGTGCTTGAATGAGCATTTTGAATTGCTTGGGTTCTTGACTCATTGTTGTCAATTTCTTCTCTAAATCTATGGATATAGTGAATCGAGTGATCTACTCCTATTCCTATACATATGGCAGCGATAGTTATGGTCATTACATCGAGTGGAATATTCAACAAACCCATCAAACCAAGCACTCCTGACGAGGCTATAATACTAGGCACAATAGCGACTAGAGCATACCTGATGGACCTAAAGAGGACTAAAAACATAAGAGTGATGGCTAGGAAAACAACCCCTATGGTTAAAATCTGAGATCTGATTAGACTTTCAAGCACATTATTGTATAGCACCAGTAATCCCGTTAATTTTACCTGGGACGGTTTAAGGCCTGTTTTTTCTACCAAATCAGATTTAATTTGCTCTATGAGCTGATTGCGTTTTAACTCAGGGTACGACTCAAATACTCTAAATGAGATTCTTAGTTGATTTCCATCATCAGAGAGGTAAGGATCAAATAGAGCTTCTTTTACATCTTCGGGCACTTTTTTGTAAAGCAGTGAGAGAAAAAAAGTATCAATTTCTTCATCATCATTTAAGGTTTTTAGAACTTCCATAGTGGTTGAGAAGGAGACAACTTTTCCTGCCTCTTCTAATGATTCTAAATATTCATGTATCGAATCAATAGTTTTCAATCGATAGGAATTATACCAATAGCTATCGCCACCTATATCGTAGCCTGTGTCTTCATCGTCAAAGAACTCATCGTCAAAGAACTCATCCTCAAAATCATCGACAACTTCAATTTGTTGGAAATCAGGATCAGCATCAATGATGATATCCAGAGGTGTGGTTCCACCAAGCTGATTATCAATAACCGTCAAGCCTTGGAAAATCTCAGTATCTTCTTTGAAGGCTTTTATAAATTGATTTTCGGCAGTAAGTTTTGTGATTCCAAAAACACTCACACTCGCCAGCATTACAAAAAAGATGAGGATTTGATTAGATCGATTTACCACCATTTCAGCAAAGCCATTAGTGATCCCTCTTGACCAATCTGATCTCCTCTTAATTTCAATTTTCTTAAGTGAGGTCAATACTGCTGGGAAAAATAAGAACACCAAAGTAAATATGGCTCCCATGCTGATTAACATCATCCAGCCAAAATCAATTACTGGCTTTATGCCCGCAACCAAAAGTGAACCAAAACCCACCATTGTGGTGATTGTTGTATAGAAACAAGGCTCTAGCTTATCTTTCATCGTTCTGTGAACCAGCCAAGATTGATCTTTATCTGGGTTCAAAGATGCTAATTCTCTATATCTAACTGTGAGATGAACAGAAATTGATAAACTGAAAATAAGCAATAGGGCTACAAAATTAGCAGAGACGACTGTAATCGGCCAACCCATTAGACCTAAAAAACCAGTCATATTAATTAAACCGAGTAAACAGCATGCCATCGAGATTAGCATCCATCTTGGGTTTCTAAAGATAACCAGTAAAGCGACAATGAGAAAAAGAAGAATAGCAGCACCAAAGATCTGAATGTCTTTCTGGATAAAGTCGATCATATCAACCGTAATCATTGGAGCGCCCCCAAGAAAGATTTCTGCTTTTTCTTTATGTTGACTAAGAATATTTCGGATCGATTTTATCAGTTCTGCGGTTTCCCCTCTTTCTTGTTTTCTAAAAATCTTTATTTCTTCACTGACACTTTCAAGTTCATCTAATTCAGCCTGATTTAGGGGATTGGAGAGCCGCTTTAATCTCAAGTTATCTCTTTTCTCGATCATTGATTCGAGCACCTGATTGATCTTTAAATTCAATAAGATGGCAGTGGTTTGTCCGTCTTCACTAATGATGAGGTTTTTATACAGAGTGCTCGTCAGCAATTCGTTCTTAGCCATAACTTTATCTGTTCCTTCGCTAAAGAATGTTGGTGCTGAATCGGCAATTTCAGACAAGCTCTTTGGAGGTGATTTGAGAAGAGGGACATCAAGAATACTTACCACAGATTCCACGTTTTTAACTTTGGATAATTTATCTCTGAGCTGTCTCAGGTCCTCTATTGATTCAGTTGCGAATAAATCTTGCAGGGGTTTATAGGTAGCAACTAAGAATTCATCATCACCATATCGTGCTTTGATTCCTCTGTAGTATCTTAGGTCTTCATCATTTTCTAACAAGAGGGAGTCTGAAGACGCATCAAGCTCAAAGTCATCTAAGTAATTAGCAAATGTAATTGAAACGATAATGACAAAAGCAAACGGAAGCCACGGTCTGCTTATCATTTTTTTCATCCCAGAATCTATAAATTCACTTAAACGCATTCAAATCACCTAGACTAACTAGTCTCAATCAAACTTTTAGTGCATGATACTATTTACAAGGGTATTTTAATTCTTTTCTTATACATTTCGACGAAAACTATGACGATAAAATCAGATAATTGGATCAAGCAAATGGCCAAGGAACACAAAATGATTGAGCCCTTCGTTGAAGTACAAATTAGAAAAAATGGTGATCAAGAACTTATTTCATATGGAACTTCAAGTTTTGGCTACGATGTTAGGTGCGCTAATGAATTTAAAGTTTTTACCAATATTAATTCAGCAGTGGTTGATCCTAAAAACTTTGATGAAAGTAGTTTCGTGAATGTAGAGTCTGATATTTGTATCATTCCTCCTAATTCGTTTGCCTTAGCCAGAACCGTCGAATATTTTAGAATCCCAAGAAATGTCTTAACGATTTGTCTTGGAAAATCAACTTATGCTCGATGTGGAATTATTGTAAATGTCACCCCTTTAGAACCAGAATGGGAAGGACATGTTACTTTAGAATTCTCAAACACAACCCCACTTCCAGCAAAGATTTATGCCAATGAAGGCGTTGCTCAAATGGTTTTTCTCGAGTCAGATGAAGATTGCGACGAATCTTATAAAGACAGGTCAGGAAAGTATCAAGGTCAAAAAGGAGTAACCTTGCCGAGGACATAACTAATCCATGACCAAGAAACCTGAAAGTGATGACCATCCAGATCCCACCCAGGTTGAACAGTTTGATATGTTTGATATTGAACCTGTACAAAAACAACAAATCCAAAAAAAAATCAATTCTGCCAATAAAAGTCAAAAAATTATAAAAAGGCTAAAGAGTCAATTAGAAACCTTTAGGTTTGTCGAGACTATCAAGTCAAATAAAATCAAAATCAAAGCAATTGAATACGATTGCGTGGGCATCTTTGGTAATTTTGCCGATCCAATTTATGATGTAGCACGCGTTAGGTTTATATTCAAAAAAGACATCTTACTTAAACGAGAAATGAGGTTGGCACCTTTTGACTCCAATATCTTGTTATACAAGGAGGAGTATGACCCATCTGGTCAGATGATTTCCTTTTCGCCCCATGAGAAATTAGCCAGAAACTTTGTTATAGAGAAAAACATCTTACGTTTGGATAAGAAAGATGACTGGTATGGGGAGGATGATTCTGATGAAGATTATTATATTCCTAGATTGACTGATTGGATTGCAGAGGTTCCAACGAGCCATCTGCATCAAAGAAAACCAAATCTAGAATACGATGATTATGATATTTTTGGTAGATTCAATGATCCAGAAAAAAACAGAACTTACACAAAAAATGAATCCATGATATTCCACCCGGAAAGTGAAGATTATATGGGCGGGTTTTGTGGGTTTGCTATTGAGTTTGATGAAAATGACACTCTAAGATACAGACAATACTACCGGAGCGGCAAAAAATATGGAATTGGCATGCATTTTAGTGCTGAAGGAAGACTTGAAAAATTAACTCATACCTCATATCAAAAAGATAAGGAAACTGAAACAAAGATTTGGGATAGTCAATTAGGTACATGCATTAACTAATTAAGTAGTATTTTCTTGCTTGGTAAAAACTTAGTTTTCTTCGATAAGTATCGGTTTAACTAAATGTCCTCCCTTGTACATTATTTTATCATTCTCCATCTTGATTGTTCCTAAGATGAAATGACGTATCGCCTCTGAGTAAATCTTATATTCACCCTTTTGAACTCTGTTTTTTAGACTTTCAGCATCGTCAGTTAAACTAATCTTTAGCCTATATTGAATAATACAAGGACCCTCATCCAACTCAGGGATAACAAAATGAACACTAGAGCCATGATAGGCTTCCCCTTCATTTATAACTCTTTGGTGTGTGTCTAGGCCTTTATATTTTGGAAGTAGAGAAGGGTGAATATTTAAAATAGAACCCTTAAAAGTATCACAGAAATCATCAGATAATATCCTCATATAACCGGCTAGAATTATCAGATCAGGGTTTTCATTGGCTACATATTCTTTAAGAGCTGCGTGGTAGTCTGCTTTTTTAGCATACGATTTATAATCAATAACACCGGTCTTAATCCCAGATGATCTAGCCCTTTCAAGGCCCATTGCAATTGGGTTATCTGAAATAACTGAAGTTAGATCGAGTTCAATTTTTTTTGCTGAGATATTATCTAGGATGGCTTGTAAATTAGTCCCACTTCCAGAAAGTAAACAGACAGCTCTCATTAGAGAGTCACGGCCTGTTGTCATGGATTTAACCTTACCTCTTTATTTCCTGCTGATATGTCTCCTATAGGAAAGGCTTGGTGACCTAGATTATTAATTACTTTAATAACATCAGTGGTTGTTTCCTTATCCACAATTAGGATATATCCAATTCCACAATTGAATGTTTTTAACATCTCCTCTTTATCAACGTTGCCTTCTTCCTCAATCCAGTCAAAAACTTCAGGCTGTTTCCAGGATCCCAGATTAACTTCGGCATTAACATCGTCAGGTAAAATCCTTACGATGTTTTCTTTGAATCCACCGCCTGTTATATGGACCATTCCATTTATTTCGAAGTTCTTATTTACTTCATTAACAGCTCTAGAATATATTGTTGTTGGTTCTATCAGAGCTTGACCTAGACTTCGATTGCCTATTTTCTGTTCTAGGTTACTTGAATTAAGCTCAATAATTTTCCGAATTAAAGAATAGCCATTGGAGTGGGGACCTGATGATAATATGCCAATTATACTATCGGTACGTTTTATATTTTTTCCATCAATTATATTTTCATAATCAACGACACCCACACAAAATCCAGCCAGGTCAAAATCACCGGCTTGATACACTCCAGGCATTTCTGCAGTTTCGCCACCTATTAATGCCATCTCTGATTGAATACAACCGTCAGCTATCCCTTTTATTATTTTTGTAGCTTCACTGTTCTTCAGTTTTGATGTGGCAAAGTAGTCTAGAAAAAACAACGGTTTTGCCCCAAGTGTGATCACATCGTTCACACACATAGCCACTAAATCAATACCGATCTGATCAAAAGAGGACAATTGCTTAGCTAGCATGACTTTTGTTCCCACGCCATCCGTGCCTGAGACAAGCACAGGTCTTTTATAGGCGTTGATATCCAGCTCGAATAATCCGCCAAATCCACCTAAATCAGAGATGACCCTATCATTTAGGGTTTTTGCAACAATTGGTTTAATGTTTTCAATTAAGTCATTGGCTTTATCAATATCAACTCCAGATTTGGAGTAGGTAAGTTTTTCGTTTTTAGACTTCATTACTATTCTTAGTGGTAATGTTTTGCCATGACTATAATCATTAGAGACTGTATATTAACATCAACAATTTTATTATTCTTTTAGTATTAGAGCATTCTTTATGGCAATTAAATTTAAACTCTCTTATATACCTAATGCAATCTGCATTTTCAGAATAATTTTAGTAATACCAATAGTCGTTTATCTGGCTAATGAAAAATATTTTTATTCGTTACTTTTAATTGCCCTTGCAGGTATCTCTGATTATTTTGATGGGTTTCTTGCAAGAAAGAATAATTGGAGATCAGAGTTGGGCGCAACTCTCGACCCTATTGCCGACAAATTTCTATTGATTTCACTGTTCATCAGTCTTTATATCATGCAACTTATTCCCTACTGGTTAACCGCTGTAGTTATTATGAGGGACGTGATGATTGGTTTTGGCTTATTCTTATACAACTATTTTGTTGAAAAGCCTAAATCAAGACCCACATTTATCAGCAAGCTTAATACTTTTTTACAGATCTTTTTCCTGCTCTTTGTCATTGCCTCTCAAATTATTATGCAACCTTTTCAAATATTAGCTTTAATTCTGGGCGCCATAGTTTTTGTAACCTCAGTCTTAAGCTGCCTTGATTATTGGATCACTTGGTCGATTAAAGCAAAAAATATTTTAACTCAGTCAGGATAGATTATGCGTCAAATACCTCTTGATGTTTCATTGTCGGAATATATGACTTTTGAGACTTTTTATTTGGGACCAAATAAGTCTGTCGTTGATTCACTCAGAGATGAGAAGAACCAATTAATTTGGTTGGCAGGGTTAGAGGGTTTTGGAAAGACACATCTGCTCCATGCATTACTTAATAGCCATGAGCATGAAAATAAAAAAGTACTCTATTTGCCAATGTCAGAATCGCAAGATTTCACTCCTGATATCCTTGATAACCTTGCTCAGTATGATTTGGTAGCAATCGATGATATCGAAAATATTATTGGTGATATGACTTGGGAAGAACAGTTGCTAAAATTCTATGAAGATTTATACAGCACCAGCAATAAGATTTTAATTACCGCAAACGATACCCCTAAGGGACTTGACTTTTTATTGCCCGATTTATCTTCTCGTTTTAATTTAGCATTGATAGAAAGAATCAGACCAATGAATGAAGACGAGATGATTAAAGCAATTTTAATTCACTCAAAGGCCAGAGGTTTTGATTTGCCTGAAGATTCTGCAAAATATCTAATCAATAGGGTTCCAAGAGATGTTTCAGTACTGGTTGATATGATTAAATTGCTTGATTATGAGTCTTTATCAATGCAGAGAAAATTAACAATTCCCTTCATTAAAACCGTATTAGACATTAAATAAAGATCACATTTTAAACATCGCTTGACCTAGGTGGATTTGACTGATATTTTTTTTACAAATAAAGAATTAGTTTTTTATGCAAAAAAAGTCTTATATCGCTGCTCTATTTCTTATAGCAATTGCATCTTGTGCGACATTACCGCCGTTGCAGGAAATGAGCAATGCTAGACAAACAATATCAGCAGCTAAGGAACTCAGCAGTGATGCTGTTACCAACGAAAAAATTATTGAAGCAGAGCGGCTTTTAGCCCGAGCAGAAAGGAGGATAGAGGTTAATCTTTATGATTCTGCTAGACAGGATGCGCTTAGAGCGCAGAAAGAAGCTATAGAGTTTATCGAGCAAGCTATAGCTGATAATAATAATAAATAACTCTTTTAAGATGAGATTCTTTGGATTAGATCTTCAATAGATAAATCTTCTTTATTTCCTGTGCGTCGATCAACCAATTCAATTGTGCCTTGATCGATACCCCTTTTACTGAGAACAATTTGTTGGGGTATTCCTATCAGATCAGCTTCAGCAAATTTTACTCCAGCTCTTTCATCTCTGTCATCGATTGCAACTTCCTTGCCAATAGCTTTTATTGATTTATAGATTTCTTGTCCTTTTTCAGTAAGGTCTGAGCTTTTATCATTTAAAACAATAATTATGATTTCAAAAGGAGCTATCTCCCCAGGCCATATGATGCCTTTATCGTCATGGTTTTGCTCTATAGATGCAGCCACAATCCTTGAAATACCTATGCCATAGCAACCCATCATTGGACTTACTGACTTACCCTCTTTGTTTAGCACTGTGAGACCCATGCTTTTTGAGTATTTGTCACCCAATTGAAAAATATGTCCAACCTCTATTCCTCTAGCAAAGGAGAGTTTACCTCCATTAGGTGCTTTCTTAGACTCAATCATTTCGACATTGGCGGCAAAATCCTCTTCGTCACAATAAGCTATTTCATCCTCACCTGAGTCAGCAAGAACATGGTATTCGTGAGACATAGAGCCACCAATTTCTCCACTATTGGCACTCACTTTTCTAAAATTCAAACCTAGATTACTGAATATGTTGTTATAGGCATTTCCCATATTTTCATATTCATCTTCCAATGATTTCTGATCCAAGTGAAATGAGTATGCGTCTTTCATTAAAAACTCCCTTGCTCTCATAACACCATATCTTGGTCTAATTTCATCCCTAAATTTAGTCTGTATTTGATAGAAATTTACGGGGAGTTGCTTATAACTTGTGATTTCTTTTCTCACAATGTCTGTAATAACTTCTTCATGGGTTGGACCAAAACAGAAAAAACGTTCATGACGATCTTGAATCCTAAGCAGAAGGTTGCCGTATTCCTCCCATCGACCTGTTTCTTTCCAAAGCTCCGAAGGTTGAACAGCTGGCATTAACAGTTCATAAGCCCCAGACGAATCTAGCTCTCTCCTAACAATTCCTTCAATTTTCCTTATAACCCTTAACCCAAGAGGCATCCATGTGAATAATCCTGAGGCAAGTTTTTTTATTAACCCAGAGCGAAGCATCAAACGGTGTGAAATTAATTCTGCGTCTGATGGAGTATCTTTATAGGTTCTTAAAGGGTATTTTGATAATTCCATAATAGAATAGTAAGTAATTACTGAAAGAAATGCACCTGACCGTATAAAAAAAATATTAAAGTTACTGTGGTTTCAAATTTCCAAGCTTTGCTCCAATTCTCTATAATGAGTTCATGATTGTTAAAAGAAATAAAAATAAAAAAAGGAACGCACTAAAAAAAGGTATATTTATTCTTCCTAATTTATTTACTAGTGCTAATGTCTTTTCAGGCTGTTTCTCAATTTTTTGTTCCATTGATGGGAGATTTGAACTTGCAGCCATAGCTATCTTTATTGCTGTCTTTTTGGATGGATTAGATGGAAGAATAGCCAGAGCCGCAAATGCCGTTTCTGATTTTGGGAAACAATACGACAGCCTCTCAGATCTTATTTCTTTCGGGGTAGCACCTGCAATATTATATTATTCTTGGTGCTCAAATAATCCTTACGATGTTTCTCAAGAAAGGATTCTATTTCTGATTTCGTTTTTCTATATTGTTTGTACGGCTTTAAGATTGGCCCGTTTTAATAATCTACTGCAATTAAAAGATGATAACCATTTTATAGGTCTTCCTTCCCCTGCCTCTGCGACACTTTGCGCTGTTGTTGTTTGGCAGTGTCACCTTAATTTTATTGACCCGTTAATTAGTTACGCAATAATTTCAAGCACACTTTCTTTGTCTGCAGCACTAATGGTCTCATCAGTTAAATACAATAATTTTAAAGACCTCAAAACTTCTAATAGGATGCCCTTTGTTGGAACATTATTTGTACCTTTGTTGATGATTTTAATTCTTTTAAACCCACCAATGATTTTAACAATCATTTCCGTTATCTTTCTTATCTCTGGACCTCTGAGTTATCTGTTGTCATTTTTTACCAAAACAGAACTTTCTGAAGAAGAAAGCTAATTCCTTTAATTCAATGCTCGATACAAATAAGATACTTCAACTCATTGGAGTCCAAGGCTATAAATTAAGGGCAAATGAACACCCAGAACAACTTGAAAACACTAAAGGCGATTGGAGCGAATTGGAATCTGAGGTGAAACATTGCACAAAGTGCTCTTTGCATAAAAGTCGAACTCAAACTGTTTTTGGCTGCGGCAACAAGGATTCTGATTGGCTTTTTATTGGTGAGGCACCCGGAAAAGATGAAGATCTTCAAGGAGAACCTTTTGTGGGAAGAGCAGGGCGGCTATTGAATGAGATTATTTTTTCAATAGGCTTGAATAGAGAGGACATCTATATAGCCAATATACTTAAATGTAGACCTCCAAATAATAGAGACCCTTCATCAAAGGAGATACATTTATGCAGTTCTTATTTAGAACAACAAATTAGAATGGTATCGCCAAAAATCATAATTGCTGTTGGCAGAATTGCCGCACAAAACCTTTTAGGATCTGATTTAACCATGGGAAAACTAAGAGGTACTGTTCATAGCTATGGTTCGGAGAACATCCCTTTGGTAGTTTTGTATCATCCTGCCTATCTTTTAAGAAGCCCATCACAAAAATACAAAGTCTGGTCAGATCTTCAATTGGCAAGAACTGTAATGGAATAATCTGTGAATTATTTGAGAAAAAAGAATGTAATCTCATGGGCCTTATACGATTGGGCTAACTCTGCTTTTGCTACAACGGTGATGGCTGGTTTTTTCCCAATCTTTTTTAAGGCTTATTGGGCCAACGATTTATCTGACATCGACAGCACAGCTATGGTTGGCTATGCTAATTCCTTCTCCGGTCTTGTCGTGGTAATTTTGGCGCCAATACTAGGAGCCTTTGCAGACTTGGGCGCTAAACGAAAAAGATTCTTAGGCATCTTTGCATCACTTGGAATTGTTTGCACAGCATCATTCTATTTTGTTCCCGAAGGCCAATGGGTTATTGCAGCACTACTGTATGGAATTGCTTGTATAGGTTTTTCTGGTGGGAATATTTTTTATGATTCCTTGATTGTTTCTGTTTCTGATCAAACAAGCCGTAATCAAGTTTCTGCCTTAGGTTATTCATTGGGCTATTTGGGAGGGGGTATTTTATTTCTTTTGAATGTCTTGATGTACCTCTATCCTGAATCATTTAATATTAGCTCCTCATCTGAAGCGGTTCTTTTGTCGTTTATGAGCGTAGCTGTTTGGTGGGCGCTCTTTTCATTGCCTTTATTTAGAAATGTTAAGGAATCTAGCCATTTAAGTGATGATATGGGCTTCACTAAGACGATGGTGAGATCTTTTAAGGAAGTCTATTCAACATTAATTGAAATTAGAAAATATAAAAGAGTGGGTATCTTTCTTTTAGCATACTGGTTCTATATGGATGGCATCGATACGATTGTTAGGATGTCAACTGCCTATGGAACCGATATAGGTTTAGACGCTTCATCATTGATTACCGCACTCATACTTACTCAATTTGTAGGTTTTCCTGCGACATTATTTTTTGGTTATTTGGCTGATCGTATTGGGTTTCAGAAAATTCTTACTATTGGAATAATTATCTATATTGTTATTTGTTTTTTTGCATACTCAATGACAACCGCTACAGAATTTTATGTGTTAGCAGCTACAGTTGGCTTGGTGATGGGAGGCATGCAAGCAGTTAGCAGAGCTTTTTTTAGTAGCATTATACCTAAGGACAAAGAGGCACAATTCTTTGGTTTTTATAACCTAGTTGGGAAATCAGCTGTGGTTTTCGGTCCAGCTTTGGTTTCAATATTTGCTGTAGCATTCAATGATTCAAGGATTGGCATTATAAGCCTATTAATTCTTTTTATCCCTGGACTAATAATCCTATGGATGATTCCAGATGAAGATTAATTTGATGAGAGCATTCTAATTTGCTCCTCAATTTTTTCTTGGTTGAACTCTAGCTTCTCAAGTTTATTTTTAAGCTCTTCAACCACTTCTTTTGGGGCTTTATTGATAAAGTCTTTGTTTGTTAACCTATTTTTTACTGAGTTAGCTTCAGAAGAATTCTTATCAAATTTTTTCTTTAGTCTTTTCATTTCTTCATCGATATCAATTAACCCTTCTAATGGAATGAGTATTTTAGATTTTCCTAAAAGAGCAATTGCAGAGATTGGTGTGTCTTCTTTCTTTTTTAGAACCTTAATGTCATTTAAAGAAGCTAGGTCTTTTATCAATGAACTAGTTTGATCCAGTTTTTCTAGATCTTGGGTGTTAGTTTCCTCTAACAGAACATCAATCTTCTCCTTCGGTGAGATGTTCATTTCTGAACGTATTTGCCTAACATTAGTAACAAAAGACTGAAGCCACTCAATACTCTCATAGTCTGTCTTAGTAATTTTAAGATCGTATTTTTCAGGGAAGCTCTGCATCATTATGCTCTTACTTGCATTGCTATCGATTAACGACTGCCAGATTTCTTCAGTGATAAATGGAATAATTGGATGTAGAGCCCTTAATGATTTTTCTAAAACGCTTATTAGATTATTCTTTGTTACAGATTTTTCTTCATCAGATCGATCAGGATCATTCAATAAAGATTTTGATAGTTCAAGATACCAATCGCAATAATCATTCCAGATAAACTCATATAAGGCTTTAGCAGCTATATCCAAGCGATATACATTGAAATTATGTTCAACGGTATCAAGAGTGTCATTAAGTCTAGACTGGATCCATTTATCTATTAAATTTAAATCTTTAAAATCACTAAACTCTTTCTTAAATACCATGTCAGATGTGTTCATTTTCACGAAACGGGTGGCGTTCCATAGCTTATTACAGAAATTCCTATACCCCTCCACTCGATTTAAATCCAGCCTAATATCTCTGCCTGTTGTGGCTAAAATTGCAAAAGTAAACCTTAATGCATCAGTTCCAAATTCTGGGATACCATTTGGAAACTCTTTTTTTGTTTCTTTGATTATCCTGTCCGCCATTTCCGGTTGCATTAACCCTTGAGTCCTTTTTTCGACAAGAGAGTCTAAATCTATTCCATCAATGAGATCAATTGGATCCAAAATATTTCCTTTTGATTTTGACATTTTTTGTCCATTCTTATCTCTAATCAGTCCATGGATGTATATTTCATTGAAGGGTATTTCACCCATAAATTTAATTCCCATCATGATCATTCTAGAAACCCAGAAGAAAATAATGTCAAAACCTGTAACCAAAACACTCGTGGGATAAAACGTTTCTAAATCGTAGGTCTTTTTTGGCCAGCCTAGACTGGAAAATGGCCATAGAGCTGATGAAAACCATGTATCTAGGACATCCTCATCTTGTTTCAATTCAGTTGAGGAACTGATGTTATGTTTATCTCTGATTTCCTCCTCATTTATTCCAACGTATACATTATTGTCTTCGTCATACCATGCAGGGATTCTGTGGCCCCACCATAATTGTCTACTGATACACCAATCTTGTATATTTTCCATCCATTCAAAATATGTTTTAGACCAATTCTCAGGAACAAACTTTATATCACCTTTTTTTACAGCTCTTATAGCGGGTTCTGCTAGAGGCTGCATTTTGACGAACCATTGATCTGTAAGGAAAGGCTCTAAAATAGCTCCACTTCTATCCCCTCTGGGAACACTGAGGTTATAGTCTTCAATTTTTTCTATAAGCTCTAATTCTTCCATTTCTTGAACAATTAATTTTCTAGCCTCAAAACGATCTAAGCCAATATATTTTTCTGGTACAGATTTATTCATAGACGCTTCTCTTGTGAAAATATTAATCACATCAAGAGAATGCTTCTTCCCAATCTCGAAATCATTGAAGTCGTGACCGGGCGTGATTTTTACGCACCCACTACCAAAATCTTGGTCGACATATTCATCAGCAATAATAGGTATTGATCTATTAGTAAGAGGTAAATTAACGACTTTGCCAATTAAGTCTTTATAGCGACTGTCTTTTGGGTTAACAGCTACTGCAGTGTCACCTAACATAGTTTCCGGCCTTGTGGTGGCCACAACAATGAAATTATCTGAGTCATTTATAGGGTATTTAAAGTGCCATAAATGCCCGCTCTCATCTGATTGAATTACCTCTAGGTCAGAGAGTGCTGTCAAGAGAATAGGATCCCAATTTACAAGTCTTTTACCTTTATAAATTAGACCTTCTTCATAAAGTTTAATAAAAACTTCTCTAACCCCGTCTGCGAGGTCATCATCCATGGTGAACTTTTCCTTGGTCCAGTCAGTGGAAGTACCAAGCCTTTTCATTTGTCTTGTTATTGTGTCACCAGATTGCTTTTTCCATTTCCAAACTTTCTTTTCGAAAGCATTTCTTCCTAATTCAGTTCTGGAGATTCCTTCAATTTCAAGTTGTCTTTCTACAACCATTTGAGTTGCTATACCCGCATGATCTGTCCCTACTTGCCAGAGTGTATTTTTCCCTTTCATTCTCTGATATCGGATTAATGTATCCATAATAGTGTCTTGGAACGCATGACCCATATGTAGAGTTCCCGTCACGTTAGGCGGGGGAATGACTATACAAAAAGGATCACCTTGCTTGCTTGGAGCAAAGTAGCCTGAGTTTTCCCAGTTTTTATAGATCTTTTGTTCTATTGAATTTGGATTGTATGTCTTTTCCATATTTAGTCCGCTTTATGAGACTTGATTATAAATCCATTTGATTTATATGACTTCCATTTTTCTCTAGCCATCTTTTTCTTATCTTCATCATTTTCAACGATTTCATGGATCTTATCAGTATCTTTACTAGCCTCTGGAATCTGATTACTAAGGTTTACTATCGCTTTGACATTGCTAGCCTGATTTTCTTGCCAGCCAATTTCTATTGGTGATGCATTGTCTTTGCTAATAAGGCTATGTGGCACAAAACTTTCCTGTCTAAATGTCCATAGTAATGCATCAATTTCTTTAGCTTCGTCTTCATTGTTGCAGTGAATGTAGATAGAAGAAGTGCCTTGTTTGTAGCCTTTCTCAACTAATCTGCAGGCATAAACAAGCAAATCCCTTCCAGATTTTTTTTTAAACTGATGAAATAAAACTTGGGGTTTCTTAATTGCTTGATTCACTTATAAGGAATTCAGAGACTAAAGCGACCGGTCTTCCCGTTGCACCTTTATTTGCGCCTTCTAACCAAGCAACACCAGCAATATCAATATGGGCCCAGTCAAAATCGCCTACAAATTTTTGAAGAAAGCAGCCAGCCGTAATTGTCCCGGCACCTGATCCTCTTGTGCTTATATTTGCCACATCAGCAAAGTTACTAACAATCTGATTCGAGTAATCTTCTGTTAATGGAAGTCTCCATGTGGCATCTCCTGAAGCTAAACCTGCATCGATAATTTTTTTGGCCAATCCATCAGAATTAGACATCAAACCCGAATGATGTGCACCAAGAGCAACAACGCATGCTCCAGTTAAGGTTGCCATATCAATAATAAATTTTGGCTTAAATCTTTGAGCATAGGTCAATGCATCAGCCAATATTAGTCTGCCTTCAGCGTCCGTGTTCAAAATTTCTATGGTTTGACCAGACATTGACTTAACAATATCACCTGGTTTAGTTGCAGTAGAGCTAGGAACATTTTCACATGCGGGGACAAGAAAGACGGCATTGATTGGTAAATTTAGTTCAGCTACAACTTGAATCAATCCTATTGTTGTTGCCGCACCGCACATATCGTATTTCATCTCATCCATACTATTTGAGGGTTTTAGTGATATACCTCCCGTATCAAAGGTGATACCTTTCCCGACAATAGCGATCGGTTTATCGCTCTTTTTAGAGCCTTTATATTCAGCTATTATTAGTTTTGCCGGCTCTTTTGCTCCCGCTGTTACTGATAAAAGTGAATGCATACCTAGCTTTCTCATTTGTGCTTCATTCATAACATTTAAAGTTAAGGATTTATGCTTTGAGGCAATCTTTCTTGCCTCTTTTGCTAAATACGATGGAGTGCAAATATTTGAAGGTAGATCTCCAAGCATTCTAACTTTTTGAGTCGCTTTTCCTATTGCATCCCCTTCATCAAAACCTTTCTTCATTGAGGCAATTCTTGGTTGTCCATTAGTTCCATGCAAAATCTTTTTTAATGATATTTTCTTTGCATTGCTTTTCTTTGTAGTCGTATATTGATATGAAACTTGATGCCAAGCTTCAGCTAGAATCCTTGTTGATCGATATTGTGACTCAGATTTTTTTCCACAAATATCACTCGTACTAAGATAGCTAATTACAGATTTATGAGAGGTGCTTGAAAGTTTTGCTAGTGATGACATTAATGCTTTTTTGTAATTCTTTTCAGAATATTTATCGTACTCACCACAACCAACCAACATCAGCCTTTTATAGCCTTTTCCAAGAACTGGTAAAATTCTTGTTTGACCGATTTTCCCTTGTATATCGTCGTTCTTTTGAAAATCCTGAATTACCTTATTGTTTGCTGTATTTATTGTTTTTGTAGCTCCTCGCAATTTCTTATCTTTAAAAATTGGCAGGATCAGACAATCTGCTTTAACTTCTGTTGCTTTGTTAGTGTTTATTTGAAAATTCATTTTATTACCTATTTATTTATTTTTTTAAAAGGAAAATATCAAAACCAACTATAATCTATATAGTTTTAGTATGACGATAATTGTAGTGTAATGGTATTAGCTTTGAAACCAATAATTAAAGGACTTTATTTATTTTTTAATTAACTCAATCAAATAACAGAATGCATGAATAAAATTCTCGGGCAATATATTTTAAAAGAACTGGCAGTGGCTTGGTTTTCTGTAACTCTTATTCTGCTGGTTGTCTTAGCAACAAATAAATTTGCTGATGTTATTGGTGATATTGCTTCTGGTGATTTGCCGCCGGCTTCACTCTTACAGATAATCCTTTATTCCTCGATAGATTATTTAGTGGTTTTGATTCCATTAAGCACTTTTTTATCAATGCTAATAGTATTAGGTCGTTTTTATAAAGACCAAGAGATGACAGCGATACTGAGTTGCGGAATAAGCCCATCTTTTATCTACAGAATTTTAACACTTCCAATGATTGTTCTGATAATTGCATTATTTTCAATTTCAGTTTATTTGTCTCCTGAGGCTAGAAAAAATATAGAGTTTTCAAAACAAGATGCTCTCTCAACCATAGGAATTGAGTTTTTTGAACCTGGAAGATTTATAACTTTAAAGGATCGATCAGTTTTCTATTCTAAGGAAAGATATGATGACAATCGTTTTATCGAGGTCTTCTTACAGACAGAGATCGGAGAGGAGGTTAGTGCAGTGACTGCCGAGTATGCTGAAATTCAAACGAATACAAATGACAATTTTCTAGTTTTTTTTAACGGTAAGAGGTATCAAGGTAAGCCTGGAGATATAGATTTTAGAATTTTAGAGTTTTCAGAACATCAGATACCCTTATATATAGATGAAAAAAATGAGGAGGATAAGGACATCTCTACTGAGAACTTTAACTTTCTTCTCAATGCAAAAGATTTAGAATCAAAAGCTGAATTGCAATGGCGTCTATCCCCCTCAATAGCTTTGATTATTTTAGTTTTACTCTCTATACCATTGAGCAGATCTTCTCCAAGACAGGGACAATACGGAGGATTAGTTTTAGGTATATTGATTTATATGATTTATG
>CACPJA010000020.1 GCA_902634075.1 uncultured Gammaproteobacteria bacterium
CAGGGGTGGCTATTCCGAGTGCAATGAATAACTTATACAACGCCTGGAAAGATCGATCATCTATTGCGGTCTTATCTGATGGTTCTAGCTCGAACTTTGCCGGAAGAAATGGGTTTCAGCAAATGGATGATTGGCTGGAGACAATGACTCAATTTACTAAATGGCGTTGGCAGGTGGATAATCCTCTGCAAATTAGTGAGATGCTAAGACGCACTATCAAACTGGCTGAAACTCCTCCTGGTGGACCAGTTTATTTAAGATTTCCTGGCTCTATTTTAAGAAAAGATAACATTAGACAGACCATATACCCTCAGAGCCAATTTAAAATTCCAATGGGTTTACAACCCAAACCTGAACTCATTGAAGCTACTGCTAGAGCATTGATAGAAGCAGATTCACCTTTAATGTCTGTGGGTCATGAGGTAACTAGAGCTGACGCTAATGATCATGTTGTTAGATTATCTGATTTGCTAGGTATCAAAATGACTCAAGGTTATAGCGTTTATGGCGATGTCCCCTTTAATCATGAGTCTTTTGTTGGATTTTACGGAATGGGTATTCCTAGAGGCCTTCAAGGAACAGATGTTTTTCTTAATTTAGGCGCTCCTATGCCAGATCCTACAATCTTTACTGCACCTGTTCCCAGAAAAGCAAAGGTCATCCACGCTCGAATAGAGTTTGATGATATTGCCAATATCTACCCTACAGATATTGCTATCGCTGCGGGCATGAAAGAAACTCTAATTGCTATTGAAGAATCTGTAAAATCCCTTGCGACTGAAGATAGGCTTAAAAAAATCCGAGAAGAGAGACTTTCTATAACCAAAGGAATTAACAAAAAATTTGAAACTAAAAAAGAGAAAGATGCTAAAGCAAACTGGAATTCTAGTCCAGTTTCATGGGAACGAGCCTCTTACGAAATCAACAAAGAGTTGGATGAGAATGGAATTGTTATCTCTGAATTAGACACCTTCACCCCATTTGAATGGATGAATCTTGCTCCAAATAAAAGATCATTAATCGGTGGGACGACAGGCTTTGCGCTTGGCTGGGGTATTGGTGCTTCTCTAGGAGCTAAAATTGGTCAGCCAGACAGTCAGGTTACTTGCTTAGTGGGTGATGGAGCAATGCTTTTTGGACAAATTGAATCATTGTGGTCGGCATCTAGATATGATATTCCCGTGACAGTTATCGTCTTTAATAACTTAAGCTATGATGGTGAAAGAAATAGAATTTATCTTAATTCTCCATTAATCAGAAACAAAGAAACAAGAGACCTTTGGAAAGACGTTAGTTGTTATTTAGGAAACCCTATTGTGGATTATGTAGGTCTAGCTAATAGCTTTGACATTAAAGCATCTCAAGCCAACACTCCAGAAGAACTAAGCAAATCTTTAAAAAAAGCTAATAGAACAACTCGAGATGGTAGGCCCTATCTGATTGATTTAAGGATTATGCAATTGGATGTTGCCAATAAACCCACCACTCAAACATGGCATCCAGATATTTCGATTGCTGAAAAACGAAAAATAAAAGTTTAGTTAAAAAAAATATCTACTGTTTTTGTTTCTGAGTTTCATCTCGGTGTTTCTTTAGATATTTCATAAAAGGGGTTCCTCCGGTACCTCGGATTGTTGAACCTCCTGCCCCGAATGGATTCTTCTGTTTTGACTGATTGTGAATATAGGTTCTCGCGTACTGTAAATGCAGTGCTCTAAATACTCTGATTTCTTCTAAACATTTATTATAAGCGTCAGTCAATCCATCTGATTCTTTTATAATTTCTTTGACCACTGATTTAGACTCTACCTGTTCAATAAATTTTCGATGCTCTAAGGGCATGTAATCTCTCATTTCATTAAGATAATGCCTTAAACTGTCCTCACTATGCTCAATTCCCATTGCACCATCCAGAGTCGGCATGATGCTACTTTGTGCTCCAGTTTCACCTCTAAAAAATTGTGACTGATTACCATATTCTCCCTCGTAAATAACTCCATTTTTAAGGTCTGGATTATCCTTAGATCCAAAGATGAATGGTCTTACTCGATGATAGTAAACATAGGGATCACATCGCTCTGGCATTCGTTTAAATATTTCATTTACTGCAGCCATAGAAATTGAAATTTTATTGAGAAGATCTTCCACTAACGCCTCGTCTGATTCGTTTGTGCAATTCGCTATTTCTTTAGAGGCATTAATAGCCTTAGAAGCTGCATTTTCTATGCAAACATGAATAGTTACAAACCAATCCTCATCTATGCCACCGAGAAAATTATTGATTAGTGCGACATTATCTAGACCAATCGGTTCTTCAGAATCAAGAAGATACCAATTATGTAGACAATAACTGGCATAACTAAGTACAGGAGGTCTTGCTAATACCTTTGAAAGACGAACCCAAGGTTTTGCAATTACTTTTGGTAAAAGACTTTTTGGTTCTGAGCCTCCAAGAATATAAGCATGGGCGATGAAGCTTAACTGTGACATGGCTAAATTAATCTCTTCTTCAGAATTTTTGTCTAGTAATTCATCTACGTCGAAGTCATCTGCTGATAATGAATTTATAGTTCGTTCAACACGATCGGTTAACAATAATTTTGGAAGATTATTAGCAACTTCTTGAATCCTTAATAAGGAAGCAGAATCACTTGAAGAGTCATACTCTTTCAGGGGTGGATTAATAGGCAGAAAGCCATTCATGCTATTTTTTGAGTTCCCCACAAACCATTATAATAAAATCAATATAATAGCTTTTTATATATCTTTCTAGAGAAACTCATATTCTCTATCAATAACTGATAAAAAATTAATAGAATCGAAGGCCTCACCCAGATGCTGTACATCTGGATGAGAAACAATGTGTTATCTTGTGATCGTGAAACCTGTTTGCTCTAAAACAAACCTATCTTCACTTAAGTTAGCAATCTCTATTACTTTTCCATCATCATTAAACATGAAGCGGTGAACAGTATATACATTGTAATCTAGATCAACGTTATAATCGGTTTGAGTAGCATTGGATAAGACATAAACAATATTATCCTTAGATAAGACGTCAATAATCCTAAATTCTTTAGCCGGCCACTCATCAGCTTCGGCTAAATTCATGCTCTCTAAAACTTGAGTTTTACTTAACATCCCATTAACAATTCCTCTTTTGAAGGTGATATCTTTTTTCATCCCTTTTCTTTCAATGACAGCTGCAATTTCAGCTCCAGGCTTACCTCTAAATCCAAGTTTTTCAAAATTCTCAGGAATTGCCTTAACACCATTAACTTCAAGAAATAAATCGCCTACCTCTAAGGCTCCATCTGCTGGGCTATTTGGTGTAACCCGACCAACTCTCATTTCATTTTCTCTAGGATCCCATGTGAATCCAAAACCTACATAACGACCTTGCACAGATCGTGAATCGTCTGCCATATTATTTTCTACTGTCTCTATTGACTCAGACTTGCCAGTATAAAGCGCTGTAATCCAGTCGTTAGCAGTAGCTTCAATTCCATGATAGTGATCATGATCATGCTCATCTTTTTCGTGCCCTCCAGAAAAGCCATCGGAAGGAACCAAAAAGAAAACAGCACAAATAATTGTTGTGAAAATATGTTTCATAAAAATCTCCGTATTAACTAAGAAAAAAAAGACTCAAAGAGTCCCTTTGAGATTATTGTAGCAATTAAATGAACATTTTTTATTCATAATTTGACTGAGTACTTTGTGATATATTCAAAGAATGAATAAACAAAGCGGAAGTCCAGCTAGACATACGATTAATGTTAGAAAACCAAATTTTGATCTAGAGAGTGACCTTGCTCACGATTGGTTTGATGGAAGTGCATTTAAAACTGCATTCGAGAACTCATTCTCCTTACTCTTTCCACTGGGTGAAAGAGCTTTTATAGAATCGGTTAAACATTTTGAAAAGGATATAAAAGACCCAAAATTGCTTGATGAAATATACTCCTTCTACGGTCAAGAGGCCGCCCATCGAAAACATCACCAACAATACAATGATCTGCTCTGCCGTCTTAGAGGTTATGAACTGGAGGAATTATCAAAGCCTCAAGTTATAAGGCATCGTGACAGATATAGCCTATTAAAGCCCATACAAAGACTTGCTTCCACTGTAGCAGCTGAACACTTAACAGCTATTCTTGCAGATAATCTACTAAGAGATAAGGAACATTTTGAAGGATCTGGTAAAGAAGTTGCTAAACTCTGGTACTGGCATGCGTTAGAAGAAACAGAACATAAAGCTGTTGCTTTTGATGTATACAAGACTGTCGGTGGCTCACTAAAGATGCGAAGAAGAGCTCTACTTTTAGCCACTTATTTCATTCTTAAAGATACATTCAGAGGAATATTTATAATGTTAAAACACGACAAGCAACAGTGGAAATTAAGAACCTGGATTGATGCAATAAATTTTATTTTTATTAAGCCAGGCATCTTAAGGACAGCTTTTTTGCCATGGCTGGCTTTTTTTTAGAAAAGATTTTCATCCCTGGCAAACAGATAATCGTGAATTAATTGAAGAATGGAAAGATTCAATTCCAGTTAAAAATTAATCTGAACTTTTTTGACACAGAGCCAAATGTTTGATTAGATTGAATAGCTTGGAGATGAGCACATTTATAAATTACTTATTTTTTAGGGGAATAATATGAATATGTTAAAAAGCTACATCGCTGATTTTACTGGTATTGCTATTGGTCTAATCGGACTAGGTGTTGTTGCAGGAGTTGTCTTCGGTGATGTTCCTTTTGTGGGATACATCTATGACAGCTTCATTTCTACTGTAGGCGCCTTAGGGGATGCAGGAGCAGTGGGTGCATTAGTATTAGCTATACTAGCTTCAGTTGCTGACTAATTATCCATATAAATAAATAAAAAGAGCCCTTTACAGGGCTCTTTTTTTAACCAAATTGTTCGTTTTCTGTTGAATCTGCCAATGCAGCTACACTATCTGCCCCAACTGACTGACTAATAGCATCAAAGTAACCCACTCCAACCTCTGCTTGATGTTTCACTGTAGTAAAACCATGTTTCTGATACTCCATCTCTTTTTGCTGCAAATTGCTAAATGCCAACATACCGTTCTCCTTATATTCTTTAGCAAAATCAAAAACAGCAAAGTTGGTCGTATGAAAACCAGCGAGTGTTATGAATTGGAATTTAAAACCTAATTTGCCTAATTCTTTTTGAAACTCAGCTATTTCTGTGTCTGATGGAATATGTTGCTTCCAATTAAAGCTTGGGGAGCAGTTGTATGCTAGCATTTGACCGGGGTTAGATCCGCGAACGGCATCAGCAAATTGTTTTGCCTCCTTCAAACAAGGTTTTGACGTCTCGCACCAAACCAGATCAGCGTATTCAGCAAATGCCTGTCCTCGCTCGCAGCCCATTTCAAGGCCTCCTGAAATCTGGTAAAAGCCCTCAGATGTTCTTTCTCCAGTCATAAATTTTTGGTCTATCTCATCCACATCGGTCATAAGAAGTCTTGCTGCTTCTGCATCAGTTCTGGCTATGATTAAAGTCTCTGTTTCAGCAACATCAGCAGCCAGTCTTGCTGCATTTAGATTCCTAATTGCCTGACTTGTGGATATTAAAACCTTACCGCCAAGATGTCCGCACTTCTTCTCTGAGGACAATTGATCCTCATAATGAACAGCTGCTGCGCCTGCTTCTATAAGATTCCTAGCCAACTCATACGCATTCAATGCACCACCGAAACCAGCTTCAGCATCAGCAACGATTGGAGCATAATAGAATCCTTCTCTTCCATCTTGAACCTGAATTTGGTCTTGGCGTCGAAATGCATTATTAATATTTCGAACAGCATTGGGTACAGAATCTACAGAATAGAGACTTTGATCAGGATAGACCTCGTCATTAGAATTTGCTGCAGCGGCAACTTGCCAGCCTGACACATAAATAGCTTTGAGACCAGCTTTTACATGCTGAACAGCTTGCTGCCCATTATAAGCACCAAAAGTGTTCACGTAATCTTCGTTCTCTAATAACTTACGTAACTGTTGTGCCCCGATTTTAGCCAATGTGTGTTCAATCTTGATTGAACCTTGAAGGGCCTTGACTTGATCAACTGAATAATTTCTTTTATCACCCATATTTTTCTCCTAAAGGTGTTGATATGCAGGTAAAGTCAAAAACTCATCGAATTCTGAGCTAATTGACATGCCTTTAAATAAATCGATTGCTGTCTGAAGATGATCACTATCAAAATCTCTCTCAGCAATGATCAGATCCATTTCCTCTTCAAGACTTTTAATAAAATATTCTTCACTTATTACTTGTTCTGATTCTGAAATCCTAACTTTATGATGAATCCATTGCCATATTTGAGAGCGTGATATTTCTGCTGTTGCAGCATCTTCCATTAGATTGTATAGAGGCACACAACCGTTGCCTGATAACCATGCTTCTATGTATTGGACGCCAACTCTAATATTTTCTCTTATGCCTTTTTGAGTAATTGAACCAGTTGGTATCTTTAATAAATCACTTGCAGTCGTATTGACATCATTCCTTTTGTTACTTATTTGGTTTGGGTTGTTAGCCATGACTGAGTCAAATGCATCCATTGCAATTGTTGATAAACCTGGATGTGCAATCCAAGTTCCATCATGCCCAGCTTCTGCTTCACGAAGCTTATCGGATTGAACCTTATTCATGGCTAATTTATTTTTTTCTGCATCATTCTTTATCGGGATTTGTGCTGCCATTCCACCCATTGCATGTACATTCCTTTTATGGCAAGTCTTGATTAGTTCATCAACATACGAATTAAGAAAATGTCTAGTCATGGTAACTTCATCTCTATTTGGCAAAATACAACTAGGATCATTTCTAAATCGTTTAATAAAGCTAAAAATATAATCCCAACGACCGCAATTAAGTCCTGAAGAGTGATCTTTTAGCTCAAAGAGTATTTCATTCATTTCAAAGGCCGCCAAAATAGTCTCAATAAGAACAGTTGCCTTGATAGTACCTTGTTCAATTTTCAAAAAATCTTGAGCTTCTACAAAAACATCATTCCATAACCTTGCTTCAAGATGACTCTCAAGTTTTGGTAAATAAAAATAAGGTCCGCTTCCTTTGCTGTTAAGTGATTGATAATTATTTGAAAGATAAAGAGCAAAATCAAATAAGCTACCTGAAACCTTCTCACCGTTTATTAGGATGTGCTTCTCATTTAAATGCCAACCTCTTGGTCTAACGATGAGTGTCGCTGTACTTTCATTAAGGCAGTAGCGCTTTTGGTCGCTATCTCTTATAAATTCAATTGTTCCATTGACAGCATCTCTCAAATTAATTTGCCCTTGAATGATATTGCTCCATGTCGGTGAGCAGGAGTCCTCGAAATCGGCCATAAATGTTTTTACAGGGGCATTTAGAGCATTAATAACCATTTTTCTATCTACTGGCCCTGTTATTTCAACTCTTCGATCTTGAAGATCAGATGGTAATGGTGCTACCTCCCAATCGCCATCTCTTATTGACTTGGTGTCCTTAAGAAAATCTGGTCTCTTGCCATCATTAATTTCATCCTGTCTATCCTTCCTCTGAGCTAATAGCTCTAATCGTCTTGGATTGAACTTAGTATGCAATAATTCGATTAATTCCAAAGTTTTTGGATTCAATATTTCTTGCTCTTCATTACTTAAAGCAGGAATAATTGTTATGTTGCTAGTCATTTAAGTAAGCATAATATTGTAAATTTAGTGAATTTTAGATTATTTTTTATTAAAATTTCACAATAAATATTTCACAATGTAAATTTCACAATGAGCACCCTATACAGAAAAAGCCACCTCCTAGGTACAAAACTAAAAAACATTCGTAGACTTAATAAACTAACACTAGAGGACTTATCTGAGAGGTGCAGCCAGCAAAGCCCCAAGAATGCTCCTTCTGTATCTTATTTAAGCATGATCGAGAATGGCAAAAGGCTACCTTCTGAAGAAGTATTAAAGCAAATAGCTGTAGTTTTTCAAAAAGATTCGTCTTGGTTTATGGACGAGAATCTGGATATAGGTTTACCAGAGTCTGAAGTTAAGACTAAAAAAAATAAAAGCCTTCCATTGGAACCTAGATTCCTTTATAGCAAAGAATTACTTGAAGGTGCTATCCCTGAACTTCTTGATCAAAGTGGCATTTCAGGTAGACAATTTGCTCAACTATTAATTAGGTCGTATCAGGAAGCTAATTACAATCGCTTTCCTGACATAGAGAAGGTCGCAGATGAAGTTGGTCAAAACCTGTTTCCATTAAAAATTAGTGACATAAAAAAACTATACAAAGCTAATGGACTTAAAATTAAGTGGTTTAAACAAAATAGAGTTACCACTTCGACACCACAAATGGAAAATAAAATGTTACTTAGATCCTTTTATGAATCTCCATCAGAAGTGTATATAAATGAATCATTAAAAAAAGACAAGCAACGACTTAAATATGATCTTACAGCACATCTTGGTCATAAGATCCTACATCAAGGAGATGGCCTAAGATCAATAATTTCTTCAGGATCAAGCACTTTTGACGTTCATGATGGTCAAGAAAATGTGAGTAGCTCGCATGATGTTCTAATGGCTTGGCACGATTTTGAATCTAGTTTCTTTGCTGGTGCTCTTTTATGTCCTAGAAAGCCTTTCAGAAGTTACTTGATAAAAAAGGAACATGACATGTTAGTTGCAGCGAAAGATTTAGAATTGTCACCAGCCCATGTTATGAGACGAGTAACAGCAGTATCAAATTATATACATTGGCATTATTTTGAAGCTTATCAGCCTGGTTATTTAAGTGCAGTATATCGAGGTAATGGAATCACTCTTCCATTTGGGAATATGTCTATGGCTACTAACCCATGCCCTAACTGGGCGGTTTTTAGTTTACTTAATCAGAGTTATGTGCATAACCCACAATCACAAATCTCCATATTAAAGGATGGTGAGCAAACCTATCTATATTGCTGTTATTCAATAAGAAGGAAAGATTTGGCTGGCAATCTAAAATTATATTCCCTAGGTATTGATCTGGTTCCTGCTCTCAAGAATCAGGGGGTAGATCCTTCAGAAATTATTAAGGATTTAGAGAGTAGTTGTCAGAAAAATGGTGGAGAGACTGAAATTAATAACAGCATTAAATCATCGATAAAAAAGATTGGAAATATATTAAGAATTCATTGGATCAGGGATTCGCTAGAAAACACCGCTAAGATTATCTGTCCCAAGAGCCCTCTTTGCCCAAGAGATAATAAATGCAAGCCAGCTCAAAAGGATTATAATTTTAATGAAATGGAAGAACTAAGGGAGAACATTTTATTACTCAAAAAAGCAAAATTAATATGAACATTAATTTTATTTAAAGGCTTTAAATATTTCTTAATTGAGAAGCTATACTTTTTGCTATTTCATCAAAAATATCTTTGGATAACTTTTCATCAGAGTCTCCAAAATTAAGATTTTCATCATCATCTCCAAAAGCAATGGAGGGATCAATCGGTATCCTGCCAATCAATGAAATACTGTTTTGATCTAAAAAATCTTTGACTTTATTTTTGCCAAAGATTTCATGATTATCTCCACATTTATCACAAACAAAATAACTCATATTCTCAATCAAGCCCATTACCGGGATTGAAAGCTTCTGAAAAGCTTCTAGAGATTTCTTTACATCGAGAAGTGCAACTTGTTGGGGTGTGCTAACTAAGATCGCTGCACTCAAGTTAGCTTTTTTAGAAAGCGTTAATTGAGCATCGCCTGTGCCTGGCGGAAGATCGATAATTAAGTAATCTAGATCAGACCAATTAGTATTAAATAATAACTGCTCGATTGCTTTGGACATCATAGGCCCTCTCCAAATGGTGGCTTCATCTTTTAAGACTATGTACCCAATTGACATCAACTCAATACCTGAGGCTAAAATTGGATTAAATGTTTTATTATCTGGTGTAGTTGGTCTTTTGCCTTCGGTCTTTAACATCAGTGGCACGCTCGGTCCATAAATGTCTGCGTCTAATAAACCGACTTGATAACCTTGTTCTTTGAGAGAAAGGGCTAGATTAACACTAACCGTTGACTTCCCTACCCCACCTTTACCGGAAGCAACTGCTAAAACATTCTTAATATCACTCACAATTTATAAAGTTAGTCTTTCTTTTTTTTTGATCTCAACTTCGACCACAATGAGACTGTCCAATCTATTTTATCAGTTCTATTTCTTTGTTTAGAAGAAGCTCTAAATTTTCCAAAATAAAAAAATACGGCTAATGATCCTATAATCATAAGACCGAAAAAAAGTGTATTGAAATCCATTAATTCCTAGACTGAAGTTTGGCCAGCAATCTTAGTATCTCTAAATAAAGCCATATTAGGGTCACGAGCAATGAGAAAGCACCATAGGCTTCTAAGTATTTTGGAGCTCCATGCTCGGAAGCTTCTTCTATAAAATCAAAATCTAAAACAAGGTTTAAAGCTGCAATTGCAACAACAACCAAGCTAAACAAAATACCAAAAAAACCGTTGGAATGAATAAAACCAATACTAGAGCCAAAAAACATCATTATAAAATTCACGAAGTAAAGCAGTGCAATTCCGCCAGTAGCAGCAAAAATCATTAATCTAAAATTCTCAGTGGGCTTGATTAAACCGGTTTTATAAGCCATAAGAAGGGCAGCAAGTGTTCCAAATGTAAGCCCAACTGCTTGGATTACAATACCAGGGTACATTGATTCAAAAATTGCTGAAATACCGCCAATCATAAAACCTTCGAGAAGAGCATATATTGGAGCTGAATAGGGTGCTAGAGTGGGTTTAAATATTGTAACTAATGCCGCAATAAAACCTCCTCCAAGGCCTCCCCATAAATAGATCCCAACATCAGCACCAGAATATAGCTGATTCCAGGTCCATGCAGCTGTCATAAAACAAAGCAAAAGATAAAAACCAGTTTTATTGACGGTTCCAGATAGTGTCATAACTTCTGATGTGGAAAAATCTGAAGATCTTTGAGTAAATGCTTTGCTTCTGAAAGCAGGGTTACCTGAACGTCCAAACATTTGTAAAGCTCTATGGCGGGCCATATTTAAACTCCTAAATTGTTAATTATTTATTTTTAACTTTTATTACGATCTCAAGATCCTGAATCTTTGTATCCTGAGGAAGTTGTGGAATAGACTCAATATTTAATTGTTCTGAAGGTATGTCGAAAAGCTGGCCAGTATCTATATTAAAAAAGTGATGGTGAGCATTTGTCGATGAATCGTAGTAAGTTTTTGCTGGATCAATTGCAACCTGATTCAGTAATCCCCTTTCTGCAAAAGCATTTAGTGTGTTATAGACAGTTGCTTTAGAAATACTATGTCCTTTCTCAATTAATTTCTCGTATACCTGATCAGCAGATAAATGCTTAGGCTTATCAAGAAACATCATTCCGATTCTTAATCTAGCCTTTGTGGGTCTAAGACCATAAAACTTGAGTCTTTTCTCAACCTTGCTCTTTAGTTCAATTACATTATCCATAGTCAAACATTCTAATGAGAATAAGATTAATTTCCAAATATATTGTCGCAATATTTAGATTCATCTTTAGCTATCTATCTGTTTTTTATCATGAAATTATCTAATAAGAAAATCACCATACCTACTGTTATAGAAGAGTCTGCAATATTAAATGCAGGGAAATAAAAACTCTGATAATAAAAAAGAAAAAAGTCAACAACATAGCCCTCAATGATCCTATCAATCAAGTTACCTATGGCGCCGCCAGCTATAAGGGATATAGAAAAATTCTGACTAAAGCTTGAACTCTCGGCATCCTTTATTAAAAGCACAATTAGAAATACGCTCACGAAAAATGAGATAAGTATTAATGGCAATCGTTGATTCCCAGATTCAAATGCAAAAAAACTAAAAGCTGCGCCGGTATTATGCAATAAGGTGATATCAAAGAAAGGGAGGATCTTTATACGTTCATAAAGATAAAGATTTTCTACAACCCAACCCTTAGAGAATTGATCTAGCATTACAATAATTAAGATGATAAGAAACCAACGTAATTGATTCATTTTTAGAAAAATAGTCTTTGTTCTGGTTGATTTGAAATATTATTTTCGCACCTAGAGCACAGTTCAGGATTTTCTTTTGAATCACCTACACTTTCTTGACGATGCCAGCATCGATTGCATTTATTAAACTCTGACTTTTTCACTGAGATAGCACAGTTATCGCCACGCAAAGCATCCTTTTTAGCCTTATTAAGCGGTGCGATAGAAGCATTAGAAGTTATAAAGAGAAATCGCAATTCCTCAGATACTGGTTCGAGAAAACTCATTAATTTCTCATCAACATACAAGGTTAAGTCAGCGTCTAGTGAGGATCCAATAACTTCTTTATCTCTAGCAACTTCGAGTGACTTTGCAACTGTCTCGTTTAGACCCTGAACTGTTTGCCATTCTTCCTCGCTATCAGAACTAGGAAATTGATGCCAATTCGATAAAAAAACAGAAGATTCTCTCTCTCCTGGAAGAAGCTGCCATATTTCTTCTGATGTAAATGAGAGTATAGGAGCAATCCAACGAACCAAAGACTCGGCAATGTGCATTAAAACAGTTTGTGAAGATCTCCTACCTATGGAGTTCTCTGGCATAGTATAGAGCCTGTCTTTAATTACATCTAAATAAAACCCACCCATATCATTTACACAAAAATTATGTAGTGTTTGTGAAACTCTATGAAATGAATACCGTTCAAAGTCATCTTTAATTTGTTCATTTACATTGCCCAATCGATCAATAATCCATTGATCCAATAGCAACATCTCATCGTATTCGATCATATCTTTATCTGGATTAAAGTCTCCAAGATTACTGAGTAAAAACCTAGCGGTATTCCTGATTCTTCTGTACGTGTCACTATTTCGTTTAAGGATTTCATCAGAGATCCTCATTTCACTGGTGTAATCGGTAGAAGCTACCCATAACCTTAAGATATCTGCGCCCATCGAATTAATTATATTCTGTGGAGCAATAACATTTCCTAATGATTTAGACATCTTTTTCCCATGCTCGTCAACAAAGAAGCCATGAGTTAATACCTGCTTATATGGGGCAGAGCCATTCATTGCAACCGAAGTTAATAGTGAGCTCTGAAACCAACCTCGATGTTGGTCAGAACCTTCTAGATACAGATCAGCGGGGAAGCTTATCTCCTTGTGATTCTGACTCACTGCATGATGTGCTAAACCAGAGTCCATCCATACATCCATTGTGTCACTAGATTTCTCATAATCTTTGTAATCTTTACCTAGATAATCTTTAACGGAAGATTCAAACCATTTTTCAATTCCATGATTTTTAATATCATCTGCTATTGATTTCATAATCTCATTTGTTTTCGGGTGAAGTGCCTGATCTTCTTTACTAATAAATAATGGAATAGGAACGCCCCAATATCTCTGTCTTGAAATGCACCAATCTGGTCTAGTTGAAACCATTCCTAATATTCTTTCTTGGCCCCATTCAGGAAACCATTTAACTTCTCCTATCGCCTTTAAGCAATTTTCACGAAAACCTTCATTGTCCATACTGACAAACCATTGTCGGGTGGTTCTAAAAATTAAAGGTGACTTATGCCGCCAACAGTGAGGATAGCTATGGATAAATCTTTCTTGATGAATCAGGTTTTTGCCTGCCTCTATTTTTTCTAAAATCATAGGCTCTGATTTAAAAATATGCTGACCTGAAAAAAATTCTTTTTTCTCATCGAAAACCCCGTAAGAATTGACGTAGCATTCTAAATCTAGATTATTCTTCTTCCCAATCACAAAGTCATCTTGTCCATGAGCAGGTGCAGTGTGAACAGCTCCAGTTCCATTCTCAGTTGTTACATAATCGCCAATTAGGATGGGGACCTGCTTTTTATATATAGGGTGTTCTAACATTAATCCTTCCAAAACATATGGATCTATATTTTTAGGTTCACCTATTAAATCAACTCCCCATTTTTTTAAGTTAGTCTCTAATAATTCTGTAGCTAAAAGACAAATGATCCTTTCATTGTTTAAAGTTGTCTCAAATATTGAATAGTCAATATTTCCCCCAAGAACAACAGCCTCATTTGAGGGTAGCGTCCAAGGAGTTGTTGTCCAAATAGGGATTATAGCTTTACTTTCTGGTTTGTAATTTTCTAATCCTGAGCGATTAAAAAATTCCTCATTATCAATAACCCTAAATGAAACATCGACTGATAAAGAATCTTTATCTTGATATTCGACCTCTGCTTCAGCGAGTGCTGACTTACAGTCCAAACACCAATGCACAGGTTTATGCCCATAAATAACATGGTTATTTTTTACGATTGTAGCAAAGGCATTAATCTGCTCAGATTCATAATCTTTATCTAGAGTTAAATAAGGCTTACCCCATTCGCCCAAGACACCTAATCGGATAAAATCTTCTCTCTGCTCCTCAACTTGCTTAATCGCATAAGATTTACAAAATTCTCTAAATTCTTTCGCCTCTATTTTTGCTCCTACCTTACCTTTCTTTTTTTCAACTTGATGTTCAATAGGAAGGCCATGGCAATCCCATCCTGGAATATACGGGGCATCAAAATCTGAGAGCGTTTTTGATTTAATAATAATATCTTTAAGAATCTTATTAAGAGCATGTCCAATGTGAATCTTTCCATTAGCATAAGGTGGTCCATCAAGGAGAATAAAAGGTTTTTTATCTTTCTGTTGTTTTCTGATTTTTTTATAAAGACCTATGTCCTCCCAAAATTTAAGAATCTCAGGCTCTTTATTTGGTAAATTTGCCTTCATTGGGAAACTGGTGTCAGGCAAATTTAATGTTTCTTTATAGTCTTTCATATCTCTAAAAAAAAATTTTGAACATTATAGTTATTTAATTTTACTTTTAATACGTATCTCTTTGAATCTAAAGCCCAATAAAAATAGTACACCGAAGTAAATTATCACGGAAACACCAATAAGAAATAAAAGTGAGAAGATTCTCTCAATTACCCCGCTCGTAATCCAAATGCTATTCTCCTGATTGAATGCTAAAAGAAATGCTGACATAGCTAGTGTTGCAATAATTACTCTGGAGATTAGGTACAGGAAACTCTTATCTAATAAGATTAGATTCTGGTTAATTAATTCTCTGGCTAATAATGAAGCATTGATTATGCTGGCCATAGAGAAAGCTAAAGCAAGGCCTATATGAGGATAATTAACTCCTATCCAAACTAGAAACAAAACGAATAAGAGTGAAAAAATGGCATTGCATGACATAGTAATTAAGCCAAATCTTAAGGGTGTCTTGGCATCTTCTCTGGAATAAAAAGCTGGAGATAGAACTAAAACCAAACAAAGGCCAATCAACCCAAATGAATAGGCCATCAAGCTGTATTGGGTCATATATAAGTCATAATTTGTAAAATTACCCCCAAGAAAAATTGTCGCAATCAGCGGACCAGAAAGAATAAACAAGCCAACTGCTGATGGAATAGAAATGATCAGGGCGATCTTTATACCCCAGTCTAATGTCGATTTAAAAGTTGAAATATCTCGATTAGCGCTTTCCCTGGATAGAGTTGGAAGCACAACAGTTGATAAAGCAACACCAAAAACACCAACAGGAAATTCAAGCAATCGATCAGAATAATAGATCCAACTGATACTTCCAGCACTAAGAAAAGAAGCGATAAGGGTATTGAATAAAAGATTAAACTGGGAAGCAGAACTTCCTATCATCGAAGGGATCATCAACTTTATGATCCGTTTAACGCCTTGATCATTCCAACCCCATCTTGGCGTTGGAAATCTGTTAAACGATTTTAGAAAAGGCATTAGAAAAGTTAATTGAATTAGACCCGCTAGAAAAACAGCAATTGCCAAAACTCTTCCAGGATTATTAGAATTTGGAGCAATCATGCCGGCAGCGACAATCAAAACTAAATTCAAGATGACTGGATTAAATGCGGTAGACCAAAAATGTTTCTTAGTGTTAAGGATTGCGCCAGCAAATGCGGTTAATGATATAAACATTAGATAGGGGAATGTGAAACGTAACATCTCGACTGACAGCTGGTATCGATTAGTATTTTCATTTTGTTCGTCAAAAAACCCTGGGGCAAAAATAATAATTAAGAGAGGTGCCAATAAGATTCCAAATAAAGTAACCAGTAATAAGATTCCGCCTAGGGTTCCAGATGTTTTATCAATTAACTCTTTAGTTTCTAGTTCTGTTCTATTTTCTTCATAATCAGTAAGAACGGGAATAAATGCTCGAGAAAATGCGCCCTCAGCAAAAAAACGCCTAAATGAATTAGGTATTTTAAAAGCAACAAAAAATGCGTCCATAATTGGAAAAGCACCAAATAGACGTGCAAAAAAGATATCCCTGATTAATCCCATAACTCTAGATAGGAAAGTCATTAAACCAACCACGCTTGTTGATCTGAAAAGCTGTTTACTTTCTTTATTCATAAACTCATTATTATTCTAAAATCAAAAAAGGGTCTATTTGCTCAATACATATAATTATTTTAGAGAGGAATAGTATTGACAAAGACAGATAAAAATAAAAGAATACACCCCTTTTTTATTATATAAATAAAGGATAGGTAAAAAAGATGGCGAACACCAGTTCAGCAAAAAAGAGAGTGAGGCAAAGCATTAAGCATAGGGAGAGAAATATGTCTCTCAAAAATAGAATGCGAACGGCTGTAAAGAAAGTTATTAAAGCCACTGAGGAGAAAAATCCTGAGCAGGCAAATGAGCTTTACAGAAAAGCCCAGCCCTTGATTGATTCTTTAGCCAGAAAAGGAATCATTCATAAGAACAAAGCCTCCAACCAAAAAAGAAGATTGGTTAAAGGTATAAAGTCTATTAGTTAATTATTTTCTGAAAGATTAAGCTCATTTAATCTTCTCATTAGTTCATTCTTTAACTTTTCTGTACCTGTTGAGGTCTCAGCACTAATTGAAAAAACTGGGCCCTGCCAATCTAAATCACTAAGTATTTCATCGATTTTTAATTGAGGTTCCTCCAGAAGATCAATTTTGTTAAAAATTAACCATCTCTCTTTCTCGTATAAACTTTCTTCAAATTTCCTTAATTCTGAAGTTAAAGCCTTAATGCTTAGAGCTATCTCCTCAACTTCAGCAGGCTCAAACAGATCGACAATATGCAAGAGGATGCTAGTTCTACTGAGATGCTTAAGAAACTCGATACCTAAACCCATTCCATCTGAAGCACCCTCAATAATTCCTGGGATATCAGCAATTACAAAACTGTTGTCATAGTCAACCCTAACCATACCAAGATTAGGATTAAGTGTTGTAAAGGGGTAATCAGCTACTTTTGGCTTTGCTGATGAAACAGACCTAATGAAAGTTGATTTTCCTGCATTTGGGTACCCTAATAATCCAACATCAGCTAACAAATTAAGCTCTAAATGAAGCTTCCTCTTTTCGCCATTTGTCCCAGAAGTTGCCTTTCTTGGCGCTCTATTACGACTAGTTTTGAATCGTGTATTGCCCTTTCCGCCATAACCAGCTTTCGCAACAAGACATTGATCTCCATCATTTGAAAGATCGCCAATAACTTCTCCTGTGTCAATATTCTCTATTTTAGTACCGCAAGGAACAAAAATAATCAGATCATCTCCACTCTGGCCACTTCTATTTTTTGATCTACCTGCTTGGCCGAACTCAGCTTTAAATTGATTGTTAACCCTAAAGTCAATCAAGGTATTAAGATTGGTAGTTGCCTGCATTATGACGTCGCCGCCTTTGCCGCCATCGCCGCCATCAGGACCACCTCTGGGAATATATTTTTCTCTTCGAAAACTAACTACTCCATTACCACCGTCACCAGCTTTTACTGAAATAATTGCTTCATCTACAAATTTCATGACTCTAACCTAAAATAAAAAACCCCGAAAAAAACGGGGTTTAATCTAAAAAATAGCTCGACAATTATTAAGAACTGGGAAGAACAGTTGCGTATTGTTTCATCTTTGGGCCCTTTCTCTCAAACTTTAACTCGCCATCTATTTTAGCAAATAAAGTATGATCCCTACCTATTCCTACGTTCTTTCCTGGATGAAATTTAGTGCCCCTCTGACGGACTATGATGTTCCCCGCTTTTACATGCTGACCGCCAAATTTTTTTACACCAAGTCTTTTAGACTCAGAATCTCTTCCGTTTCTTGAACTTCCGCCTGCTTTCTTATGTGCCA
>CACPJA010000021.1 GCA_902634075.1 uncultured Gammaproteobacteria bacterium
CAAATCCATTAAATCGAATTGATCTAACATTTATTGAGGGAATTGAATCTATATCTTCTTCAATAGATTCAAAAGGGGTTATCCAATTCAATAATTTGACTGCTGGAGTCCAAATAAAAGGTCTTGATATCTTAGACAATAATTCCACAGGAAGGGGTTTTTTCAGTCAGTTTCAGCTATCTAATTTGGGACCATCTGAGATAATTATTGGCAAGTCTTTGGCTTACCGGATGGGAATCAGAATTGGCGATCAATTGATCATTCGAATTCCTAGACTTGAGAATAATTCAATATTTTCGCTTGGTAAGTCACAGAGCTATATGGTTAGTGAAATTATTGAATTCGGCCTTGCAAAGTTCGATAGTTCTATGGTCATTGTTGCGAGTAATCAGCTTCTGAATTCGGGTATGGATCAGAGTTTATTTAATCATTGGTCCATCATGATTAAGGATCCATATCAAACGAGTAAATACATTATTGAGTTAGAAAGACTGCTAAATAACACCGGAGTCACTGTAAGTGATTGGTCAATGAATAACAGTGCATTATTTAAAGCAATCCTTATTGAGAAAACAATAATGAGTACTTTGCTATTTCTCGTGGTCTTGGTGGCTATGTTCAATATTATGGTTATGATTTCAATGACTATAAATGAAAAAAGTAAGGACATAGCAATATTGAGGACACTTGGCTTTAGAGAAAAGGATATTATTCAGATATTTTTTCTACAGGGAATGATTAATGCTCTTATGGGTATATTTTTTGGTTTACTGCTAGGTGTTATCGCACTGAAGAATTTAAGCAAGATTGAAAAATTTATAGACCTTATCTTTGGTTTTGATTTTTTTCCATCGGGTCTTTATTACATTTCAAATATGCCTTATTTGATAAGGCTGCAGGATATAATTATAATTTCTGTCGTCGCTTTCTCGGTCAGCTTCTTAGCTGCTTATTTACCTTCTATGAAAGCCTCTAAGAAGGATCCCGCATTGATTACAAGGTTTTACAGAAATTAGGAACTCGGATGTACCAACATTTTGAATCACGAATCATCAGATCATTCATACGGTCAAAAAACAGTGACTTTATGTTTTCGCTTATCTCAATTTTAAGTCTTTTGGGGATTAGTTTGGGGGTGGCAGTTATTTTTACAGTTATGTCTGTAATGAATGGATTTCAAACTGAAATAGAGAGAAAAATGCTTGGTCTTATACCTCATGCAACTGTAATGAGCACAAGTGATCGGAGTGATGAAGATAAATTACACTCTGTATTAAACACCAAAGATTATGTTAAATCGTATTCGGTATTCATTCATGGAGAGGCGATTGCCATAAGTGATATAGATTTTGAGGCAATACAGATAAAGTCGTTCAATAGGGATTCTGAGGTCATTAACAATAAACTATCGCTGCTTATGTCATCTGGTAATGCTAATGATCTATTTGAAAGCTCTTTTAATATTTTAATTGGCAAAGGTTTAGCGGAGAATTTAAATCTAAAAATAGGAGATAAATTAACCATTATGACAGAGGACGATACCTCTCTGCCCTTTGGCTCTGTTCCTCGCTTAAAAGAATTTAATATTGTAGGCATATTTGAATCTGGAGTTTTTGAGCTTGATCGACATTTAGTCTTTTCTTCATTAGAAGACGCAAAACTATTTTTTCAAATCGAAGATGAATTTACTGGCACTGATATCGAGTACTTTGAACCTCAGAAAGCTTCTATTTATACAAGACAGATCTCAATTGAATCCGGTGGTGGTTTTTTAGTTACTGATTGGACTAGAGAGAATCCAAATTTTTTTAGATCATTAGAATTAACCAAGAGAATTATATTCATCGTACTCATTCTAATATTGGGAGTCGCTTGTTTTAATATTGTTTCAAGTTTGATTATGTTGACGAGACAGAAAAGATCAAACATTGCCGTTCTTCGCTCCATGGGTATAAAGAATAAGTCTCTCTACAAGGTCTTTCTAACGCTTGGATTTTTTCTTGGTTTCCTAGGTTCAGTAATAGGAAGCATTCTGGGCTTCATTGTGTCGATGAATTTAAGCACTCTTATTTTAACTATAGAGAATATATTTGATATCAACTTATACCAGCCTGAGATTTATTTCTTGAGTGAGATACCAGTAGACATTATTTGGACTGAGATTTTAGGTATTTGTTTTATCGCAGTTATACTCTCTATGTTGTCTGCATTTATTCCTTCCTATAACGCTACAAAGATTGATCCTTCTGAATTATTAAAATTAAATAGATAACCATGAAAAACATTCTAGAACTAAAAAATATTCATAAGAATTTTCGATTAGGTGAAGATGATATCGAAGTTCTCAATGGCATCGAGATTTCTATTCAACAGGGGGAGACTTTTGCAATTGTAGGACCCTCTGGCAGTGGTAAAACAACTCTACTTCAAATTATTGGCCTTCTAGATTCTCCCACTAGTGGAGAACTCTATGTAAGAGGGAAGAGCCCTGAAGATTTGAACGATAAGTCAAAAAGTCGATTAAGAAATGAATTTTTTGGTTTTATCTACCAGTTTCACCATCTCTTGAATGAATTTACAGCACTTGAAAACACTATGATGCCTTTACTTATTAGAGAGCAAACGACCAAGGAGGCTAGAACAAAGGCACAGGATTTACTCATTAGAATCGGACTTGAGCACAGAATAAATCATAAACCTCATGAGTTATCAGGAGGGGAATGTCAGCGGGTAGCAGTTGCCAGGGCTTTGGTCACATCGCCAAGCTTAATATTGGCTGATGAACCTACAGGAAATCTTGATCCCGAGACAGCTGACAGGGTTTTCGATAGTTTTCTCGACCTAAATCGATCGCTCAACACTAGTCTTATCATGGTTACCCACAACCAAGAATTAGCCAAGAGAATGGATAAAGTTTATGAATTAAATTTTGGAAAACTAATAAAGTCTTCCCTTGAGAACTAAATGATAGTTTTTAAAACTTCACAAAATCATCACAATCAAAAGACTTTGGACCTTAAGGAGTAACGTATAATTTCACGTAAAATTTATTATGGAACACAGTTATAAAACTTATTTAAGGCTTCTTAGCTATGGGAAACCCTATTGGCTAATTTTCTCTATTGGCGTCATTGCTATGCTGGTTTTTGCAGTCACAGATACCGGCTTCGCTTTCCTGATCAAAACTTTAACCGATAGCTTTGCAGGGACCGAGAGTTCATTTGATGCTGATCAGATAAAAGTTTTCTTGCCGCTAGCGGTTATTATTATTTTTTTTGTAAGAGGTATTTCAGGATTCTTCTCAGTTTATAATATTGCTTGGATAGGTCGACAGGTTATAAAACTATTAAGAGGCGAGGTTTATAATAAATTTCTTACGCTTCCAACTCTATTCTTAGACAGGGAATCTAACGCAGAGCTTCTCTCTAAAGTGACCTATAACATTGAACAAGTTGCAGAATCTACATCTAACATACTTACTGTTCTGATAAGAGATACGCTAACAATAATTGTTCTAACCGCTTATATGATATTTCTAAGCCCAATGTTGGCTTCAGTAATTTTTATAGTAGCCCCAGCGATTGCTCTTTTAGTAAGATTTTTGAGTCAGTTATTCAGGCGTTATTCTGAAAGAATTCAAGATTCTATGGGCGATGTCACTCATGCTATAAAAGAAACCCTTCAGAACCATAGAATTATAAAAATCTTTGATGGCCAAGATTTTGAAAAAGATCGCTTCTCTGTCGTGAACGAAAACAATAGGAAACACAATATGAAGCTTTTCTCAACTAAAGCTATAGGGGATGCAGTGACAATCTTTTTATCTTCTCTTGGTGTCGCAGGAGTTGTTTATGTCGCTACTCTTGATGAGGTAAGGAGCACAATGACAGTTGGTGATTTCAGCGGCTTCATCACAGCAATGGTTCTGCTTATGACACCTCTTAAAAGACTTACTAATGTCAATGCAATGATACAAAAAGGTATAGCCGCAGCTGGGTCAATATTTTCATTAATTGATGAAAAGGATGAAAGGGATCAAGGGACCACTGAGGTGGAAAGAGTAGGTGGCTCCATTTCATTTCAAGACGTAAATTTTTCTTACGATGATAATAAAAGAACCTTAGAAGGAATCAATCTAACAATTCTCTCTAATGAAAAATTAGCGATTGTGGGCAAGTCAGGTAGCGGTAAAACAACTTTAGTTAATCTAATTCCAAGATTCTATGATATTTCATCCGGAAAGTTGATGATTGATTCAGAGAATATAGAAAATTATTCTCTTAGATCGCTAAGATCGAATATCAGTTTAGTAACCCAAGAAGTTACATTATTTAACGACACCATATTCAATAATATAGCCTATGGTAAATACACTGATGATGAGGTAAGAAGAGCGGTCTCCTCTGCGCACATGGATGAATTCATTGATAGTCTTCCCGACGGCTTGAACACAGTGGTTGGTGATCAGGGGATCTTACTCTCAGGAGGGCAGAGACAGAGAATTGCTATCGCTAGGGCATTATTGAAAGATGCCCCAATACTTATACTTGATGAAGCTACTTCTGCTCTTGATTCCGAGAGTGAGCAGCATATACAAAAGGCATTGGATCAACTCATGGAAAACCGTACAACCCTAGTTATTGCTCATCGATTATCAACTATTGAAAATGCAGATAGAATTATAGTTCTATCAAAGGGTCAGATTGTGGAAGAGGGTTCACATGATCAATTGTTAAATAATAATGCTGAATACGCCTCGCTTCATCGTCTACAGTTTAATGATTAATTTCTCTCGGAAATTAGAAAAAATTTGGTATAGCAATAAAAGGCCCCCTTACTTACTTATAATTTTATCTAAGCTTTTTTCTTTGATAGTCAAAATTAGATCTTCACTCTATAAATCTGGGTTTTTGAAAATAAGGAATGTAGAAGTGCCGGTTATCGTAATAGGAAATTTAACTGCGGGGGGGACAGGAAAAACTCCTTTCACGCTTTTGCTGTCTGAATTCTTTGATGAAAATAAAAAAAAGGTTGGAATTATTTCAAGAGGCTACAAAGGCAGGAGAAGTAGTAAAGACCCCTATATTCTTTCCAAGACTGACAACGCAATAGATTTTGGTGATGAGGCTGTATATTTGGCTGGAAAATCAAAGGCAATGGTTTGTGTGTGCAAGGATAAGTATAGAGCAGCCCAGATGCTGGTTAAATCAGGGGCTGAAATCATTATTTCTGATGATGGATTGCAACATTATAAGTTGGGAAGAGATTACGAAATTGCTGTGGTAGACGGATCAAGGTTATTAGGAAATCAATATCTTCTTCCTGCTGGCCCATTGAGAGAGAGCATAAGTAGATTACGTGATGTTGATCTGCTGCTACTGAACGGTGGTTATGAAGCATTCAGTAATTTGAAAACTCTCCCCGGGGGATTCGCTATGCCAGTTTTCAATTTTACTATTAATAATAAGGGCTTATTTAACTTGAATGATAACAGCAAACATGACCTTAGCGATTTTACAGGTAAAACAGTTCAGGTTTTGGCGGGTATAGGTAATCCAGAGAGACTCTATAAAGATATTGAAAAATATGGAATTGTTGTTTCACCTATAGAGATAGAGGATCATGGCGTTGTTGATATAAATATTTATTCAGACGATGCCATGCCACTTTTTATGACCCCTAAGGATGCAGTGAAATACAATAAACCTTTTCCTAAAAACGCCTTTGTTCTTGATCCATTCATAAAAATAGGTGAAGACGATGGAGATGATTACGCATTTTTTAGATTATTCGATGAGGATCTTTTCTGGAGTGAATAACTTATGAGTTTTTCAATTGTAATACCAGCTAGATATGCTTCCAAAAGGCTTCCAGGTAAAGCACTTAAAGATATCAATGGCAAACCTATGATACAGAGAGTCTATGAAGCTGCTCTTGGTAGTCAAGCAACTGAGGTGATAGTTGCAACAGATTCCGAGAAAATAAAAGAAGTTTGTGATCAATTTGGAGCTGAATGTTTAATGACTAAGCAAGAACATCGATCTGGGACAGATAGAGTTAATGAGATAGCCAAAATACTCAATTGGCCCAAAAAGAAGATTATTGTAAATCTACAAGGTGATAATGCATTGATGCCAACTGAAAATATAGATCAAGTTGCACAGTTATTAATAGATCAACCTGAATATTCTATTGCAACCCTAGCAACAGCTTTCCTATCAAAAGATGAGGAGCAAGATAGAAATGCGGTGAAGGTATTTTTTAATACCAAAACAAAAGAAGCAATCGCCTTTAAAAGAAATCTTGAACTTATTGAAGATGATTCAATAAATTACTTAAGGCATATAGGGATATATGCCTACAAAAGATCATCACTGCAACTCTTTAGCAATCACGGCCCATCTTTGGATGAAGATAAACAGAAATTAGAGCAGTTGAGAGCTTACACGCTGGGTTTGAAAATTATTGTTGCGGAATCTCGAACTCCACCTGGGCCAGATGTCGATACTCAGGAAGATTTGCAACTAGTCAATTCAATCTATAAGAATAAGTAAAGCATGAACAAAGAACCATTACATAAAATCTTATTTGTCTGTATGGGTAATATTTGTAGATCCCCATCAGCAGAGGGGATTTTATTAAAAAAAGTCCAAGAAAAAGGTTTGGAGAATAATTTTCTAATCGACTCATGCGGAACTCATGGTTATCACGAAGGACAGGGCCCTGACCAACGATCAATAGAAGCAGCCTTGGAACGAGGAATTGATATAAGAAATCAAATATCGAGACTTGTAGTGAATTCTGATTTTGAAAACTTTGATTATATTATTTCAATGGACCATCGTAATGTGGATACTCTTAAACAAATTTCTGACTCAAAGTATCATCACAAACTGACTTTATTTTTAGACTATACCGATAATAGCGAATACATCGAAGTGCCAGATCCCTATTACGGTGGAGATGACGGATTTAAATTAGTCCTAGATCTTCTCGATAAAGCAGCTGACGGTCTAATACGACACTTAACTGAAGGTTCTTAAGTTAATTTATTTAGGAGGAACTATATCTTCCCAAGGCAATACTTTTGTGGTTTTTTCTTTTTTCTTAGAAACACTTTTAGGGGCAGCTTCTTTTTTGCTAGTCTTAGCAGCATCTCTTTTACTTTTTTGACCTACTTTTGTAGCTGCAGGCTTAGTTTGTTTCTCTGAAGGCTTTTTCTTAGGTGATTTATTAACAGCAGTCTTTTTTGGACCTTGTTTTTTTGTCACATCTCTTTTTTTAGTATCACCCGATGACTTGGGTTTGCTTTTAGTTGTTTTTGAAGGCTTTGTTTTACCTTTAGTAACTTTTTTCTTGTTATCAGTTTTCTTGTTTTTTCTAGGAGCAGCTTGCTTTGTATTCCTTTTCCTTGATCGATTATTATTCGATCTTTTTTGATTGCTTGGCCTTCGTTTCGGTTTAGCTTTCTTCTTTTTTGTTGGTGATTTCTTGCTAGGAGCCAACCAAAACTTAATCCGGTCTATAATATTAGGACCTTTAACTCCCTCGACATCCCAAGCTGTAATGGGTTGAAGTCCATTATTGGACTTAACATCAGAAGCGGGCTTATTATTGCTGCTGTCTTTATTTTCCTGATTTTCAGCAATATTTCTGCTGCTTATCTCAGTGGTTGTTCCGTCTTCACGAACTCTTTTGATTGTATAATTAACACTTGATGTATCCGGGTTAGCAATAAGTGAAATATCGATTTTTTCTCTTTCCTCAATATCTTTTATCCACTGCCTTTTCTCATTTAAGAGATAATTTGCAGCATCTGAGGGAATATCGGCAATTACACTCTTGGTGTTCTCTTTTCTTGCTTCTTCTCCGACCACTCTTAAGACAGATAAGGCTAATGATTCTGTGCTTCTAACTTTTCCAATTCCACTACAATTTCCGCATATTCGATAAGCGGAGTCATCAAGTGAAGGGCGTAATCTTTGCCGAGACATTTCCATAAGACCAAATCTTGAGATAAACCCGACTGAAACCCTTGCTCGATCCTGTCTAACAGCTGCTCTAAGTGTATTTTCAACAGTTTTCTGATTTTTATAATATCTCATGTCGATGAAATCTATAACGATTAGTCCACCCATGTCTCTCAACTTACATTGCCTTGCAATTTCTTCCGCAGCTTCAATGTTTGTCTGAAGTGCAGTGGCTTCAATATCAGCCGCTTTGGTTGATTTACCAGAATTAATATCAATCGCCACTAGAGCTTCAGTGTAATCAATGACAACTGTTCCCCCTGACGGTAAAGAGACTTCATTTGAGTAGGCAGATTCTATTTGATTCTCAATTTGGAAGCGAGTGAAGAGCGGGGTATCTTCAGTGTAGTGTTTTAGTTTTTTTAAGTTTTTAGGTGTAACCTGTTTTATGTACTTCTTAGCATCATCAAAAGTATCTTTGTCATCAATAATGATTTCACCAATATCATCTTCTAGATGATCTCTCATAGCTCGCACGATGAGATTGTTCTCTTGGAAAATTAGTGAAGACGCCTCAACTTTAACAGCTAACTTCTTTATAGCATCCCATATACCCACAAGATAATTAAGATCCCATTGAAGTTCGATGTCAGATCGACCTACACCTGCTGTCCTAATTATCATACTACTGCCCTTAGGTACATCCAGCTTCGAAAGACTCTTGAGTGTTTCTTCTCTCTCTTTGCCTGTTATTTTTCTTGAGATTCCACCACCTTTAGAGCTATTGGGCATAAGCACAGCAAATCGTCCCGCAAGACTTAAATAAGTTGTTAGAGCTGCTCCTTTAGTTCCTCGTTCCTCTTTAACAACTTGAACTACAATATCCTGACCTTCTTCAAACAAGTTTTTAATGTTATGTTTTTCTCCAGGTATCGGTTCAGAAAGATAGTATTCTCTCGAAATCTCTCTGTAGGGCAAAAACCCGTTTCTTTGTGATCCAAAGTCCACAAAAACTGCATCAAGACTAGGCTCAATTCTAGTTATTTTGCCTTTATAGATATTATTTTTTTTACGTGTTACAGACTCGAGCTCTATATCGAGGTCATAAAGCTTTTGCCCATCTACCATGGCGACCCTCAACTCTTCTTGTTGAGTCGCATTGATCAGTATCCTTTTCATAGTTACCTCTATATGTAGGCAACAGGATAGAAATATTTTCCTTCGATTGGTTTCTTGGTTATTACCAAGAGGTGTTTATTTTTAATCTTAATAAACTTAATGAAACTGTTTTTTCTTACCAACAAAGATATCTTCTATCAAATTGTCTTTGTTTAAAAATTCTTACCCATTTTTGGGTGGTTTAGTGGAACTATTTCCACTTTTTCTTAATTAAAAGTGATTATCTTTCTTAAATAATCAATAATCTAGGTGAGGATTATAGCAGAGTTATTTCTCTTACAACAACAAACAATTAATTATTCATTAAATATCAATAATATATGAGTTCCAAAGAAGGTAAAAATAAGTTTTTAATTGACGAAGATTCGATAGATATGAGGCTAGATAACTATCTCCTTAAACGAATAAAAGATGTTCCTAAGTCAAAGATTTATAAAATTATCAGAAAGGGGGAGGTTAGAGTTAATTCTAAGAGAATAAAGCCTTTGTATAAGTTAAAAAAAGGCGATCTGATTAGAATTCCTCCTAATTTAATTTATGATCAAGGCACTAATAAAAGTCCAATAAAGCCAAAGAATCTAGATTGGATTAAGGATATTATTCTTCATGAAGATGATGGATTCTTGGTCGTTAATAAACCCAGTAGGATGGCAGTTCATGGGGGAAGTGGGAGTAGCCAAGGTTTAATCGAACTCTTAAGATTTCAAAGAGATAATCCAAAAGAAGATTTAGAACTCGTTCATCGATTAGATAAGGAGACCAGTGGTTGTCTTTTGATCTCAAGAAAAAGATCCAAATTAAGATTGTTGCATCAATATTTCCGAGAAGGGATTGTTAATAAAACCTATCTTGGTTTATTGATGGGATCTTTTAAGGAAGAAAGCTTTATTGTTGATCAGCCATTAAAAATTCATACTAAAAACAATTTAAGAAAATCTATTCCAGATAAGGATGGGAAAAAGGCAATTACCAAATTTAGGTTACTAGAGAAGTTTGATGATTGTGCATTATTTGAAATTAAACCCATCACTGGTAAGACGCATCAAATCAGAGCACATGCGAGTTTCATCAATAAACCTCTTGCTGGAGATCAAAGATATAATCCTGAGCCGGATATATTGTCACATAGGACTGGGCTGAAAAGGCTGTTTCTACATGCAACATCAATTTCGTTTCCATCACTTGATGATGCAAAGAGCATCATGACTTTTGAGAGTGATATAGGGGATGAATTAAGCCAGGTTATTTCCAATCTAAGAGGTTAATTTTTTTAATAGCCACTGAATTGGTAGACCTATAATTGCTTCAGGGTCTTCTGTTTCTATCTCACCGACTAATTTCTGGAAAAGTTTTGATTCCATTTTCACACCAGCAGTTGTATTAAGCGTCTCCTCAGAGTCCAAGTATTCTGTGAGCATTTTATGAGAGAAATTTTTAAATACAACTCTTGTGACATCAATATGCGATTCCTCAAAACGCTTATTCTTATGGATTATTGCAATTCCTGTATAGAAAATAACCTCTCCGTTTGAGAAAGCCATGATCGTTTTGTATGCGTCCTCGTAACTTTTTGGTTTTCCTAGAATATTTCCCTTAAAAGAAGCTACTTGGTCTGATCCTATAACCAAAGCATCAGGTTCACTAACAGATATTTTTCTGGCTTTTGTAAGAGCTAGCCTCAAAGATAAATCTTTTGCCGATTCTTTTACTTTGGGTGTTTCATCAATATCTGGGCTCAGAGTTAGAAAGTTAGGGATATATTTTTTTAATAATCCAGCTCTATATATTGAACTAGAACCAAGAATTATTTGTTCATAATTATTTTTCATTAGTGATTAGCAACCTAAAGTAAATTTATTGGTAGAATATTGATGAATTATATAGTTGCTTAGATGATGTTTAAACAAATATTGAGTTACAAGGAAATACTCGATTTGTCGATAAAAAAAACAAATCTCACTAAGACGTTTTCTGCTAAAAAGCTCTCTAGAGTTTCAGAATTGCTCAATGATTCCAGTAGCGATCAAGCAAATCTTGTCGAAGTTGATTGCCTATTATTCCAAAATGAAGCTCTACTTCCAGTTGTTAAGGGTAATATAGTCCTTAATTTAGATTTGATCTGTCAACGATGCCTTGGCCAATTAAATTGGACAAATACGATTGCTCTTTATATTGAGTTTGACGACAGCTTTTCTCAAGAGAGAAAGCATCATTCACAAATTGATAAGATAGAGATTGACGGCGAAGGAATCTCAATTGAAAAAATAATAGAAGATGAGATTCTATCAATTATGCCTATGTCAATAATGCATAAAAGTGTTGAATTATGTGAAAATAACGATACCGTAGGCATGTTTTTGACTACTTCGTCAGATAAGATAACAGATGAAACTAAAAATACACCGTTTGCAAATTTATCTGATTTGATTAAGAAGTAATCATCAGGGACAGGGAGACTTAAATGGCAGTACAAAAGAAAAGAAAAACAAGATCAAGAAGAGATATGAGACGATCTCAGATTAAGACTAAGAAACCAGAGATTTCTAGTGATCAAAATACTGGAGAGAATCATCTCAGGCATAATATTAGTCCCCAAGGCTTCTATCGAGGCAAGCAAGTTATATTAGTAAAAGATAAAACCAGCTCAGAAGACGAAGAAGAGTAGGGTAATCCCATGAATAAACCAGTAACACTTGCTCTCGATGTGATGAGTGGGGAGAACGATCCGCATTCCTCTATAGAAGCAGCCTTAAAGCTTATTTCAGTCAACGAATCAGTGAATCTTTATTTGATCGGTAATGAAGACAAGATTAAAAAATATCTTCCTAGGAAAATTGACGACAGGCTTAGCATTCGTCATACAGATGAAGTTATTACAATGAAAGATTCCCCAATGGATGTTTTAAGAAGAAAGAAACAATCATCGATGCGATTAGCTGTTGAGATGGTCGCGAATAAAAAGGCCGATGCATGTATTAGCTCAGGGAACACAGGCGCTCTATTAGCAATTTCAAAATACCTTCTTAAGACTATCCCGAATATCAGTCGCCCCGCTCTTGCCAAATCGATACCCACGATAAAGAGCTTTACGTATATGTTGGATCTAGGGGCTAATTCAAATTGTACAGCTGAACAGCTTCTTGAATTTGCTAAGATGGGCTCAGTCATTGCAAGAGAAATTAAAAACATTAAAGAACCAAGGATTTGTCTTTTGAATATTGGACATGAAAGGATTAAAGGGCATGAGGTAATTAAGGAAGCCGCAACCTTGTTAGAACAATCAGATTTAAATTATATTGGTTTCATTGAAGGCAACTATATTGCTGAAGATTATGCCGATGTCGTGGTTACAGACGGTTTTACAGGCAATATTTCAGTAAAGACGATGGAGGGGAGCATAAAGATGCTCAATGGCTTTATAAGCGATGCGTTTAATTCTAATCCATACAATAAAATTTCTTCGTTTCTCGCTAAACCAGCCATTAATGAGTTTAAAAGCAGAATTGATCCAAGGCGATTCAATGGGGGTTTATTTCTTGGTTTAAATGGAGTAGTAGTAAAAAGCCACGGAGCTTCAGATTCATTCGGCTTTTATCACGCGTTACTTTCAGCGATTGATGAAGTGGAAAAAGATATTATTAAGAAGTTAATTTCAGGGTCTTAATGGAGGTGCTCCAGTAATGTATTCAAGGATAGAGTCTATAGGCAGTTTTTTGCCAGAAAACATCATCACCAACCAAGACCTTGAAAAACGTGTGGACACTTCAGATGAATGGATTAGAACCCGAACCGGAATCAAGCAAAGATCTATAGCTAATGAAAATCAAGCAACTTCTGATCTTGCCTTAGAAGCTTCAAGAGAGGCTATAAAAAAGGCAGGAATAAACCCTAAAGAAATCGATCTTATTATAGTTGGTACCTGCACGCCAGATGTTGCTACGCCTAATGTGGGGGTGATGATACAAAAAGAATTGGGTTTAAAAAATTGCCCAGCTTTTAGTATTGAAGCTGCATGCAGTGGTTTTATTTATGCTTTAAATATTGCTAATAAGTTTATCCTTTCAGGTGAGTCTAAATGCGCACTTGTTGTCGGTGCTGAAACACTTTCCAGAATCACTGATTGGAACGATAGAAACACTTGTGTCTTATTTGCAGATGGTGGAGGAGCAGCGATATTAAAACCTTCAGAAACACCAGGTATTCTTTACTCTGATATTGGTGCAGATGGGGCTTATTCAGATTTATTGTATGTTCCTTATGGCACCTCCAGAAGACCTCCGTCAGAGAAAGATAATAATCACTTCCTTCATATGAAGGGCAATGAGGTATTTAAAGTAGCTGTTAAAAAATTAGAATCTATCGCTGTTAATGCAATCAAAAGGAATAATTTATCGGTTGAAAAAATTGATTGGTTTGTCCCTCATCAAGCAAATATAAGAATTATACAAGCAGTAGCCAGGAGGTTGAAGATGCCAATGGAAAAAGTAATTGTGACTCTAGATCAGCACGGAAACACATCAGCAGCATCAATACCATTAGCTTTAGATGTGGGTATTACTGACGGAAGAATTAAGAAGGGTGATACCATTCTTCTTCAAAGCTTTGGAGCAGGATTTACTTGGGGCACCGCTCTATTACGCTTGTAAGATTAGTGTAGTTATTTCTTGGAATCTTTCTCTGCTAATTCTTCCCAGATTTGATCTGATGACTTTTCAGTTTCCTGAACCTCTTGTTCAACCACTAACTCTTCTTCTATATCATCAATTTGATCTATGAAATGGGTGCAACCCACTAAGAATAAAGCTGAGATTAAAGCAATAAATTTTTTATTTTCATTGAGAATTTTCATTTGGTCTCCGGTAATTTTTGCTATTCAGTTATTTTCTATCAAAGATTTGAAAAGAGCAATATTTTAACTTTCTCTGAAAACAATTCTTCCTTTTGATAAATCATAAGGACTAATATCAACGATAACTTTGTCACCAGTTAGGATTCTTATGTAGTTCTTCCTCATCTTTCCAGATATGTGAGCAGTTATCATATGACCGTTTTCTAGTTCAACTCTGAAAATAGTATTAGGAAGTGTTTCTTTCACCACTCCGTTCATTTGTATTGCTTCTTCTTTAGCCATTGGTTCTAAGTTTAAACGAATATTAACTTAAATTGTCTAAGTATTTTTCTGCATCTAAGGCTGCCATGCAACCACTTCCAGCTGATGTAACTGCTTGACGATAGATAGGATCGGCCACATCACCAGCTGCAAAAACACCTTCTATACTGGTTAGTGTTGAGTATCGATCAGAAGACTTGTCTAAGAGAATATAATTTGTTTGATCCATTTCTAGTTGTTTTGAGAAAATTTCTGTATTTGGATTGTGACCAATTGCAATAAATACACCCTTAACTTCAATAGATTTATTTTTATTATCGTTAACACTTTTTACAATAACTCCGTTAACTTCATTATCATCCCCTAAAACTTCGTCCAAAGTGTGGCTCCAGAGCAAATCGATATTTCCTTTTTCGCCTGTTTTCTCAAAAAGTTTGTCTTGCAACATTTTTTCTGCTCGTAACTCATCTCTTCGATGGATTAGTGTTACTTTGCTGGCAATATTTGAAAGATATATAGCTTCTTCAACAGCAACATTACCACCACCAACAACAACCACATCTTGATCCTTATAAAAGAAACCATCACAAGTAGCGCATGCAGACACCCCTCGTCCTTTATATTTCTCTTCACTATCAAGTCCTAAATACTTTGCTGTTGAGCCTGTTGCAATAATTAATGCATCACAAGTGTATGTCTCGCTACCTCCGAAGAGTTTGTAGGGTTTATTTGACAGATCAGATTTTTCAATATGATCATAAATTATTTCAGTCTCAAATTTTTCGGCGTGCTTCAACATTCTATCCATCAAGGCTGGACCAAGAAGATCATCTGGATCTCCAGGCCAGTTTTCAACTTCAGTCGTTGTCATCAGCTGACCTCCTGGCTCTGCACCAGTAATAAGTGTTGGTTTTAGGTTTGCCCTTGCAGCATAAACTGCAGCACTGTATCCAGCTGGACCCGCTCCTAGAATTATTAATTTTCTGTGTTTACTTTTTGTCATTTAGAAAAGTGTGTTGTTAGATTTTCCATAAAGAATCATAATATTGCAAACAACAATCAAAAATGAATATTAAAACTATATACTACAAAGTGTTTTAAAGGATTATTATTTCAATCGATAGATTTAAAAAATTAGTCAATAAGATCACAATTCTAAGGGAATCAGTGGCCATAGTTCTGTTTTCTTTATCTTTAATTCTTTTTATATCACTATTTAGTTACGATCCAAATGATCCAGGTTTTAATACCACGGGTAACAAGGAGATTAGTAATTTCATTGGCTTAATTGGTGCGTATTTCTCCAGTACTTCCTTTGTTTTCTTTGGTGTTGCAAGTTACTTCATTCCACTTTTATTTATTTCGTTTGCTGTTTCAGTAATCCAAGGAAAGGAGACAAAAACAAGCAAAGAAATATTAGTTGTCAAGCTTATAGCTTTTATACTTATTCTGATAAGCACATGTACTGTCTCGTCAATTCACTTCCTAATCGAATGGATGCCTGAGGGCAGTGGCGGCATTTTAGGTTTAGTCATTGCCTCTTTCTTGATGCAACTTTTGGACATGATTGGCACAACCTTATTGATGTTAGCTCTATGGTTTTCTTTTTTACCTTTATTTCTTGGCTTTTCTTGGATAAAAGTCATAGATTTTCTCGGATCATCAGTAATAGAGATTTCTAGCTATATATACTTAAATCTTAATTCATTAATTTTATCCATAAAAGATAATGCTGCTGATAAGAAAATTAAAAAGGCTGTGACTGAAAGAGTCGAGAAAAAGGTTAAAGAAACACCTGTAAAGGAAAAGAGCGTAGAAAGCTCAAAACCAAAAATAGAAAAAGTTATCCCACATATTGAGGAAGGCAAAAAAGCTTCGAAAGAAAGACAAACTAAATTATTTGATGAATCCTCCGCATCATTGGTACCAAGTTTAGACCTTCTCGATGAGGCAAGTAATGAAAAGTATGGAAACTCAGAAGAATCCCTAGAGGCTTTATCAAGATTACTTGAGTTAAAACTTAAAGATTTTGGAATTGACGCAACGGTTGAAGAGGTATTGCCTGGCCCGATAGTGACAAGGTTCGAAATCAATCCAGCGCCTGGTGTCAAAGTTAATCAAATTAATAACCTCTCAAAAGATTTAGCTAGATCACTTTCAGTTTCAAGCGTGAGGATTGTGGAAGTCATTGAGGGTAAATCATTTATTGGCATAGAAATCCCCAACGAAAAAAGAGCATTGGTAGTTCTAGGAGAAATATTAAGATCAAAAACTTTTGAAGAAGTAACCTCTCCATTATCAATTGCTCTAGGAAAAGATATTGCAGGAAATCCAATTGTTGCTGACTTGCAAAAAATGCCTCACTTATTGATTGCCGGTACAACAGGGTCAGGAAAATCAGTTGGTATTAATGCAATGATTATCAGTCTTTTATACAAGTCAACACCTAAAGATGTCAGGATGATACTAATTGATCCAAAAATGCTTGAACTATCTGTTTATGGTGGGATTCCTCATCTTTTATGCCCTGTGGTAACTGACATGCGAGAAGCTGCCAACGCTCTTCGTTGGTGTGTTTTAGAAATGGAAAGACGTTACAAACTAATGTCTGCATTGAAGGTGAGAAATCTTAGAGGTATGAATGTGAAGATTGAGGAGGCAATCAAATCAGGTGAACCTATCAAGGATCCTCTCTTCGATGTTGATAAAGCTTTAAATGAGGGGGAAAGTATAGAACCTCCAGATCTTGAACCATTGCCCAACCTTGTAGTAGTGGTAGACGAGCTAGCTGATATGATGTTAACGGTCGGAAAAAAAGTTGAGCAGCTTATTTCTCGACTAGCAGCAAAAGCTAGGGCATCAGGTATTCACATGATTATTGCAACACAAAGACCTTCTGTTGATGTAATTACAGGATTAATAAAAGCAAACATTCCAGCAAGAATAGCTTTTCAGGTTTCAGCAAAAGTTGATTCGAGGACCATTTTAGATCAAATGGGAGCAGAGAATCTTTTGGGTAATGGAGATATGC
>CACPJA010000022.1 GCA_902634075.1 uncultured Gammaproteobacteria bacterium
AAGGTACATGTCTCTATTTACATCAGCTAATTGGGTTCTAAGAAGATTGGATACAGCTCCTCCAGAAGCAATAGGCCGATCTGGAATCATGCCTTCTTTGTAATCTTTAAACATCACATTATGATGACCGTAGTGTGTTTCAGGGGTAGCTCCTGCTTGAGTCCATTCCCAACCAATAAAAGCCACAAGGTCAGGGTTATTCTCATCACCAGAAACAGCATTACATTGACGCACACTGTCAACCTGGTCTTTCCATGTTCTTGGTGTGTAAGATTCTGCATGATCGGTTAAGACATAGAAATCAAGCTGGGAAATAAATCGAGCATAATCGCATGCAAAAGCTGGTGGGAATGCTCCCCTTGAACCATACATCATCGGCAATGACATATAGAAAGCATCCATAGAATAGGTGGTATGAACGTGTGTATCACCCCAAAGAATTTGTTTTTCTTTTGCTAAAGAGTCTATAGGTCTTGTTTTATTGGTTATAGTTTCTTCAGTAAAGGGATTCGTTCTAAAATTATCACTTAATGATTGCGGTGAGATTATATAAAGTGCAATGGCTAAAGGTATGGAAATTACCAATACAATTAGAATTAATGATCTCAAAAATTTTCTCATCTATTAACTCCCCATATAATTCTTATCTTTAAATAAATGATCTCGTAATAAACCAATATAGACCAATTGCTAATAAGATAGAAGATAGCACAGATCTAATTTCAATAAATTGGTTTTGATTTGGTTCTTTGCTTATCATTAAAAAAGCTGGCCAGAGGAAAGCGAGCACAAGAATCTGACCTAATTCAACTCCAATATTAAAGCCAAATAAGGCTATTAGGAAGTTAGATTTGATGATTTCAATCTCGCTCAGGACATTAGCAAAACCAAACCCATGAATCGTTCCAAAGATCGCAGCTAAAGCTGGTCGATACCTATTGGAGATCTCTTCATCTTCCATTAACGTTAAGACACTGATTACTAAAAGAGCAATACCAATGATTAACAATGTATTGCTTAAAATCGATGTGAAGATAGACAATATAAGAGCAAATCCAATAAATACTATGATCAGTTCTCTTAATCTCTTTAATTCCCTGTTCGGAAGTCTGATTGCTTCTATACTGGCTATGACTATGGTTAAACCTATGAGAGATTCAATGACCTGCATTTTAGGAATTATTAGATTGGACGCTGCCAAAAACAAAGTAACACTGTGACCAATAGTAAACCCAGTGGCAGCAAGTACTAGTTGTTTAAGGTTGGTGCATAACAATAGTAAGACCAGAAGAAAAACCAAATGATCTAAACCGCTCAGGATATGAAAAAAACCTAAATTAATGTAGCCGGAAAACAGTTCCTTGAATCCTTGGTTGGTGATCTCTGTTTGACTAGAAATCAAGTTAATGGATTTGTTTTTCTGGTTGATGATAACCGTCCTATTATTCTTCTTTTCATCTTTAATAGTGGCGTAATGAGTATGCCCTGGTGCTATTGGAAAGAAGCTATCGATTCTAATATTTAAAGAGTTTGTGTTCTCTAATCTATAGGTATGCTCGCTGCCGACGGTTCCCTGTTCAGTTCTTACCGGTTTCGATTCAATCAATTCTAATTCTGGGGTAGGTACGATTGAGTTTGATAAATGTTTTTGTAAACTGGCATTTAGATCAGGATATAACAGTTTATATTCATCTAATTTTGTTACTTCCCTGGCAGGGACTGTAAATGTCATTATTATTTCAGATTCTGTAATTAACCAGTTTGAATAGGAAACACTTCTAGTGTGAGCGAACAAATTTTGTGATATTGAGCTTATTAAACCAAAGATAATAAAACCGATGAGATATGTTCTTGATAAGCGAATCATTAATCTAGGTTGCTGTTTATCTTAATATCTGCCCTTAGCGTCAAATCTTTGAGTAGACTAGAGAGAATTTCGTCTCTTGATCGTCTTCTATATTCTTGTATAACGATCTCTTTAATGTCCTCGAATTCAAATACTTGTTTTTCTTTTTTATCAATTAAAGCCACGATGCTGTAGCCTGGAGCTGTTTTTATTGGAGCGCTTACTTCACTTATTTGTAGTTCTTTAACCATTGTTGCGAGATTTGGACCAATTAGGCGGGGCAGAGTCATTATAGGTATATAACCATTTGGTAGATCCCATTTACTAATGCTGTCTATGTTATTAAAAACTGAGGCTTCATTTTTTTGATCATCCCAAATAATTTTGGCTCTGTTCGCATCGTCTATATTTTCGGAGTTAAAGATAATAATTCTAACTTGTTCGTCGATCGAGAAAATTGCCTGATGACTTTCATAAAACTCTTTAAGGGTATTATCATCTGGTATCAAGGTGTTGGATTGTTCGACAATGGAATCAACTACAGATCGGACTATGGTTTTTCTAATATTGTCATCAACGTTTATAAACCCATTTTCGAAGGCATGTTGAACCAATAATTCTTCTTCGATGATTCGATCAAGAGCTAATCTTTCATCCTTTTCAGTTATTGCCTCTCTTCGGTCGCTTGCTATGAGGCTTATTGCGGTATTCAATTTCTGTTGGTCAATGACCACCCCATTAACTGTAGCTGCTATATGATCTGGTAACTCATTATAATTTTCGTTACTTTCAATTATAGACCCAATAGCTATAATCGCTCCTAGTAAACTAGAGAAGAGCAATAGTTTTGATTGTAAACTCATTTTCTATCTAACCTTTAATACATATGAAATAATATTACGATGCAAAAAACACTAAAAGTATACAAAAGACTAGCTCAATTTCCTTTAGGGAAGAGAATATTCAGTAAAATGGTGTGTGTTTTAACACCATATTTTTCCTCTATAAAACCAGTTATAACAGAACTCGATCATGGATATTGTTCCGTCTCAATCAAAAAGAGAAGGGCGGTTACTAATCATATTAAAACCGTGCATGCAATTGCGATGTGCAACATGGCTGAATTATCAGGTGGATTGTTAACTGAGGTTTCTCTTCCTGATAACACAAGATGGTTACCATCAGGAATGTCAGTTCAATATTTAAAAAAAGCTAAAACAGATCTTGTGGCAGTTGCAGATGGTAGAGACATTAATTGGGAAGAAGAGGGCGATAAGATTGTTCCCGTTGAGATAAAAGATATTAATGATGAAGTTGTTTTTACTGCACAAATTAATATGAATGTAAAAAAACTGTAGTACGGTAGATTTTATGAACGACATCAAGACTTTATTTCCTTATGCATCTGATGCAAAGCTGGTTACAGAAGATATGTGTGACATTAACGGTCATATGAATGTAGCTTATTACCTAGAGGCCTACGATATCTATTCCAGAGCATTGTTTGAGGAGATAGGGTATAACAAAGAGTATTTTGACGAAGGCTTCTCATGTTTTGCTATTGAAGACAGTTTGAGGTATCTAAAAGAGTTTCTTTTGGGCGAAAAGATATACCCTAGATTTAGGATTCATGATTACAACAACAAGCTTATTCATATTGTCGGCGTTTTATTAAATTCTGACGACGAGCTTTCCTCTGTCTCTGAAACCATCGTTGCACATGTGGATATGAAGACCAGAAGAACAGTAGATATGCCTGAAACCCTTATAAATCAAACGCAAAAATTTACTGAAGATCACAGTCAGTTTGGTGATCTTAATTTTGAGCTTAGATTGAAAATAAAAAAGTAATCTTTAGGAGAGATAATGAAAAATCAGATAATAACAGGTTTCTACTTTCTAGTTATTGCATTGAATCTGAATGCCACTGAATTGATAAAAGTTAATCAATCATTATTAGATCAAATTAGATCTATGGAATATGAAGCCTATGATTCAGGGTATGCAGAATGGCAGGCAAGTGATATCGAGCTTTTTTTAAGTGAAGATGAGAATTTTAGTGTTGGGGTTTGGAAGGCAAAAGCTGGCCAAGAAGTTATGGATTCGCCATATCCATATAATACTTGGATGCTGATCAAGGAAGGTGAAATTGAAACAATCAATTCATCTGGAGAAAAGAATATATTTAGTAAAGGTGAGGGCCTCATGACCCCAAAAGGTTGGACAGGAACATTTAGCATCACCAAGGATTTAGTCATTATTTATATTTATGACGGCCTGGGTCAAACTGAGAACGATAAATCAATGGATTTAAACAAGGTTGCTGGAAATATTTACAACAATGATAGTATTTTTATGACGCTATCAACAAAAGAATTTTCTAGTGGAAACAAAGATCAGCTTCGTGCCAAAGAGGCGCTTAGTTTTACCAATAAAGATGAATCATTTCAGATTGGTCTTTGGGAAGCAAAACAAGGCCAGGTTCCCGCTCTTTGGAATTATGATGAGTTCATGTATGTGTTAAAAGGAGGCATAGAGATGACCGACAGCTCTGGGTCGAAATTGGTGATAGGTCCTAATGAAGGAGTTGTAGTTCCCACAGGCTGGGAAGGTGAGTTTTCAGTTCCAGAAACAGTGGTTAAAATCTGGGTAATCTATGACACTTCTAATTAATTTCTTCGCCTAGTCTTCTCGCTCTCTCAAGCCTCGTTTTTTCTTCCTTTGGTAGATAATAACAAGCGCCAATTAAGGCTAATGTGGTTATGGATAAAACCGACAAACCAGAGGCCAATGCATTTCTTAACGCCTCTGCTTCTGAGAGCCCATTAATAAAATAAATATCACTTAACTTACCCACACAATATGGACCTAGTGCTAAACCTAACATACTTACCATCAGGATATAAAAAGCACCCGCGACCCCCCTCATTCTTGGCATAACTAGGTCTGAAGCGGTTGCTGGCGCTATACCAACCCACATGGGTGTAGCTATTTGGAAAAAGGCGTAATAAAAATAGGAGAGATATAAATTTTCCTCATATAGGAATGCTATTCCAGAGGGGATAGCTATGACTATTACCCCAAAGCCAACAAATAGTCTCCCGTTAATATGTTTTTCTCTCAGCTTATCTCCAATCACCCCGCCTGCAATGACACCAACTGTTCCAAAGAACGCAGTCATTAGCCCAAGAATTGTTGCAACTTCTGCTTCGTTGATGCCATGATTACGCATATAAAATGCCGGCCCAAAAGCCGCCATAGAGTAGGTCACAAATGAGATAAATGGGAAGCCTATTGTCGAGAGGATAAATGCCTTTGACCCGAAGATCATTTCGAATGTAACCGGCTCCCTAATCTGCAGACTTTGAATCCAACAAGTTAAAATATAAGCTCCCAGGCCAAAAGCAGTCCATTGCACTAAATCTCCTGTTATTTGAGTGAGTTGAAAGCAGATCAGAAAAATAAGTGAGCCTAAGAGAATATTAATAACCAAGGGTTTCATAGGTTTATCTGAATACAAGATCCCAAATGGAGAAATACCTATAAATTCTTTAAACATCATTTTAAAGGGGTGTTTTTCTTCAGGTGTTTCTATACCCTCGCTCCCACCTCTTTTGGGTTCGACAATTCCCCAGGTAAAGAAAGCTAAAATTACCCCAGGTAGTCCTACTATCATAAAAGCTGCTTGCCAGCCTTTCAGACCAAATGGTGCAATCGATGGATCTGGGAATGCATTGGTCCATAACTGTAGAATCCAGCCACCTAAAAATAATCCAATTCCTGCCCCTAAGTACACACCACTAGAATAAATTGAGAGTATGGTTGATCTAACTTTTGGAGAAAAATAGTCTGAAAGTATTGAATATGATGCAGGACTAGCGCTTGATTCTCCTATTCCGACACCAATTCTATAAACCGAGAGAGCGGTAAATGATTTTGCTGTACCTGAAAGTGCAGTCATTATACTCCAGGTAGCTAAACCAATACTGAGTAAGTTTTTTCTTGACCAAACATCAGCAAGCTTACCGAGAGGAATACCGAAAATTGAATAAAAGACAGCAAATGCAGTTCCAAATAAGAAACCCAAATCGCTGTCTGAAATACCTAAGTCTGCTTTTATGTCTTCAGCAAGCACCGCGAGAATCTGCCGATCAACAAAATTAAACACATAGACAATTACCAAGAGAATCAATGCTCTTTTTGCTGATTTGCCACCTACCTCAGGGTATTTTTTTTCATTCATGCTTTTGGAACTAATTATGTAAACTAAACATTGTATAAAAAGGAGTGTCAGATGAACACAAAGAACAGGAAAATATGGGATGAAAACAAAATAGGTATTGAGCAGCAGTTCCATGATTGGTATCACGATGACTTAACTTCAGAAGAGGTTGGGAAAAGACTATCAGAAATGTATAAGGATTATTGTGTTTGGAAAACCTCCAAACAAAAAGCTTTTGGCGATAGTTTCAAAAAGTTAGAGGAAGGCGATTAATCTATAGAATTATGCTGAAATTGCCCGAACACTATGAAAGCTTAGAGGAGACTCTTGACACATCTATGAAGATCCTTGAGGATGCCATTGAAAATAGGCGTAATGTATTCCATACACCCGTTCTTTCTACATTCTCAGATTCAAAAATTAATAGTAGAGTCATTGTTTTGAGAGGATTTGATCCTGTGAAAAGGACCTTGAGGATTCACACAGATTCTCGTTCAAGAAAAATTAAAGATATTTCTGAAAATTCAGATGCAACATTGCTTGGTTATGACCCAGATTTAAAAATTCAATTAAAATTACATGGATCAATAGATATACATTACCAGGATAATATAGCCGATCTAGCTTGGAGAGACTCACAAGAGATGTCTAAGGTTTGTTATTCAATCTCAGAATCTCCAGGAAAAGAGATCGATGACCCAGGAAACTATGATGTTGATTCTGAGAATATAAATATAAACGAGGGATATAAAAATTTTGCCGTTATTAACTTCCATTTCAACTCACTAGAATTCTTATATTTAAGAAGCTCTGGACATCGAAGATCCATACATGTTTGGGAAGCAGAGGAATTAATATCTAGCTGGATGGTTCCATAATATTACTGTTTCAAAAACTCACTTCACACTATAATATGATCATTCCAAGGTATTGGAGAGGTGGCAGAGCGGTCGAATGCGGCGGTCTTGAAAACCGTTGATGGTTAATAGCTATCCGGGGGTTCGAATCCCTCCCTCTCCGCCAGAGACTAATTTAATGAGGATTAATTTATGAAAAGCTTTCTTTATTTGATTTTCTTGTTACCACTTGTAATGGGTTGCTCTAATAACGGTCAGGAACAGCCAACAGCAGAGCAAGCTAAAGAATTTCTAGAAGAATACGAAACAACTGCAACTACTGAAGGCCCTGTTATCTCTTCTGCTTACTGGATTGCTTCTAATTTTATTACTCACGACTCTCAAGTAGTTGCAGCTGATTATGGTAAACGCTATACCTTAAAAGGTCTTGAAGAGGCAAGAAAAGCAGCAAGCTTTGATGATATTGCAGTTGATCCACTAGATCGTAGAGCGCTAAATCTAATAAAGAATGGTTTCACTATGCCACCACCGCTAGATGACAAATTAGCCGGTGAATTATCACAGATAATGACTGAGCTAGAAGCAATGTACGGTACTGGAAAACATTGTTTTAGCGAAGATGATTGTTATGACCTTGAGGGGTTTGAAAACATCATTGACAACTCCAGAGATCCTGAAGAGCTTTTAAAAGCGTGGTCAGGTTGGCGAGAGATTGGCAAACCTATGAAATCTAAATATCTTCGAATGGTTGATATTGGTAATCAGGGATCTAAAGATTTAGGGTTTAGCGGTTTGTCGGAATTATGGTTTAGTAAATACGATATGCCTACTGAAGAGTTTGCCATTATGGTTGACGAGGTCTATGAAGACATAAAACCATTATACGAGGCCCTTCAGTGTCATGTGAGAGCAGAGCTTAACGGTATTTATGGCGATGAAATTGTGGCTTTAGATGAACCTATTCCTGCTCATCTTCTCGGTAATATGTGGGCACAATCATGGTCTAATATTTACGATCTTGTTTATCAAGAGGAACAACAAAGTAATTCGATTAATCTAACAAAGATTATTGCTGATAAGAATCTATCAGAAATCGAAATGGTAGAAATTGCAGAAGATTTTTTTCTATCCCTTGGTTTTAAGCCATTACCAGATAGCTTTTGGCAAAGATCACTGTTCGTAAAGCCACAAGATAGAAATGTTGTTTGCCATGCAAGTGCTTGGGACATTGACAGTCAAAACAAAGATTTGAGAATTAAAATGTGTATCCAAAAGAATGAAGAGGATTTTATTGTCATTCATCATGAACTGGGTCATATCTTCTACTATCAAGCTTACGCTGATTTACCTGAAGTCTTTCAAAGCGGTGCCAATGACGGTTTTCATGAGGCTGTCGGAGACCTTTTATCCTTATCCATTACACCAAATTATCTCGAGCAGATTAATTTTATAACTCCCGAAGAATCCAATGAAGCAAAGTCAAATGCTACAGCCTTATTGATGAAGCAAGCACTTGATGGAGTTGTCGCAGCGCCTTGGACATTGATGTTAGATAAATGGAGAATGGCGGTTTTTAATGGTGATTTAACCAATGATGAACTTAATGATTACTGGTGGGAATTGAGAGAAAAATATCAAGGCATAGGATCACCAATGGACAGACCTTCTGATGCTTTTGATCCTGGAGCAAAGTACCATATTCCTGGGAACACACCCTACACAAGATACTATCTCGCCAGAATATTACAGTATCAGTTCCATGAGTCACTTTGTGAGTCGATAGGCTTTGAAGGAGCACTTCATGAATGCACTATATATGGCAATGAATTGGCAGGAGAGAAGCTTAGATCGATGTTGAGCCTTGGTCAAAGCCAACCTTGGCAAGATGCTCTAGAGGCAATTATTGATGAAAGGGAACTAAGCGGTAGATCAATGTTGAATTATTATTCGCCATTGAAGGATTGGCTTGACGTTCAAAATGAAGGAAGGGTTTGCGGCTGGTAGAAAACTTTAACAGCTAATTCTGATAAAATAAATCGATGCGGATTTTACTTATAATTGGTCTTTTCTTATTTAACAGTTTTGATGCTGTTTCAAAAGTTATCATTGTTCCCCCGAGTGAAAATGCACAAGAACAAATTCAAGAAGCAATGATTCTTGCAGAATCAGGCGATGAAATACAGCTTACAAATGGCGTTTATCAAATCGAGGATGGGCTTTCTCTAGATATTGATAATGTCACAATTACTGGTAGCGGGCATCAAAACACTGTGCTGGATTTCTCTAACCAGATGACGGGGGCACAGGGCCTAATGATAACTTCTGATGGAATCACTCTAAAGGATTTTGCAATCATAAATACTAAGGGAGATGCAATCAAAGCTAAGGGCTCTGATGACATTTCTTTTTTGAACATTAGAACTGAATGGACAAACGGTCCAAACGCAAGCAATGGAGCTTATGGGCTGTATCCAGTGGAATCTAAAAATGTTCTTATCGATGGATGTATTGCTATAGGTGCTTCAGATGCTGGAATTTATGTAGGGCAATCTGAGAATATTATTGTCAAGAATAGTGTGGCGGAGTATAACGTTGCAGGCATTGAAATTGAGAATTCTTATTTCGCCGATGTTAAGAATAATATTGCTCGATACAACACGGGCGGCATATTGGTCTTTGATCTACCTGATCTGCCTCAGCAAGGCGGACATCATGTTAGGGTGTTTGATAACCTAATCACAGATAACAATACTGATAATTTTGCACCAGAAGGCAATATCGTTGGCGAAGTGCCTAGAGGTACGGGAATTATTATTATGGCTAATTCTGATGTGGAGGTTTTTAATAATGATATTTCAGACAATGGAACACTGAATATAGCTATTGTCAGCTATAGTGATCCTAATCAAGAGAGCGATGAAAATTATTACCCCTATCCTAAGTCCATCCAAATTCATGGCAACCGTTTTGGAGCAAGCGGTTTTAATCCAGACACAGATAAAGAATTAGCTGGAATTCTCTATGAGTTATCAGAAGGTAACATGCCAGATATTTTTTGGGATGGGGTTTTACCAATCTCACAGATGATTTTGGGTCAACCGGAAGATGAAAAGATCAGATTAAAGAATAATGGAGAGGCATCTTTCTTAGCCATAAGACCTCTGCGTTATTTGCTCTCATTTCCCAATCCCATTGACAGAGATCAGAGTCAATACAGTCGGAAAATAGAGTCTTTGAAGCCTGTGCTTATAAATAGTTCAGAATAATTATGAAAAGATTCTTACTTAGATTGATATTAATTATCATTCTTATACCTACCAATCTTTACTCTCAAGTTAATGACTCTGCGATATTAGCTGATCCACCCCCTAAATTATTATCCGAGTATGGGTTTTTTCTGAACACCAAAGATCAAATAACCGTGCCTGGGGTTCTTCCCTATGAGTTAATAACATCTTTATTTTCTGACTACGCTGATAAACATCGATTTGTATATGTGCCCAAGGGTAAGATTGCTGCTTATCAAAAGAATTCTGTTTTTAGCTTTCCTGTAGGCTCCGTTTTAATTAAAACCTTCTCTTATGAACCCATTAATGACCAAAGATCGGAAAGACATTTAATAGAAACGAGACTCTTGATTAGAAAGGATTCAGGATGGGATGCTCTAACCTATGTGTGGGATGAGGAAGGCCAAGAAGCATCGCTCGCCTTGGCTGGAAAAACTGTAAAAGCTAACTATATTTCAAATGATGGAAGGCAATTGGACATTAGATATCGTGTCCCAAATAAGAACCAGTGCAAGGAGTGTCATCTAGAAAATGAGAGCATTGTCCCTATTGGACCAAAGCCAAGGAATCTAAATCGTGATTACAGTTACCTAGAAGGGACTATGAATCAACTAGAGAAATGGATGAGTATTAAATTTATAGATGCATACCCTGAGAAAATAAACTCAGTCGTGGATTTTATGGACTCCTCTAAGCCAATAAATGATAGAGCTAGAGCCTATCTGGATATTAACTGTGGTCACTGTCATGCACCTGAAGGTTCTGCTAGTAACTCAGGCCTTTATCTAGATTTATTAGAAACTAGAGAAAAGCAATTAGGCGTTTTTAAGGGACCTGTAGCAACTGGTCGAGGAAGCGGTGGACTCGATTATTCGATTGTTCCAGGACATCCAGATGAATCTATATTACTTTATAGAATGATCTCTGACGCTCCTGATATTATGATGCCTGAGTCTGGAAGATCTGTGATGCATAAAGAGGCAGTGGATATAATCTATCAATGGATAGAGGAGATGCAATGAATAGTAAAGATAAGAAAACCAAGGCGAGAAAGAAGATACCCACTTACGCAACCACAAAAAAACATAAGAGCAAAAAACGTTATCAAAGAAAAGGCTCGAAAAAACAGATTGACGAATTAATCAGGGATGATTCATGAAGTTATCCATCCATTTTTTGTTATTAGTATTCATTCTTATAAGTCCATCAGATCTTCACCCTGCTGCTGATGATAATAAGACTCAGTTGATTTTATTGGGAACGGGCACACCTAATGCTGATCCAAGTCGATCTGGGCCCGCTTTAGCTATCTCGGTAGGTGGTCGATCCTATATTGTTGATTTTGGTCCTGGAATAGTCAGACAGGCTGCAGCACTTTCATCTAATCGTGGTGGTCCATTTGAATCATTAAACCCCAAGAATCTCAAGGTGGCATTTCTTACCCACTTACATTCAGATCATACAACAGGTTATCCAGATCTTATATTAACCCCATGGGTACTTGAACGATCAGACCCTTTGAAAGTGTTTGGACCAAAAGGTATCAAAAATATGACCACAAAGATTCTAGAAGCATATAAGACCGATATTGATTATCGAATTGATGGGTTAGAGCCAGCAAATGAAAGTGGGTGGAAGGTAGAAGCAGTTGAAGTCAACGAAGGCGCTATTTATAAAGATGAACTTATAGAAGTGATTGCTTTTAAAGTTAACCATGGGACTTGGGAAAATGCTTATGGCTATAAATTTATAACTGAGGATAAAACCATAGTTGTTTCAGGAGACACAGCTCCAAGTGAAAAACTTATCGAGATCAGCAACGGTGCAGATATTCTTGTGCATGAAGTCTATTCTCAGTCAGGCTTTAATAGGCGCGCTGAGGTATGGCAGAAATACCACGCCTCTCATCATACTTCAACAATAGAGCTGGCTGAAATTGCCAATAAAGCAAAACCTAAACTACTAGTGCTTACACATATTCTTTTCTGGGGATCAACAGAGGAAGAAATTTTAAAAGAAATACAATCTGTTTACCCAGGTGAAGTATCAATAGGAGAGGATTTATCCGTTTACTAAAAGATGCCTAAATTAAAATTGTGATAGTCTATTAGACAGGTATTAAAGATGTCAGACAACGCCAGAAAAACTGCACTTATAACTGGTGCGTCATCAGGAATAGGTGAGGCATTTGCAAAGGTATTTTTTGATGAAGGGTTCAATTTAGTTCTTACCGCGAGAAGAGAGGATCGTCTGCAGGCTTTAGCTGAGCAATTGAGAAAAGATAAAAACGGGAATATCCATGTGGTTGCTGCTGATCTTTCACAACCGTCTGCTCCACAAAAGATTCTTGACTATTGTTCTAATAAGAATATTCATATTGATTGTTTAGTTAACAATGCAGGTTATGGTAACCCAGGAAAGTTTGAAGAAATATCATGGCAGTCACATCAGGATTTCCTTCAGGTTATGATTACTGCTGTTACAGAGCTCACTTACCTGTTTTTACCGGGGATGATAGAGAAACAATACGGAAGAATTATCAATCTAGCTTCACTTGCACCAATGATTCCCTCGCCGGATATGGCAGGCTTATATAGCCCAGTAAAGATTTTCCAGATTAAATTTTCTGAAAGTATCCATCAACAATACCTTGATCAGAATATTTTTTGTTCTGCAGTTTGCCCCGGGCTTACTAGAAGTGAGTTTCATGTGGCAGCAAACATGCATGAAGTTGCTAATTCGCCAAACTGGTTATGGATGGATTCAATGACTGTAGCTAAACAAGGCTTTAATGCAGTTATGAAAGGTAAGAGCTTTATTATTAATGGCGGGCTCAATAAATTTTTTGCTGTTTTGGCAAAAGCCATACCTGAAAACCTTACCAGGTCAATAGCTAAGGGTTTAACTAAAAGGTCGTATTAAAATGAATTTAAGATTATTTATTATCATGATTCTAGCGTTATGCGCTCAGCCCATAGCGGCACAACTAGATGCTCCACTTGGTGAACCAAGCGATTCCTCATCACCACCTTCTCCAATCCAATCAGAGAACTTTCCTTTGCTGGATCCCCGAAATTATAAAGACGACACGTTGGGCGATGAAAGAATTAGTGATGATAATAAACCTCTGGTTTTTATTATTTCTGGAAAGGCAAAAGTAGTTGATGGAGACACGATCACTATCAACAGAACTAAAATTCGTTTTAGTGGTATAGATGCACCTGAGAGCTATTATTATGGTCAAACTCAGTATTGCCAAAGACCGAATGGAAAAATATGGGCCTGTGGCAAGAAAGCCACTTCAAAACTTAAAGAGCTTATCAATGGAAAGACCGTTCAATGCACCGATGAAGGCGAGGATAAATATGGTCGAACCTTGAGCATTTGTTTTGCAAATGGTGTTGATCTTCAATCTGAGATGGTTCGTTCAGGAATGGCAGTTGCTTATCTGAGATATTCTCGACGATATGAAAATGAAATGGTTGAGGCTATGACCGAAAGAGTAGGGATGTGGAGCGGCAATTTTCTTGATCCCGAGGATTGGAGACGAGAAAATAGCGTAAGAGACTAGCCACTCATTACTCTTGGCCAACGATCATGGATACTGTGTTCCAGTTCGGGCTCGATTGTAACCACATAAATTCTTTTCTCTTCTTTTTCAAAGGCAATTAACCCTTGTATCCACTGACCTTTTACTAAATCAAACCAATGGCTTTTACCCTCATGGTCCTTTTCCATGAAACTTAATACAGGTATTTTTACTGGCTTAGGAAACCATCTATCCCACACACCAGCATGAATGGAATCAAGCCTTGCCCATCCACCTAATGGCAATCGCCCCGATTGATCTTTTCTTCTGCCCCAAAGGATCAGTTGGGTCTCGTTACTTTTACTAAGAACAGGTAGTTTTGCCTTGGGGTTTGGGAAATACATTCTCATGTGTTCTCCGTTATGATTAAAGGATGCTCCTCCACACATTTCTACACCGTCCTTCTATGACCTGTTGGCTTCCAAGCAGGAGCAATTACATCGGGCATACTGGAACGTTTGATTAAATTACTTGGCGCTATGGTTAGATCACCATAGCGATTATTGATTAAATCCATAACTCTGTTTTTTTCTCTTACATGTATATTTTGGTTTATATCTTCTAAAAAATCGATTTGTTGTGCTAAGGCTTTGGGTCTAACTGCTGTTACTTGTATTTGATTAATACCGTCTCCCGTCCATCTTTCAAGTATCATTTGCCTTCCTAGTTTCATGATACTTTTTCCATCATCAGTGGGGTAAGGGCATTTCATTCTATCTCCTATCCATCCTTTCTTGCATTTAATGCCAATGTAGAAACAATCAGATTGTAAGCGATGCTTTCTAAGTCGTGAACCAACCTTTTCACTCATGTGTTGAAGGTACATCAAGATGATTCTTATATTCTTCGTATTAGGAGGCATAACTTTTCCGTGACCAATTGATTTTGGTTCAGCAATATCAGTTTTGATCCTCTCGGGGTCTTTGCCTTGAGCCATCAACCATATACGACGTCCAGGATGACCGAAATGTTTACCAAGGACACTGATCGGTATATTTTTCATGTCACCGCATTTGTAAACACCGTGAGCGTTTAAAAATCGCTCTATACCTTTGGCAATACCGCATAGGTCTGTGACCGGTGCATCGCTTAAAGCCTCTTCTGATTTTTCAGGATGAATAACAGTAATACCATGCGGTTTATTTTGTTTTGCAGCATACTTAGCGGTTGTCTTATCGCCGCTGATGCCAATTGAACAAGACAATCCTGAAACTTCATTGACTAAGTTCTGGATCTTGTTAGCTATAACCTCAGGTGACTTAATAATTTTTTGGCATTGTGTTAGTTCTAGGAAAGCTTCATCCACTGAATACACCTCAATATCAGGCGTAATAGTTGTTAAAGCCTGCATAATTTTTGTTGATATTTCAGCGTATCGTTTAGGCCTAGAAGGTCTTTGGATAATACCTGGGCATAATTTCTTAGCTTCCTTTAATCGCATTCCTGTTTTAATACCCCAGTATCTCGCTTCATATGAGCGGGTAATAATACAGGTGCCCTGAAGTCCATTTGTTACAGCAATAGGGCGCCCAAATAATTCAGGCTGATCAAACTGCTCAATGGATGCAAAAAACGAGTCCATATCAACCAACGCAATCATTTGTTGCCAAGGTTTATTATTGA
>CACPJA010000023.1 GCA_902634075.1 uncultured Gammaproteobacteria bacterium
TAGGAGCGAGTGGAGCAATCTCTGGTGTATTAGGAGCCTATATAGTGTTTTTCCCCAAAAGAAAGGTGAGAGTAGCTATCCCTTTCGGTTTTTTTATACAAATATTAAAATTGCCAGCGTTTGTAGTATTAATTTTTTGGTTTGTGCTTCAGCTAATTAATGGGGCGAGCGCCGGTTCAGGTGGCGGAGTAGCTTTCGGAGCCCATATTGGAGGATTTATTGCAGGAGTTATTTTGGCTCCAATCCTGGCTGTCGTAACCAGGAAAAAAGCAGAATAATTATTTTTTTAAGGAGAAAGAAATGCGAATAACTTTACAGACTTTTTTAATTTCATTGGCTATGTTTTTGTCTTTGCAAAATGTTTCATCCGTTCAGGCTCATTCACTAGATGATGTACTCTCAGGTGAACATAGATCAGATAATAATAAAGCTAGGGATGTTAGTCGTAACCCAAAAGAAACATTAGAATTTTTTGGCATTAAAGAAGATATGACTGTGGTGGAAGTTTGGCCATCAGCGGGTTGGTATACAGAAATCCTTGCGCCTTACCTGAATGAATCAGGCCAATATATTACTGCCTCATACGACTTAAATACAGATCGACAGCCCTTTGTGAGATTTGCTCCAATTTTTCTAAATAAATTAGCTGAGTACCCAGATTTATACAGCAATGTAAGGCATGGCATCTTTGAATTACCGGATCGAGTGGAAATCGCAGAATCTGGCAGTGCCGATATGGTGCTTACTTTTAGAAATGTCCATAATTGGATGGCACGAGGCCAAGAAGAGAATGCAATGCGTGTATTCTATGATGTCCTAAAACCTGGAGGCGTTTTTGGTGTGGTTGAGCATCGAGGCAATCCTTCGATTCCGCAAGACCCTAAATCTAAATCTGGTTATGTTAATGAGGCATTTATGATTGAACTAGCTGAATCTGCTGGTTTTGTTCTTGAGGCATCATCCGAAATTAATGCAAATCCTAAAGATACCAAGGATCACAGACAAGGTGTTTGGACTCTTGCTCCAACTTTTGCCAGCTTAAATGACGAGGAAAAAGAACGGTTCAGTGAAATTGGAGAAAGTGATCGATTTACTCTGAAATTTAGAAAACCAAAATAGTAAATGAAATCTTTTCTAAAGCTTTCTTTATATGTTGGCATATTTTTATATGCTTCCATTGGGTTTACAAAAGAACCCACAGTTATTGTGATTTCTATGGATGGAATCAGGCATGATCTTTGGAAGACTCATCAGGTTGATTCTTTCGAATATATTGAAAAGCAAGGCGTTAGAGCTGATCATCTGATACCCGTCTATCAATCAACAACCTACCCGGGCCATGTTTCTTTGGCGACAGGTGTTCATCCAGATAAACACGGAATTCTTCACAACTCTTTTTATGATCGAGAGGATGGCCATTTTAATTACCCCGATCAGGGAGATCTCATTGATGTCAAACCGATATGGGTGTTAGCAGAAGAGGCAGGTATTCCCGCAGCTGTTTTTTTCTGGGTGGGCTCAGAAACAGATTGGAATAATGTTGGTGCAACTTATCGGAAAGCACCTTTTGATGAAAGCATTAGTGAGGAAATAAAAATTAAGCAGATTTCAGAATGGCTAGATATTGAGGGTGAGGATAGACCCAGATTGATAATGAGTTACTGGGACGGTACTGATACGATTGCCCATCAGGATGGGCCAAGCGGACCTTCTATAGATCTCCAGATTCAAAGACAAAACAAACTTCTTGGGTCGCTTTTGAATGAGATTGACAAGCGAGACGGCTGGGAATACATCACATTATTCGTTGTGAGTGATCATGGAATGACAGAAGTATCTAATTACATTCAATTGAGAGAAGTAGTTGAAGAATCTAAGATCAAAATGACAGTATCATCTGGGCCAGCGATTGCTCATATATTTTTAGATGAGAATGATAAAGAGCAGGCTAAGGAAATTTTTGCAGAGCAAGAAGGTATTACTGTGTTTGATAGAAACGATTTACCTGAGTCATATCATCTTAATCATCCCACAAGAACGGGGGATCTCGTTTTGATAACTGAAGCACCTAATATGTTCTCAAATAGCCGCAATGGTGGGCCTAAAGGGATGCATGGGTACTCTCCAGATATGCCTGATATGTGGGGAATCTTCTACGCAATGGGTGCAGCAATAAAACAACAAGAGATAGGGCCTGTTCATCAAGTGGATTTAGCCCCTACAATTGCAAAAATCTTAAGTCTGCAAGAGGTTGATCATATGGAAGGTGAGCCCATTCCTCTTCGAGAGGATGACTAAGTTAACCCAAGACCCATCCGTAAATATTGTTGCTTGGTGATCCGCCTTCGGCTAGATAGACTTCTTTTAAATGCGTCATCCGATCGTTAGCAATTTGCTGTCTTGTTTCATCAACATTCACGCCATAGAGCTTTGCTGAGTTTAGACCAAAAATCTTAGCTTTATCCTCATCTGTGATCGGTGCATAACCAAATTTCTCTTGCATGTCTTCGGGAATTTGGAATCTTCTTAAAGCCTCAATTTGCCATTGAGGTGAGCCCCACCAAATGGAGTCTGTTCCAAATAGAACATGATCGACTCCAAACGCTTTAATGATCTGTCCTAATAAATGGGCGCATATTTTTGGATGGGTGATTACTGTGTGACCAAATGTGGTGCCTAATTCCATATAGACGTTGGTCATTCCAGGATTGTCTATTCGGTCTTGGCAGATATCTGTCGTGTATGGCATATAAGCGTTTTCATCAATATATAAATCTTCAGGCGGCAAATTCATATGTTGATCTCTAAATCCTGAGTGATAGATCACAAAATTCAAATCGGGATGATCTAACGATGCTTGTTTGATGTCTCTTGGGTGAGTGTAATCAATTTCTCCTGGCCTTGGTTTTCTGAAAGGCAGCCCTTTATGAGCACAGACAATATTTTTGCCCCAAGTCTTTATTTTTTCATAGAACGGATAGATTAATTCTTCATCGTCCATTCGCCAGCTATATTCACCGTTCATCTCAAATACTCCGGTGTAAAACTTCCATGCATCTATGTTTAGATCCAGTGCTTGTCTTTCAGCTTCCTCTAAAAAATTAGGAGTATAAGGTGCTATTGGACCATGACAGACCATTCGTTGTGAGCCCGACATTGCATTTATATTATTTCTTGCCTCCACCATCTCATCGCCGTTCATAGTATCGAGAACTTTAGAGGCAATACCGCTAAGGCAGGCTACTGATACTTCACTGTCTAAAAAGACTTCTTTGACGTAATTATTAAATTTAAGATCATCTTTCTGAGGTTTCTTGCCTTCTAATTCTTTATTAAATGGCCATGCCATTACCCTAAATCCAAGAGGTTCAGTTTTACCTGTAGCAACGTGATGTGTTTGGACATCAAAGATAAATTCATTTTTTGGCCATAATTCTTTAATGGCTGATTCGTCAATCATTTCTTCAGCTTGTACTTGAAAATACTCACCAAAAACTTGATTCATTGCAGTAAAGGCAACAGCCATACCATTCACTGTTTTCAAAAAATCCCTTCTCGATAATCCCGCGGTCTTACTGTATTTTGTGGCTAGAGATTGAATAAGCTCTTCAACCTGTTTTTGTTGTTTAGTTTGCGGACGAGGTAAATACTCCTCATTTGAGACTACTTGTGTAGGGATAGGTGATCTCTTGTCTTCAACATCATCTTTGTGAAATTTCTTAACCCACATGGTTATCTTTTTGGCTTAGTTTCGCCTTGGATGGCAACTCTATGCATTAGGCGATGGTGATCGCCAAAATCAAAAATTCCCTTGTGTGCTGTGCAACGATTGTCCCAAAAAGCAACGGAGTTATTTTCCCATTTAAATCGGCAATACAGTTCTGGTTTCTTGATGTGATTAACCAGGAATTCTTTAATAACTTTATTTTCATCGACACTCAATTGTTTAAAATGCGAGACCATCAGCTCGCTATAGAAGAGACATTTTTTACCAGTTTCTGGATGTTTGCATACTAAAGGGTGCTCACTGGGTGGCGTGGCTTTTCTAGCCATTTCATAACCTTTGGCGCCATATGTATCTAAGACATTGGTTAGATTTTTATGAAAATTATCATGAACCGCTGTCAAGCTAGAACATAGTCTTTGCATTGGTTTAGAGAGTAGTTCATAGGCTAGATAAAGGTTTACCCAAGCCGTGTCTCCGCCGGTTGGAGGAACATCTAGCGCATAAAGTACAGCCCCTTTTAATGGTTTTTGCATGAATGACGCATCAATATGCCAATCCACATCTGAGACGATGCCTTTATAAAGATCTGGGTATTCTTGAACATATACATTTGGATAGCCATCCAAGGTTGGCATATAACCCGGGCCTTGAAGTTCTCCAAAGTTCTTTGTGAAGGTAACATGTTGCTCTGGGGTTAAGGATTGATCCCTAAAAAACAAAACCTGATGTTCTAACCAAGCTTGATTGAGTTCTCTGAGTGCTGGTTTTGAAAGTTTTCTGCTAATATCCAATCCAACAACTTCAGCCCCAAGGGATGCTGTCATCTCATTGATTGTGAAGGTTTTGTATTTCTTTGCCATTTATATAAAGACTAACTCTAAAGAATGATTATGACAAATGTTGGATTGATTTTGATTTAGCTTCTATCGGTTTAATAAAGAATACATTGATGATTCCTATTAAAGTGACCACAGCGACTAACCCAAAAGCTTTGAGGTAGCTTCCAGAGGCGTCATCAGCCATAGCAGCCAACAGTTGAGTTGCCCCAGCTGCAGCAAGACCATCCACCATACTGATAATCCCAAGCACTCTTCCTAAATATTTTTTTCCGAAACTTTCTACTGCTACCAATTGAATCATACTAAAGCTTCCACCAAAGCCAAGACCAAAGAAGATAGTAAAAAGGCTTAGCTGCATTGTATTTTGCGTCAAGATCACCTGATTACCAGAAATCTCAAATAATAGTAATGAGCCTATGAATAGCACACATGAGCTCAAGAAAAGAACGGTCCTCTTGGGCAACTTGTCACTTAAAGCTCCAAAGGAGAATTTACCTATAAAACTAAACCAGTAAATTATCGAAAAAAGGAGAACTGATTGCTGAGCAGTGAACCCTGCATCCAGCTCAAAGAATATCCTGATTTGACTGTTGAGACCTTGGATTGAGAACCATAGGCATGCCGATCCTATACCTAGGCACCAAAGTGCTCTCGAAAAGATAGCATCTTTGAAAGTGGTCATATCTTTATCTTCTATTGACTTAGTTTTTCCTTGATCTTGAGACATCTCATCGATTCCATCAGGGTTCAGACCCATGGTTTCTGGCGAAGGTCGGATGATTTTATAGACTGGGATTACAGCAAAGATCCAGAAGAGAGCGGTGAGAAGTCCGAATCCCCATCTCCACCCCCAATCTGGGTTGCTGACTATTGGTGAAATAAGGAGAGGTAAGGTTGCGCCACCCAGACTCGAACTAGCTACAACCATGCCGACAACTTTACCGCGATGTTTATTGAACCAATTTGAAACAATGATGACATTTGGCCCTAAGCCCGTCATCACCAGTCCCACAGCCATTAGAATATGAAGTCGATACAGTGTCTCTATAGAACTGGCAAACGGATAAAAACTATAGGTAAGGGCCATGACGATAATACCGATTCTCATCACAACAGTGACGCCATATTTATCTATGAGTATTCCTGAAAATGGTGAGAGGAGGGCAGCAAAAAGTAGAGTGTTTCGGACTGTTAGGCTCGCTTGTTCACGATTAAGAGAGAACTCCTCAATAAAGGTTGGAAACAGGTTTTGAGGAACAAATAACGTCATTGAATTGACAAAGAAATAGATCAAGCTGCAACATATGGCAACATACCATCCATAGAAGACATTTTTTGATTTCATTTCCATCTCAAATAATTTACTCTTGAAAATCCATTGATACAGCAGACTGATATAATAACTTCATGAGTAAACAATCCATAGCAATAATCAATGCTAATGTCGTTAACGAAGGATCAATAAAGCAAGTTGATGTTCTTCTTGAGAGCGGACGAATTAAACAAGTCGACAGCAACATAACTCTCGATTCAAAAACAGAAATTATTGACGCTAAAGGAATGTATTTGTTGCCGGGATTAATAGATGATCAGGTACATTTTAGAGAGCCAGGGCTAACCCATAAAGGCGGTATATTTTCAGAGTCAGCCGCAGCTATAGCAGGAGGGGTGACTTCCTTTATGGATATGCCGAATGTCAATCCACCAACAATCACCAGAGATCTTCTATCACAAAAATATCAATTGGCAGAAGGTAAAGCCCACGCTAATTATGCTTTTTATTTAGGAGCGACAAATAACAATGTTGAAGAAATAAAAAGTTTACAAACAGGCGAGGCCTGCGGTGTCAAAGTGTTTATGGGCGCATCAACCGGTAATATGTTGGTCGATGATGATGATGCTTTAGAGAAAATATTTTCTGAGTGCCCCATATTAATAGCAACCCATTGTGAAGACACACCATCAATTAATAAGAACTTAGAAGCCAAAAGAGAACAATACAAAGGGTCTGAGATACCTGTTTCTGAGCACCCAAATATAAGATCCGTGGAAACTTGTTATAAGTCTTCTTCTAAGGCTGTTGGATTAGCCAAAAAATTTGGCACCAAATTACATGTTTTGCATTTAACCACCGAAAAAGAGTTAGGGTTATTCGATTCTAAGAACCACAGGGAGAAAAATATTACAGCTGAAGTGTGTGTTCATCATTTGCATTTCAATGATTCTAGTTACGATGATCTTCAACAGCTCATAGTTTGTAATCCAGCTATAAAAACTGAAAATGATCAAAGAGCATTAATGGAAGCTGTCAACGGAGATCTTTTGGATATCATCGCAACTGACCATGCTCCTCATACCATTGAAGAGAAGAGCAAGGCATACCCTGATTGTCCTTCAGGTTTGCCCCTGGTCCAGCATTCACTCTTATTGTTGCTTGATTTTTTTCATCAAGGAAAAATGTCTTTGGAAACTATCGTTACAAAAACAAGTCACAATGTTGCAGAAGTTTATGGCCTAAAAGATCGCGGATTTATTAGAGAAGATTATTGGGCAGATCTTGTTCTTGTTGACCTGAACTCAACCACAGAAGTGACCAAGGATAGCATCCTTTATGAATGTGCTTGGAGCCCTTTTGAAGAACAAATCTTTAACTCTATGATTAATAAAACATTTATTAATGGAGAGTTAATATTCAATGAGGGCAAGATTCTTTCACAGCCTTCTGGAAGACGTCTGGAGTTTGTCTAGAAAAAATATCGCTTTGTTCGGTGCAAAATACGTTTTTTTTCCTATCAGGATATGTTAATTTTCACCTGTAAACCTTTTTGGGTTGTGAGATAAAAAAGAAACTGAAAACTTTTATAGTTAAATTTTCATATATATTCAACGTTTTATAAGTAAGCGTCAGGCACCACTACCATCATGCAACCTACTAACACCAAAGATCCACAATACTATCATAAGGTAGTTGATTGCCAATGGGGTTGCCCAGCACACACCGATGTGCCTGGCTATATAAGGCATATAGCTCAGGGTGAGTATACACAGGCTTATTTACTCAACAGAGAGTCAAATGTATTTCCAGGTATTCTGGGACGAGTTTGTGATCGACCTTGTGAACCGGTTTGTAGAAGGGTCAGGGTTGAGGAAGAGCCGGTTGCAATATGTCGTTTAAAAAGGGTTGCAGGGGATTTAAAAGCTGATTTTAAAGAACACTTGCCACCGATCCCTAAACAAAAGAATGGAAAAAGAATTGCCTTAATTGGCGCAGGTTGTGCCTCACTTACCGTAGCCAACGACCTCTTACCTCTTGGTTACGAGATAGATATTTTTGAATCTCTACCAGAAATGGGCGGGCTAATTAGAAGCAATATTCCTAAGTTCAGGTTACCGCCAGAGGTTATAGATGAAGAATTTGATGTAATTGTGGAGCAGGGTGCAAAGCTTCATCTAAATCATCCTATTGAAAGCATGAAAGATTTATTGGCAGAGGACTACGACGCCATTTTTGTCGGCACAGGAGCCCCCAAGGGAAGAGAGCTTGACCTTCCAGGAAGATACGAAACGGACCAAATTTTTGTAGGTATCGCTTGGCTTGAGTCAGTTGCTTTTGAGCACATTGAGTCTGTTGGAGAGCGGGTGCTTATAATTGGAGGCGGAAATACGGCAATGGATTGCTGTCGAACCTCGCTCAGACTAGGCGGTAAAGAGGTAAAGGTTTTATATAGAGGCACAAGAGATAGGATGAAATCTTCTGATTGGGAATTGGAGCCTGCTTTAGAAGAAGATGTTGAATTAGTTTTGAATCATTCTCCTGAAGAATACATTATAGAAGAAGGAAAATTAGTTGGAATGAAATTTGCTGTACTGGAATGGAGTAAAGACACGAACGGTAAATTAAAGTCAACCAAGACAGAAGAAGTGATTATCCCTTGTGACACAGTTATTCTGGCTATTGGCCAGGAAAATTCATTTCCATGGGTTGAGCGTGATATTGGATTAGATTTTGATGAATGGGAGGTTCCACTTGTTGATCCCATTACATACGAATCAACTTTATCTGGGGTATTTTTTGGAGGTGACTCAGCCTTTGGGCCAAAGAATATAATAGAAGCCGTTGAGCATGGCCACCAGGCTGCAATTTCAATACACAAATATTGTCACAATGAACCCCTTACTGATCGACTGCCTTATGGAATGAATCTGGTTACTGCGAAAATGGGTATACACGAGTGGACCTACAGTAATGATTACGGCTATGAAAATCGATTTGAAGTTCCAACAGTCCCTATGGAAAAGAGATTTAAAGATATTAATATTGAAGTCGAGCTGGGTTACGAGCCGGGTCAGTTTAAAAAAGAAGTCGAACGTTGTTTGAATTGTGATATTCAAACAGATTTTGTTGCTGAGCTTTGTATAGAGTGCGATGCCTGCATCGATGTCTGCCCTGTGAATTGCCTGATGATCGCAGAAAATGCCGACGAGTCCGAATTAAGAGAATCCATAAAAACACCAGCTAATAATCTAGAGCAAGCACTCTTTGTTTCTGAAGACTTGCCTCAAACTAAAAGGGTGATGGTCAAAGACGAAGATGTCTGTATTCACTGTGGACTTTGTGCTGAACGCTGCCCAACAGCAGCCTGGGATATGAAAAAGTTCACCTTAGAGATTCCCTATGCAGTTGATGAGGAAAAATCGACTCATGATGTTAAAACTAAGCAAGCGGTATAATGACTAAGGTCAGTCACAATAATTTCACTGTGAAATTTGCCAACGTTAATGGCACCGGTTCCTCCAGTGCTAATGGCATGTTCATGAAAAGTATTTTTAGAATGGGGATACCCGTGGTTGGGAAAAACTATTTTCCTTCAAATATCCAAGGTCTTCCTACTTGGTATGAAGTTAGGGTAAGTGATAAAGGCTATCTAGCTCCTTCTGGGAGTGTGGATATTATGGTTGCAATGAATGCACAAACCTATGATGAAGATTTAGCCTCAGTAGAGCCAGGCGGTTACCTTATTTATGACTCATCCTGGCCCAGAGAGGACTTGATGATAAGAGATGATATTACTGTTCTGGGAGTTCCTCTCGCAAACATGTGCAATGAAAAATTTGATTCTGCTAGAGCTAGGACATTGATGAAGAATACTTCTTATGTCGGTGTTTTAGCTGCTTTGCTTGAAATGGATACTACAGTTATCGAACAATTACTATTAGATACATTTGGCGATAAAAAACATCTAATTGATGCCAATAAGACAGCTCTTGATATGGGCTTTAATTATGCAAAAGAAAATTTTAAATGCCCGTTGCCGTTTAAGGCCAAACCAATAAATAAGACTGATGGTTATATCATGATTGATGGGAATGCCACTGCTGCCCTAGGCTGTCTTTTTGCTGGCGCAACCGTGGGTTCTTGGTATCCAATTACCCCCTCTACATCGCTAATGGATGCATTTAGTAGCTATTGCTCTTTTTACAGAAAAGATAAGAAAACAGGAAAGAATAATTACTCCATCATTCAAGCTGAAGATGAATTAGCAGCGGTTGGTATGGCGCTCGGAGCAGGATGGAATGGAGCCAGATCATTTACACCTACCAGTGGGCCAGGGATTTCTCTGATGAGTGAGTTTATAGGCTTTGGCTATTACACTGAGATACCTACTGTTATCTTTAATGTTCAGAGAACAGGTCCTTCCACAGGAATGCCCACTCGAACCCAACAAGGTGACATATCTTTGTGTGCTTATGCTTCTCATGGTGATACTAGGCATGTGTGTCTGTATCCAGCAAATCCTGAGGAAGCTTTTTATCTTTCAGTTGCAGCATTTGATCTAGCTGAAAAACTCCAAACCCCAGTTTTTGTATTAAGCGATCTTGATATAGGTATGAATGATTGGATGATTAAGGACCTTAAATGGGATGACAAATTTAAACCGGACCGAGGCAAAGTACTTTCATCTGAAGAGTTAGAAGAGATGGAAAATTATTATCGTTATCTGGATGTGGACGGAGACGGGGTTCCTTATCGAACTATACCTGGCACTAACCCTAAAGGTTCATATTTTACAAGAGGGTCTGGACATAATAGGTTCGGTGGTTATACCGAGGATGCCTCAGAATATCAGGATGTTGTCGACCGTTTATTGGTTAAGTGGGAAACAGCAAAAACCCTAGTGCCTAAGCCTGCAGTTTCATTTTCTAAGAATAACGATATTGGCATTATTAGCATTGGTAGTTGTGATGATGCAATTCGTGAAGCTAGAGATATTATGAAAAAGCAAGGTCAAAAAATGAACTATCTCAGAGTTAAAGCTTTTCCGTTTACCAAAGAGGTTCAAAAGTTTTTAGATGCTCATAAAACAATATTTGTTATTGAGCAGAATCGTGATGGACAGCTTGCAAAATTATTAATCTCTGAGACTGCAGTCGAGACCAAAAAAATTAAATCTATCAGGCTATACAATGGGATACCAATCTTTCCAAAAGATGTGGTGGAAAAAATTCAGACAGAACTCAAAGCAGGAAAAGCAGCATGAGCTATATAAAGAAGCCAAAAATAATAAGAGATAGCGATCCTAGAAATAAACTGGGGATGACTTTTGATGATTATGAAGGTGTGATGTCAACTCTTTGTGCTGGTTGTGGACACGATTCTATTACTGGTGCGATTATTCAAACTGTTTTTGATTTAAATATTGAACCACACAAAATGATAAAACTAAGTGGTATTGGCTGCTCATCAAAAACACCCGCTTATTTTGCCAGCCAGTCCCACGGCTTCAATTCTGTTCACGGACGAATGCCATCAGTAGCTACTGGGGCTAATGCAGCTAATAGTGAACTACTTTGCATAGGTGTTTCCGGGGATGGAGATACACTTTCCATAGGAATGGGACAGTTCTCGCATGCCGTTAGAAGAAATCTTAATATGCTTTATATTATTGAAAATAATGGCGTCTATGGATTAACCAAGGGCCAGTTTTCTGCCTCCGCAGATGTTGGCTCAACAGCAAAAAAAGGGGCTGCTAATCTACAGACTCCCATTGACCCTTGTTCGATAGCAATTAATCTAGGAGCGACTTTTGTTGCTAGAAGCTTTTCAGGGGATAAGGAACAATTAATTCCGTTGCTCAAGGCAGGATTAATGCACAGGGGATTTGCAATGATTGATGTTATTTCACCTTGCGTAACATTTAATGACCATGAGGGCTCTACAAAAAGCTACCTCAGCACTAGAGAGACCAAACGAGAGGCTGTCTATACAGACTATATAGCTCCATTCTCAGAAATTGAAGTTCAATATGAAGAAGGCTCAAGTTTAGAGGTAGATCTCCATGAGGGCGGCAAGGTTCTTTTAAGAAAAACAGATGATAGCTTTAGCCCTCTGGATAGGAGTCAGTCAATTAATGGCATTAAAGAAGCCTCTGATAAAGGCGAGGTTTTAACAGGACTTTTGTATATTGATGAGTCTCAGCCTGATTTCACAGAGGTTGAAAATACAATTAATGGAGCATTAAACTCAGTCAGTTACGATGATTTATGTCCAGGTTCTAAGGCACTAAATGAGTTACTTGATAATTACAAATAGACAGTGACTTGATGCTCAGTAGCTTTATTAATAAAAACACATCCCTACTGTTATTATTTTTCATCTGTTTTTTTGTCACTTTTCCCATTTATGGCAAACGTATTTTACCCGAAGAGATTGAATTATTAGCCAATAAGCACAATATTCCAATTGATAGTATTAGCATCATTCTGCAGCCACTTAATTCAGACACTAGACTTATAAACCTCAATGCACAGATACACCGAACTCCGGCATCAGTTGCAAAACTATTTACTGCATTTGTGGCAATGGATCATTTAGGTCCCGATTATCATTGGACTACAGAAGTGTTTAGCACAGACAACATCAACGATGGAGTGGTGAAATCATTGATTTTTAAAGGTGGTGGTGATCCCTATATAACTATTGAACGTTTAGACACCATGGTTTTAGCCTTGAGAAATCTTGGAATAACAACCATTAATGATGGCCTGATTGTCGATCAGAGTTTTTTTAAGCAATACCAAGCATCCACGGCAGATTTTGATAATGATCCACTGCGTCCATACAATATTATGCACACTTCATTGCTGATTAATTCCAATACAATCGATTTTAAAATCAAGAAATATTCAAACAACACCATCAAGATTCTCCCAGATTTTCTTCCTTATGGAGTATTCTTTAGAAACGAATTAGAATTAGGATCAGGTTCATGCAGTCAGTTCAGAGACAACGTTCAATTTACCCAAATTGTTGGGGAACAATATCCACCTAATATAGTTCTCCTGGTAGACGGCTACTACCCAAGAAATTGTTTTGAGTTTGAGCACGATCTATCTTTAACTGATGCGAATCATTACTTTTTTGGTGTGTTTAAAAATCTCTGGTTGAAATCAGGCGGTTCATTCAATGGTTACATCAGAGAAGGAAAAGTTCCTTTATCAATAAAGCCCATTATGACTTTTGATTCACCGAGCCTTGATAAGATTATTATTGAAGGCGTAAAGGAGAGCGATAATTTGATTGCTAGAAACTTATTTTTAAGTTTGAATCAATCGAGCGATAAGAACTATAGGGCTTCCAGAAGAATTATGAGAAAAGTCCTAAACAGTAATGATGTCTCAATTACTTATAATACTTTTTTTGAAAATGGATCTGGATTATCCAGGAAAACTAAAGTAAAGCCAGAAACGATATTAAGTTTGCTTATTGCAATAAAACAACACCCGTCTTCAGACATAATCATGCGCTCACTTCCAATCTCTGGTGTTGATGGAACATTAGAGAATCAATATAAAACTGATTTATTAAGAAGAAGACTCAAACTTAAAACAGGCACCTTGGACGGAGTTAGTGGTTTAGCAGGTTTTATTACTGGAGTATCTGGGAGAGACTATGCTTTTGTTTTTCTTCATAATGATATTCCAGATCATCCATATAAGATCTCATCCTTTAGAGAGGGCCTCCTTAGTTGGGTAGTCAACGATATTTAGTTACCGGCTGTTTTTGTGCTAACTCTAAGACGCCAAATTATAAGTGCTGTCATTAAAATAGCGTCTATAACTGCTTCATAACCAATCACTTTCTCTTGCCAGAAGAAATGCCACACTCCTAATACCGCTGCTGTATAGACTAGACCGCTCATTGTTGATCTGTTTTTATTAAACCAATCTTGGAACGAATTAAATGAAGCTAACCCAACTATTAATAAACATAGAAATCCAGCCCATCCGACAATCAGATAAGGGGTTTCAATGATATCGATAACAATTACTCCAAGGTCACCCGCTTGATCAATCATGGCATAGCATAGGAAGTGATTTAAGACATAGAAAAAAGCAACTAGACCAATTGGTTTTGGTAATTTTTTAAAGCCCTCATATTTAGAATAGTGATAAAGAGGTGTTATCAATAAAGTGATAATTAGAAATCTGATGCTCCATAGACCCGT
>CACPJA010000024.1 GCA_902634075.1 uncultured Gammaproteobacteria bacterium
TCGATTCTTTAAGCGATAACCTTTTTGAATCACTTCTATGATATAGCCACTTTCAATCTCATCGCTGTCTTGCATACCTATAACTTCATGAAGATCAGGATCATATTTCATATTCTCAGGGTTAATTGTCTCAATTAAAAACTTATCTAACACTGACTGAAATAGCTTAAATGTTGCAGTTTGTCCCTCAATAAAGGTTTCGATTCCTTCTTTGGTTGAAGTGTCGACCTTAACTCCCAGTTCAAAGCTGTCCATTATCGGAAGTATTTCTTGAAAAACCCTTTCTATGCTCCCCTTGCTAGCACTCTCTACATCCTTTAGGGTTCGTTTCCGAAGATTATCTAGCTCCGCCTGAAGTCTTAGGACCTTTTCCCAATTTTCATCTGCGAGTTTTTTTAATTCATCTATTTCGCTGATTTGATCTGACGATTCCTCATCTATGTTTACAGAATCTAATTCTTCGATTTGATCGCCTGGACTGTTATCAACATTTTTATTTTTGTCATTCATCACAATTCCTCTAACCATAACCTATGGTCATAATTTTTTATTTCAATGATTGACTAAGTAATTTTGCGGTTATATCAACAATAGGGATAACTTTTTGGTAGGCAATTCTAGTTGGACCAATTACACCCAAAACGCCGATGGAGCCTTCTTCATTAGTATATGGTGCTGTAATTAGACTGCAATTATCTAGAATTTTATAGCCTGATTCCTCACCAATAAAAATTTGTATGTTACTGGTTGAAATACTCTTATCTAATAATTGAAGAAGTTGTTGCTTTTCATTAAAAGCGTTAAACAGTTGTTTCAGCCTTTTAATGTCTGCAAGTTCATCAAAATCCATCAGTTTATTCTCACCACTGACAACATATTCTTCAGTTTTTTGAGTTTTCAAGACTTCATCAGCGATACTGATAATATCATTCATCAGCGATTGAGCTAGTTCCGATGTTTCTTTTAATTGATTGACTAAATCATTTTTAATGTATTCAAATGATTTTCCTACGTAATTTTGGTTGATGAAATTAGAAGAAATTTGCAACTCTTCCCTCGTATAGTTTCTTTTCATCTGGAGAATCTTATTCTCAACTTCTGAATCATTAATGACAACAATGGCCAAAACTCTTTTTTCTGAGAGCGGAATAAAATCTATTTCTTTTAATGTGCTTTCTTGTTTCTTTGGTACGGTCACAATGCCAGCTAATTGTGTGACTGCTGATAAAGTTGAAGAAACATTAGTCGCTAAATCCTTACTATTAGACTTTGTTTGAGTAACAGTTTCCTGGATAGATGTAAATTGATCATCAGCAACAGGTTGTAATTGAAGTAACCGGTCAATAAAGAATCGATATCCTTTTGGGGTAGGTATTCTGCCCGATGATGTATGAGGAGATGATAGGAATCCCAAATTCTCAAGATCTGACATTACGTTTCTAATGGTTGCAGGACTCAAGTCAAATCTATCATAAGTTGCGAGTTTCTTTGAACCTATAGGAACGCCCTCCTCAATATAATTATCAATGATTGCGGAGAGTATTTTCTTAGCTCTATCAGAAGGTAATTTACTTTTAGTTTTTTCCGTCATGCTTACTGAAATAATGGACTTAAGCTAATAGTTAATTAATCTGTTATCATTTGCAAATATTTCTTAATAGACAAGGGTTTAGTAGATGGATGAATGTAAAAAAATTGTTTTCTCATACAACTCAAGTGATGAGAAATCCTTTGCTGTTATTCAGAAAATTATTGATAACTTTGGCAACTCAAATCTTGAACTTTTCTTGATCGACCCAAAAACCAATAATACTCCTATAGATGAATCTGAAAAATATAAGTTTATTTCCAAAAATAAGATGGCTGGTATCGATCTCATAATTTCAGTTGGAGGAGATGGAACCATGCTCAAATCAACTAAGTTAGCTTATGAGTTAGAGATACCGGTTACTGGAATAAATCGCGGTAGATTAGGCTTTCTAACAGATATTAATCCCAATCAAGCTCTTTCTGTAATAAAGGATATTATCTCCGGGCAATTTGATATTGAAAATAGAATGCTCATTGAAGTCTTTGTACGAAATAATAATTCATTAAATAGTATCGGTTATGCTTTTAATGACATCGTCATCAATCGAAAAGAAACGGGTCGAATGATCAATATTGAAACGTCAATAGATAATAAACCTATTAATACTCATGAAGGAGATGGCTTTATTATCTCAACACCTACTGGCTCAACTGCCTATTCATTAAGTTGTGGCGGTCCGATAATGAAACCTGATGTAGAAGCCTTCCTATTAGTTCCTATAGCGCCTCACACTCTGAATGATAGGCCCATGGTGCTTCCATCATCTTCAGAAATTATTCTTCGATTATGTGACAATCAAACCGATATGGTGGGAATCGATATAGATGGAGACACCATGTCTGAGCTTAAACCAGGGCAAGAGCTTTTGATAAAGAAAGCAGAAAAGACAGTTTCATTATTACATCCAGAGAATTATGATTATTTTGATAATCTGAAATCTAAACTTTTATGGGGCGTTGATAATAGAAATGATTAATAAATTTAAGCTAATATCAGTTCTAGTAGTTATTGTTACTATCAGTGGATGTGTTTACCGTCCGGATCTTCAACAAGGCAATCTGTTGAATATAGAAAATATTGATCGTGTTCAGATTGATATGACCAAGAGTCAAATTAAGTATTTATTGGGCGGACCAGTAATTGGGGTTCCTTATAAAGAAAATCGATGGGACTATATCTACTTCTATCAACCCAGAATGGGCCCGGAATCTGATGAAAGCACTCAAAGATATTGGCTAGTCATCTTTTTTGAAGATGACAGAGTAGTAAGAATAGAAAAAGATGTAATCTCTAAACCAACTGGTTAGTCTAACTTTGACTTAAAAGCCCTCACAATTGCCTCGCTAACACTTTTCAGGTTATTTTTAAAGGCCATTTCTAGAATCTTATTTCTTATTTGATAATTCATCACAAAACTAAGATTTGTCGTTTGTTGATCGACCTCCTGTAATCTCCAACTTGATTTGAATTTCTCAAAGGGGCCTTCTATTAGATCCATTTCAATAGATTCATTCTTTTTAATCACATTTTTAGTAGTGAATGATGTCTGGATGCCAAAGAACTCTATATTTAGAGTGACTAGTGAATAATCACTTTGTTCCTCAATAATCTTAGAATCAATGCAATAAGGAATAAAGGTCTTATATTCCTTCACATCTGATAACGTTTTAAAAACTTGGTCAACAGGTTTTCGTATAAGAAATGATCGTTTGAAAGCGCCCAAAACTAAAAGATATTAATTGCATTAAGGAAAATAATTATGACCCCTATTGGAGCTACCACTCGGGCTAGGAATTTCCATATTGCGTATACTATTGGAGAAACATCAGATAATTCTGATCTACTGCTTGATCTCGTCATAAACCAACTTGCAAAGATAGTAAACAGAAGTCCACTGATTGGTAACAAGATATTACTGGCTAAATAGTCAAAATTATCAAATAGAGTTCCCTTCCAAAATGTAAACTCAGATAAATCATTGAATGACAAAATTGTTAAAAATCCGAGAAGCCAGATCACTGAACCAATTATTATTGCCGATGTGCTTCGCTGTACATTTTGAGTTTCAATCATCCACGCAACTGATGGTTCTAGCAAGCTAATTGCCGAGGTGATAGCAGCAAAACCTAATAAAATAAAGAACAGAGATCCAAATAACATGCCTCCTGTGATATCTGAAAAAGCTAGAGGAAGTGTGAGAAAGATTAAACCTGGACCATCTGTAGGAGCGAGATTATTATCAAAAACAATAGGAAATATAACTAATCCTGCTAAAAGGGCAATTAGCGTATCGCAAAAAATGATTGTTAATGAGGTTTTGACTATAGATTCATTTTTAGGCAAATAAGCTCCATACATTACAATACAGCCCATACCCAGACTAAGCGTAAAGAATGCTTGCCCCATCGCAGCAAGAATACTTTCAGCAGTAATCTTAGAAAAATCAGGTTTTAGTAAAAAATCAACCCCTTTTGCAAAGTCTCCCTGAGTGATTGAGTAAATCAACAAGATCACCATTATGAATAAAAGTGCTGGCATCATTATTTTTACAGCTTTCTCTAATCCATTTTTTATACCTCTTGCTATGATTATTACGGTTATGACCATAAAAAAGGTATGGAAAATCGCCTGAGTTAATATAGAACTTGTTAATTCAGAAAATAAAAGATTCACCTGATTTGTGTCTAACTCACCAAAACCACCTGTTACTGAGAGTGTAAAATAGTGGAGAGTCCAGCCCGCAATAACGCTGTAATAGGACAATATGAGAAAACCAGCAAATAAACCGATAAAGCCAACAATCTTCCATGATTGACTGCCTGCTTCTTCTTTACCGAGTAGCTGCATTGATGTAATTGGATTCCTACGACCTTTGCGTCCTAAAAGAATTTCAGAAACCATAATTGGAAATCCGATAACTAAAATACATATTAAGTAAACTAGGACAAATGCTCCTCCGCCATTAGCGCCAGCCACATAAGGAAATTTCCAGATATTTCCTAAACCTATGGCAGATCCTGTAACAGCAAGGATAAAAGTTAATCTTGATGACCAAAGGCCATGGATTGATTCTCTTTCATTGTTTGAGATATTACTCATTTGATTGAAAACGTTATAATCTTATAAATTGGTAGAACTAAATTACCTTGAAATGAATGACAAATACAATTATTAAGAATAAAAAAGCTTTATTCGATTTCAATGTTGAAGATCAGATTGAAGCTGGGATATCTCTAAAAGGCTGGGAAGTAAAAAGTCTTAGAGACAATAGAGGCAATATAAAAGAGAGTTATGCAATTTTAAAAAATAATGAAGTATTCTTAATCGGTGCACATTTCTCCCCATTGAGAAATGCAAATATAACAGACGAATCTGAAGCAACGAGAACCAGGAAACTTTTACTTAATAAAAAAGAAATTGCTAAGCTTAATGGATATATCAGTCAAAAAGGCTATACATTAATACCAATATCTTTGTATTGGAAAAATGGTAAAGTTAAGGTTAAGTTAGGTTTGGCAAAAGGAAGAAAAAAGCAAGATAAAAGACACCTGATAAAAGAAAGAGACTGGAAGAGAGAGCAAGAAAGATTAGCTAAAAAGACACTACTTAGAAAATGAAAAACAATTATATAAAACTATTTCTTTTACTCCCTTTTATTTCTGTTAATGCAGAAGCAATGGATAATATGGGATGCCATTTTTCTGAGGATGAATCAGGTAAGAAGATGCCTCATATGATGCCGATGTCTTCCATGGAGACCAAATATGACCAATTGAGGACTAAAGTTGCTCCTCTTGCTGGCTTAACGAATGATCAAATAAATAATATGATGAAAATGATGGGGCCCAATTACTACTGGCCTCTTCCAACTAATAATAATTCAAAAGAAGCTCTAATTATCCTGGCTCATGGTTTCGGAAAGCAAGGCGATTATGAACTCTATAACAGCATGAAAGACTTTGGAGATGATTATGTAACCTCACTTTCACTAGGCATGAGCATGATGACCTCTGATCATATTAACTGCTCATTAATAGATGTGAAGAATAATAATGTAGAGCGAATATATGTTGTTCCTGTCAGCAGTACGCCTTATAACACTCTAGTTAGACAGTGGCGATACATCTTCAAGTTAGAAAATCAACCCACTTATGCTGATGTTAATCAAGTCGATACGCAAGGAGTGATGTTTTTAGAGCCTATCAGCGATAACATTTATGCAAAAAAAATTATACTGGAATACGCCAAAGAGATAAGTATCGATGAAAAGAATGAGGTCGTTATTATAATTGCTCACGGTCCACTTGATACTGATGATAACGAGAAAGAATTAGTTATTATGGATAATATCGGTAAATATATAATGGACAACTCAGAATTTGCTACCGTTCGTTCATTTACTCTTCAAGATGATGCTGGAAAAGACATAAGAGATATGAATGTTTCAATGATTAAGGATTTCATTAATAATTCTAATAATAATGGAAAGAAGGTCCTGATGGTCTCAAACCTAATGTCAGGTAAAGGTATTCAAAGAAGCATTCAAAAAGATTTTGACGGTCTTGATTACACATTTAACTCAAAAGGCTTATTAACTCATCCATATTTCAAAGAATGGATATTCGACTCTATAGACTCACAATAATATTTCTAGTTTAAACTTATTTCTTTAGTTGAGATAATGCTCTCCTGATAATTAATATAGGGGGCGTCAAGGCTTCGACGTTTGTGTTGAAACATTATGTGCATGTAGAGGTTCAGGATCCTCTTAAAAAAGTCTGAATTAAATTAGTTGCAAACGACAACTACGCACTAGCTGCATAAACCAGCTGGCATTAATCTGGCCTCTCTTGGAAGGTTAAATTAATGAAAATTATCCAAGATCGTAATTATTTTGCTTCTGCAAATAATTATTAAATAGTAAGTCAGAAGATCGTTTTATAATTACCTTCCTTTCGGTTTTATAAAGCTAAATTAAAAGAATAGGATAAACATGTAGATCATTGTGCGGATAGCTAGCGGACGCGGGTTCGATTCCCGCCGCCTCCACCAAAGATATGTATGAATTGATAGAGAAATATCCAAAGGATTTAGGCTTTTTTATGCCAGGTGAATGGCAATCTCATCAACAGACCTGGATGATGTGGCCAACGGGTCTTGACCCAGAAAGATACCCAAATATAGACACCATGAGAGCCGCGTATGCTGAGACTGCAAATCTTATTTCAGAGTTTGAGCCTGTAACTATAATAGCCAATGGTAACGATATAAATTCTTTAAGTTCAATGATTACTAATAATGTTTCTACTATGGTTAAACAAATTGATGACAGCTGGTGCAGAGACTCAGGACCAACATTCATTTCCAATAATACAAAAATAGCAGGTGTTGACTGGACTTTTAATAACTATGGCGAAGCAACTGGGCCAGATTATATCAATGATGCAAAAATCGCAGGAAAAATATTAAAACACCTTGATATTCAGCATTTTAAGGCACCTATCGTTCTTGAGGGAGGCGCGATCCATTCGGATGGCATGGGGACTCTTATGTTGACCGAAGATGTTATTTTTGACCCATCAAGAAATCCCGGTTTAGATAAAAAAGAAGCTGAATATATTCTCGAAAAATATCTAGGTGTTGAGAACTTTATCTGGCTTATTGCTGCATTAGAGTATGACGACACTGGAGGACATATTGATAATTTGGCCTGTTTTACACCAAATAAGCAGATACTTACTTTAACTGAAAGCAATCAACAAGACTCAAACTTCGATAGACTTCAAGAGAATATGGATCGCCTAAAACATGCAAAAAATATAAATGGTGACAACTATGAAATTATTTCCATACAACAACCTAGTTATCGGAAATTTCTTAATGAGCGAATGGCTCTATCTTATATTAATTTTTACATTGCTAATGATGCTATTGTTCTTCCAGTATTCAATGACCCAATGGATAAAAATGCCATTGATACGATTTCAAAGGTTTTTCATGATAGAAAAATTGTTACACTTGAAGGATCAAGAATTGTTGAAGGCGGTGGCGGTGTTCACTGTATTACGCAACAACAACCTTATATTTGATTAACGGAGGCACGATGAGAGAAGTTACTGTAGCAGCAACACAAATGGCATGCTCAGAAGATACGCGAGCAAATATTAATAAAGCAAAAGATCTGATCCGTAAATGCGCATCTGAAGGTGCACAGATAATACTCATTCAAGAATTGTTTGAATCTGTCTACTTTCCCTGCCTAAATGATCCTAAGAATTTTGAACTGGCCAAACCGTTTAATAATAACCCCCTACTCAATGAAATGTCTGACCTTGCAAAAGAACTTGGTGTTGTCTTGCCAATGAGTTTCTTTGAGCAAGACAATAATACTTATTACAACTCATTAGCGATGATAGACGCTGATGGCAAAATACTAGATGTATATAGAAAATCCCATATCCCTGATGGTCCTGGCTATGAAGAAAAATATTATTTTCATCCAGGGAATACCGGCTTTAAGGTCTTTAACACAGCTTTTGGAAAAATTGGGACTGGTATTTGTTGGGATCAGTGGTTTCCAGAAGTTGCTAGAATCATGACTCTAAATGGTGCCGAACTAATCTTCTACCCTACTGCAATAGGAAGTGAGCCTGATAACTCTGATCTTGATTCTAAAGATTCCTGGCAAATTGTAATGCAGGGCCATGCCGCAGCTAACTGCGTGCCAGTTATTGCATCAAATCGAATAGGCACAGAATCCAATGACCGTTTCTCTATGTCATTCTATGGTTCATCATTCATTACTGATGGTACGGGAATCAAAGTAAAAGAATGTAGTCGTGACAATGAAGAAACCATTGTTCATAAATTTGACCTTGACGAAATCAAAGAATATCGTTCATCATGGGGTTTCTTTAGAGATAGAAGAACTGACTTTTATGATGACATACTTAAGGATTAGCTAATGAATTACTTCAATAAATATTTTTTACTCAGCCTTTTTTTATTACTGAGTCTTAATTTTAGTCAAACTACATCAGCAAGAAATTCAAACGAAATTGATGCCTCTATTGAAAGCGCGTTAGGCCGATTCAGTGAAGAAGTTCAGGGCAGTCAAGGTTATTTAGATGGTGCTAGAGGCATATTAGTTATTCCAAGAATGATCAAGGCAGGGGTAGTTCTGGGTATGGAATATGGAGAAGGAGCATTAATAGTAGATGATATAAAGGTGCAATACTATAGAGCATTCAGCACTTCTCTGGGCATTCAGCTAGGTGTTGGTGCAAAAGACCTTGTTATACTATTCTTTGATGATGAGGCTATGGATGATTTCCTTTACAGCTCGGGATGGCAAGCTGGAGTGGATGGAGCTGTGGCATTATGGACCATGGGTGCAGGTGGATCAATAGATACTACAGAAAGCCAAGATCCTATTGTAGGCTTTGTGTTTGGACATAAAGGCATTATTGCAGGCGTTAGCTTTGAGGGAACAAAATTTACTAAGATCTGGCCTGATGCAGAAGAAGACACAGAAGAAGACATCGAAGAATTTAATGAAAATGCTCTTGATTAAGCAACAAAATGTTTGCTTCTGTC
>CACPJA010000025.1 GCA_902634075.1 uncultured Gammaproteobacteria bacterium
TCCACTGTGCTTATTAATGGCGTTTATATATTTCTCTCCAACCATATGAAAGAAATGTGTGTCCTGTTCACGGCGACAACATATTATTCCAACAAGTGGCTTTTTGATAGAACTCATAGCAAGTCCCATTTTAACTGGTGAATGTTGAATTTAGCTAACTAAATCGTTGTTTCTTGAGGACTAAGCTTTTGCTTGATTCTGCTGAGGTTCTCTCTGGCCTGGTAGGCTATACCCATAACAGAAGGAACAAATATTAGCACCAAGTAAGGAACAAATAACATTCCAAATATAAATGTTACAGCCAGTGGTTGAACCAGTCTCGCCTGAAGGCTACTTTCAAATAATATAGGCATTAAGCCCACAACAGTGGTTATCGTAGTTAATATAACGGGCCTAAGTCGTTCTCTCGCTCCTTCGATTACAGATCGAGATAAATTATTACCGTCACTTAAAGACTCTTTTATGGCGCGGACAAGTATTATCGTATCATTAACTAAAACCCCTGTTAGCCCAAAGAATGCCATTAAACTAAACATGCTAAGATTGAATCCCATAATAAAATGCCCCCAAATAGCCCCAATTAAACCAAATGGAACAACTGTCATTATTAGGAATGGAGTTGTGTAACTGGCAAATAGCCAAGCGAGGATAATATAAATAGAAGCTAAAGTAATAATCAAAGCGAGTGATAAATCACCCAATGCTTCGCTTTGCTCCTGAGCTTTTCCGTCGTATCTCAGTTTTACGTTATATGCCTTCTCTATTTTAGGAGCAATGTCCTGTCTAATAGTTTGAAGAGCAATATTCGTTGTAGTTACTGAAGGATCAACATCACCGGTTACAGCAACCTGTCTAATGCCGTCTTGCTTCCTGATTTTTGTAAACCCTAAACGCTTTTTTAAACTTACAACTTCAGAAAGGAGTACATTCGTATTATCTGGTGTTGTCAGATAGATGTCCCTTATGGTTTGGCCTGCAATCTCTGATTGTGGCAACTTAACCCTGACCAAAATTTCTTCAGCATCCTGAGAAAATCGTTTTGCAATTGCTCCTGAAAATGAATTTCTTACCTGTCTAGCCACTTCTTCAGCCGTAAACCCTATAGCTTCTCCTTCTGGTCTTAGTTCGAGCAATATTTCTTCTTTTCCATATGGCAAATCATCTTCCACAGCAATCAAGCCGGGTAATAATCTTAATTCTTTTCTCAAAGCCAAAGCTGCTTGTTTCATTGTCGTTAAATCCTCACTGATGATCCTAATATCAAGATCTCTTCCAGGTGGTCCTCCTGTTGGACTCTCAAAGATTACAAAACTCTCTATGCCTGACATCAACTTTGTTTCATTCTCCCAAGCCTCCATAAATTCTATGTTTCTAACCCCTCTGATATCTCCAGGAACCATTTCTACAGTGTATGAGCCTATGTGGCCACCAGAAATATTGTTCGTTAGATTACCCCGACCAGAATCACTTCTTCCTATATTTCCTACACCGTAATTAACTAAACTTCCAATCTCACCAGTTAATTTTATTTCAGTGGCTTGAACAGATTGAGAAAGCTCTTGCACCATTTTTCTGGTGACATTATCTGGTGTTCCTGGAGAGAATGAGAAATTAGCATGTATGGTGTCACTTTCGGGCGTATCAAAAAACTCGAAGTTAACTCTTCCAGTTGATAACAAACTTGTAGATGCTATGAACAAACATATCGTCGCTATTACAGTGAAACCTTTTTTATTAAATGTTTTTTCAACAATCGGTAAAACAGTTTGATCTCTGAATTTATTAAAATAAATATCAAATGTCCTGATAGTTGATTGCTGTTTCTGAGTAATTTTTTTCATTGATGTTCTTAAATGATGCGGTAGTATCAAAAAACATTCGATAAGGCTGGCTATTATTATCAATGTTAGTGTTATTGGAACAGCAGAAATAATGTTACCAACATCGTTGCCAACCATGAGGACAGGCAAAAAAGCAGCCACTGTAGTTAGCATTGCAGCTAAAACTGGTGGGAACATTCTCTTAGCCCCTAATCGTGCTGCATCATCATAGTTCATGCCCCTTCTGTGAAGAGTGGTTGTGTGCTCTGCCACAACTATGGCGTCATCAACAACAATCCCAATCCCCATAATTAATGCAAACATACTTATCATGTCGAGTGATAATCCTAATACGCTCATAGTCCCGAGCGCTGCCAAGAAGGCCACGGGTATACCAACGGCAACCCAGAAAGCTACCCAGCCATTGAGAAAAAAGAACAAAACAAGTAAAACTAAAAGAAGACCTGTAAGACCATTGCTTACCAACATATCTATTCTTTGCCTAACAGCATCAGCAAAAACATCGTAGAGAACTATTTCAAGTGAATCAGGATACTTTTCAGCAATAGTATCCATGTACTTCTCAACCCGTTGCTGAGATATAAGTGAATCTGCACCCCTCGTTCTGTAGACCACCAAACCTATAGAAGAACCTTTGTTATTGATTCTGTATGATGAATTTTCCTGGAAGGTTTCAGAAATTCCGGCGACATCTCCAAGATATAATTTTTCTCCTGTTGATCTTGAGATAATCTCAATTTGCCTAAGATCTGAAGGGGTTCTTGCTAGTTGATCACTCCTAATTTGCCTAGACACTCCACCAGAATTAATACTTCCTGAAGGTATATCAATACTTGAAGAAGACAAGCTTGATGAAATCTCTTGAAGAGATAAATTTAACTCTCTGAGATTATCAGAAGGAATTTCAATCCATATCTCCTGGTCTCTTGCTCCCTCGAACTCAACATTTGCTAAACCTAAGTTGATCAGATCATCTCGCATCTGCCTTGCAAAAAACTTTAATGTCTTCTCTGAGAAAGGTCCAGATATATCGATCCGGCAGACTTCATCCCTCTGGACAGTTTGAGAAATAATAGGCTTTTCAATTTCTACAGGAAATGTTGATATTCTTGAAACTGCTGATTGGACATCTGTGAGTGCCTTTGACATTGATGCGGTTTGATTAAAGAAGATTTGTACTTTACCTCTGCCCTCAAATGCGATTGCATTTACTTCCTTCACTCCATTGATGAAACGTACCTCTGGTTCTATAGCATTAATAACATTTGTTTCTATATCTTCTGCACTTGCTCCTGGCCACTCAACCTGGATTGTAATTAACTCAAGACCAAAGTCAGGCATTAGTTGTCTCTTTAATTGTGATAAGCCATAAACACCAAAAAGAACTATTAATGCCATAAGCAAGTTAGCAGCAACTTTATGCTCTACAAAAAAAGCAATTATCCCTGACCCTCTGCCAATCTTATCTCTAGGATCTTCTATCCTATTTTTTTGACCTCCAAAGTTTCTGAAAACCACTAAATCACCTCAACCTTAACCCCCTCGCCTGCCTCTCTGAGTTGGTTAGTAACTATCATGTCATCATTAGTAATTGATGCTGCTTCACTTGGAGTAATTAAAACGTTGGTTTTATCATAGCCATGAATTTTGACCATATGCTTTGCAAGTCTGCCATCTCTTATCAAATAAACATAAGAATCTTCATACAATGCAGAATCTGGGATAACAATTACAGATTGATACGATTTATCTGGCATACCTAGGCGTACAAATGCTCCTGGTCTCAAAGGAGTCACCTCGTTATCGGGAAAATTTATTGATGCGAAAACGTTGACACCTCCTGTGTTTGACTTAATTTCAGCTCCTATTCTTGAAATATCAGCACTAAAGAGAAGATCCTTTTGTCCCACTGCCCACCGAACATCAATGGATCGTCCAATAATAGAGTTTTCATCTTCAAGAAGGCGGCCGTATTGTGCTTTGGAGATTGAAAACTTAACCTCCAAGTTCTTCACATCAATAATCTCGCCTATTTTGTCATTAAAGGTGCTGACTTGCTTTCCTAGACTAGCCAAAACATCATTAATAACTCCGTCATAAGGTGCGTAAAGTCTAGTGTCTCTTAAATCCTTCTTTACTTCTGAAAGAACCAACTCTTGTCTGGTTTTTTCAAGAAGTGCGTTGTCCCTAAATTGCTCTGATATAGAGCCTTGTGAAAAGAGTTCTTCTGCTCTTTCAAAATCACGCTTCATGATTTCAAATTTTGCCTCTTCTTCAACAACGGCATTTGAGTACTCAAAATCATCGATAACCAGAAGTAACTCTCCTTCTTCAACAATCGCTCCTTCTTTGAAGTTACTACCCACTTCAACCACCTGCCCTCCGACAAAAGCTCTTAAATCACTTCTTCTTGATGAGATAACTTCGCCAAAGAGATTCAATGTTGGCTGGACATCCTGATACTCTGCTTTAACTGCCGAAACAGGCCAAATTTTTTCTTCTAAGACTAGCAGTTCAGGCTCAGTCTTTGTGACATTTAAGATAAATATAAAAAGAAATGTGGAGCCTATTAATATCATCATAGGCCGGCTTGATTTAAATTTGTTTAAAACGTATTTTTTTACTTCATTAATCATATGCTTGGGTAACACTTAAGTCTTCGATACCCATTATCCAATGGATTTCAAAGATCAGAAAATAGATCGTAATGAAAAGAGCTTATTATTAGTTAATACGTTACAAAAAGTTACATGTAAATTAGCTTTTTACCAACATAAATTTTGCACTGCTTTCGGCTACAACGGATGAATTTGAAGCTAGAATGACCTGACCCTTCATAAAAGCAACTCTGGATCTTTGCTTTTCACACCAACCTTCCAAGATAACGGGTTCGTTAACTGGAAGTGCCTGCCTATAGCGGAGATCACAATGAGCAGTTTGTGCAACTTGGTTCTTCAAAAAAAGCCAATTCGCCATTACATCATCCAATAAGCTGAAAATAATCCCCCCATGAGTGGTATTTTGATATCCCACATGATTCTCCATTGAGGTAAAGCGTCCCCGACAAATATCATCGTCATCAATAGTAAATTTTATCTTTAAACCAATAGGATTGTCCGGACCACAAACGAAACAATTATTTGCACTAAAATCAATATCACTCATATAAGTTTGAACATTCTTGAATTATTTGTGCTTTCAATAACTCCTGCTGAAGTGTCTGCGAAATGCGCAGCCAGAACGATGGTATTAGAATCGGTTAACTCATCAACCAGCTTGATGCGAGTTTGATTTGATTGATCTGGATTATCACAAAACATCGTTGACATTGAAGGGCATGTCACTTGAATGGGGTTATGAAGAATATCGCCCGTTAACATCGCATTAACTTTCTTACTATTCAATTCAATACAATAATGGCCTGGGCTATGTCCTGGGCTTTTAATAAGATTGATATCTTTTCCCAAGTCTGTGGATTCATCGATCATTTCAGCTTGGCCTGATTGGATTATTGGCAGCACACTGTCTTCATAGACAAGTCGCAGATACTGATCAAATGGGTTTCTGCTGTCTTTTTGCAAGCTATCCAATTCAAGCGGTGAGAACAAGTATTTGGCATTGGGGAAGGTTGGCACCCATCTGTCATCAACCAACCTTGTGTTCCAACCTACATGATCCGCATGCATATGCGTGCACATTACAATATCTATATCCTCAAGGGTTAATTCATAAGCCTCTAGGTTTTCAAGATAATTACTGGATCTATTGTTCCAATGGCTGAGAATACCTTGGTTAGATTTGTATATAGGTCCTTGTCCGACCCTATTTTTATCATTACCTATGCAAGTATCAATTAGGATATTTAAGGAAGGCGTTTGTATTAAGTAAGAGTGCATACTGAGAATCAACATTTGACTATTAAAATCATAAAATGAATGCATCCAGTCCTTATGCTGTTCAAATAGTTCTGTATTGATCTCCGGAAAAGCATTAACAGCTGGAAAGCGCTCTACACCATCCAAAATCTTGTTAACGGAAATATCTCCAATATTAAGTGTCTTCATAGGAAACTAGTTTAATTGAAAATTTTTTGTATGTTGTATTATTTAAAATACAAGCCAAACATGCGTCTGAACCAGTCTCTTCTTCGCTTGATAATAAGACAGAAAATTAATGCGGCAAAACCAGCTATAAAACCATCAACACCAGCGGCATCTATAAGTCTGTCAGTATTATTTCTGACCGGTTGGATCCAAGATATTGCTCGAGATGATTCAGCCTCTATATCAGCAAGCCTTGCCTGGCTAGATCTTAAGCTAGCTCTTATTGACTCCTCATTCCTTAATGAACTATTTAAGGCTAGTTGAGCCTCATTCACAGCTGATGTGCTATTTGCCAGAGATGTGTTCAACTGATCAATTTCAGAATTGAGCTGATTGATCCTAGCTTGATCAATTGTAGGATCTAAGGAACTTGATTCTGTCTCAAGTTGAACTATAGAATTTCTAAGATCAATACTAATGCTAGTTGATTCTTGAAGTCTTGTATTTGAAGCAGCAGTTTGATTCTCAGCGTTTGAAAGAGAAGCAGTTACTGATTGTGCATTAGTCCTTGCTTCTCTTAATGAATCTTGAGATGCACCCTCTGGAGTAATATATGCAAGGAAAACAAATATAGTTGCAAACAGAATAGTTAGGTCTGTAATTTTTGTTAATTGTTCAAGTATTTTTTTCACGGCTATGCTTTAACTTTAACTAGAAAACCAATTAAAAAAAAGGGCTCTAATGAAAGAGCCCTTTCTTATGCTTTTAAATTTTTAAAAACTTAAAAAGCTTATTTCTCATTTACATACCGCGTGAGCCGTACATTCCTGAGAGAATTGCAAGAACGATGATACCAACAACACCGTTATCACCTAGAGCATTGATCAAGTCGATCAAGTTACCCAATACAGCGCCTACAAATGGTACATCACCAAATACAACGCCAGCGGCAACACCGAGAGCTACAAGAGCTACTGCGATATCTGTTAGTTCTCCAATCCAACCTTTGATTTTACCCATGATAAAATCCTCCCCTAATTAAGGTTAAGTTTTAAT
>CACPJA010000026.1 GCA_902634075.1 uncultured Gammaproteobacteria bacterium
AGATTCTGCAATGGTAAGTCCTGCATTATCTCCAGATGGTCAGTATCTAGCAGCTTTAACTCCCTTAAATATCAATAAGGAAACTGTATCTCGCTGTAAGAAAAAAACCACAAAGAATAAATCGAGATCTGGTGTTGTAGATTTCTGTGATGTTAGCAGAAGGAACATTGTGGTGTTTAATTTGGGAGATCCTAACCCGAATTGTAAAAAGGGAATTATTTCAGAATGTGGGCGCATTAGGGTCACTCAGCTAAGGAGTCAAAACGTAACAGGGTTTTTATGGGTGAATAATAATAGGATTATGTTTCAAACTGGAGGAGATCAACTCAATGACATGACCGGTGCAATTGACTCCATTGGAATTTATGCCGTCAACAAAGACGGCACCGAGCCAAAACAATTAGTTAAGCCTAGTGATGCAATAACAAACTCAAAAATCATTAGCACCATACCTTTGAACCTTCTTCCCTTTGATCCAGAACATATTCTTGTTATACGAAATGATCGAAAAAGATACCAGTTTGACGTATACAAAATGAATGTCTACACCGGCAAATTTAATCGTCAATTATTGCCGCCAGGACCAGTAGTAGGCTGGGGTTCTGATAATGACGGAACCATAAGATTAGCTGCCATGCAAGATGAAAACTCTCTGAATTATGAAACGCAAATAATGTACAGAGATGATGATGATTCTGAATGGAGAGAGATCGATCGTTTTGAAGGATTTGGAAACGGATGGAGTGATATTGGTTTTACCGAAGATAACAGCAAACTATATGTTACCTCTAATCTAGGACAAGATACTTATACAATCAGCTTATTTGATCCAGAAACAGGAATGATGGAAGAGGTATTCGCTAATGAAGGCACCGATGTTACTTCGATTGGGTTCACCCCAACAGGACAACCAATTACTGTCCTTTATAATGACATTGATACAAAGCCAAAAAGGCACTATCTCAATAAAGAATGGGAGCAAACCATAGAAGGTTTAAAAGCTGCTTTTGATGTGGATTATATTGGCATTGCCTCCATGAGTGAATACGCAGAGAAAATAGTTCTCACTATTTCCAGCGACACCAATCCGGGTGAATATTATTTATACGATACCACTAAGAACACTGTGACTTATCTAGGCTCAACAAGACCATGGATTGACCCAAAAACAATGTCTCCTATGCAACCGATTAGTTTTGAGGCTAGAGATGGTGAAACCATCTATGGATTTTTAACCGTTCCTTTAGACAGTGACGGTAAAAACCTTCCATTGATTGTAAATCCTCATGGTGGACCTTTTGGCATTCAGGACCGATGGGGTTTTAATCCAGAAACACAGTATTTTGCAAACCAAGGTTATGCGGTGATGCAAATTAATTTTAGGGGTTCAGGCGGTTACGGTAAACGCTATCAAAAGATTGGTTATAAGAGGTGGGGATTAGAAATGCAAGATGATATCAGCGATGGAGTCCAGTGGGCAATTGATCAAGAAATTGCTGATAAAGACCATGTCTGTATTTATGGTGCCAGTTATGGAGGTTACGCGACAATGGCTGGGATCACATTAACCCCTGAGCTCTACAGGTGTGCTGTTAACTATGTGGGCATATGGGATTTAGAAATGCTTTATAAGCAAGACGGTCGATGGGACGATCAAATGGGAAGATGGTTCAGAAATCATGTCATTGATATCAATGAAGATAAAGAACAATTAAGGAAAACCTCACCTAGTTATCATATTGATAAAATTAAAGCCCCACTATTTATTGTTCATGGCCGTAAAGATTATAACGTTAGGATTGAGCAAGCAGAAACGCTGATGGATGCACTAGATGAGAAAGATATTCCTTATGAAGTTATGATTAAAAAAGAAGAAGGCCACGGCTTTGTGCTAGAAGAAAACAGGATCGAACTCTATCAAAAGATGGGTGAGTTTTTTAGAGAAAACTTAGCTAAGAACTAGTCCAATCTTACAGTAATTCATTTACCGCACGATCAGCCATACTGATTGCTCCATCCACATAGGCATAAGCTCTTGAATCAGAATTAGCAATGGCGATATTTCCAATGCCTTTTCGGGCAATAACATGAGGCATGCTTGGTCCTTCATAGTCGTCGGAATCACCGTCAAACAATTCGTTGTATTCGTAAGCATAACCGTGTGCCCATCGATTAATTGTAATACCAGCAATATCCTCAACTTTAAAATCACTTCCAAAAGCTCCTGCTAGGTGATCTAAAATTAAATCTTCGTATTCTTGGTAAGATATTTCTAGTATCCGTTTTCGAGCCTTCATAAATTGTTCTTTATTTGTTAGCCCCTGATTTGGAAAGGCACTGCAGTGTGTTAACCATAAAACCACAGGCTCATCTTCAGTCTGAGGGTAGCGAACGTCGCCGATACTTACTGGGAAATCTGCCATGATGCGATTAAAAAATGCTTGTGGACAATACAGTCGATAGACCCCATTTTTATAGAGCATTTTCCAATTCCTCATTGCAACTTGGACCCACACCAAAGGGGTTCGTACATTGTTTGCCAATGCTTCTTTCTGGGCTTTTGGTAGCTCAGGACAGATATACTTGGTTACCCTATGATCGCATGCGAGAACACATTGTTTAGAACGAATCTTGTAGAGCTCTTCTCCGTTTCCGTATAAGACTTCGACACCCCCGTCAACATTCTTTGTCTCAAGCACGGTGCTGTTCAAGCGGATTCGGATATTTTGATCAGAAAGGTCGAGCTGACTATAATCAACTTGTGCTGTAACAATATCATCCATCGTGCTTCCAGGAATGGCATTGGGTAACATTTTTCGTACCAATAATCTGGCAACAGTCGCATTTCCGTCAGGAAAGTGAAAGATATATGGTTCTTCCGATACCGAATTCTTACTCATTTTGCTAAGTATGTACGGATGCAATTCTCCTGTTTCTTGGTCAACAAATCCCAAGCCTTCAAAGCCAGGTAAACCATCTACCCAACAGCCAAATGCAGAAATAGAATCTGTCCCGACACCCCATAATCCCCATAATCTATCTTGATAAAAATCAATGATCTCAGACCCTAATCCCATATATTCTCTTAAATAGTCGTTATAGCTAATCGATATAAGTTTGGAATACTTTTCTTCCATGGACATCTCAGAAAGATAGTCAGTCTGATCAGTAAAGATTCTTATAAAATCTTCTTTTCCATCACTACTGAATGGTAAGTCATCAATAACGTTTCTAAGATTCTCTTCCTTGATAGATTCTTTATAGTCAAGTTCAAACTTATCCCCTGGCATATTTTTGACAATCTGGTTCTCGCCATAAGCATTAGCATTGAAATAAACTCCCTTCTTCAGTCCTCTGTCGGAGAAATAATTAAAGTCATAGGCAGTGTAAAACCTTTCAAAATCAATGCCTAATTCTAAAAGAAGCTCTCTTGAAACTTTTTCATAAGATCCTGGGGATTCTATTGATTGACTTCCTCCATAAGTGATCACTGTTTTTCCATCCACATTGAACTCATTCCTTTTAGCGTGACCACCAAAATCGTCATGATTATCAATTATTAATATTTTCAGATCCTTTTTCTTTGACCTTTTCTGATAAAAATATGCTGCTGACAAACCAGATATGCCTCCGCCAACCACTATAAGATCATAGACCTCTTTGGTGTCCGTATAGTCGTTTAAAAAACCTGGGCCATTAAATGCCAGCCTATGAGCAAAGTCATTAGATCCTGGGTGATTGCCTCTAATACCTGTTAAAGCTGGAGGATAGCTTTCAATATCAATACCATTTGCTCTTAGATAATCAATCGGTGCAACTGAAGCTGCTAACCCATAGCTGACACCGTTGATAAAATCTCTTCGAGTAATGTTTAATCTATTTTTCATAACTTTACTCTAATCTAAAAACAGTTTTTCCCTCAAGGAAAGTTTGCAAAACTTTTACTTCACTAATCTCATCCAGAGGAATGTTGTATAAATTTCTCTCTAGTATGATCAAATCTGCAGCCTTCCCTACTTCAATGGATCCGGTATATTCTTCTCGATGCATAAGATAGGCAGCATTAATAGTGTAAGCCTTAAGTATCTCTGTGAGATCAATGCTTTCGTTCTTATTTAAAAAACCACTAACTCGATCATCTGGGTCCTGACGTCTCACTGCTGTTTCAATAGCCACTAAGGGATTCATAGTACTCACAGCCCAATCACTCCCCCCTACAATTAAACCATTAGCTCTAAAGACACTGCCAATAGGATACATCCTGTTCACTCTTTCAATACCAAGTTCGGGAGTATTAATCTCTGTAATATACTCATCTGGCAAAGCCCAGAGTTGATCGTATGATGACTAGACAATGGATCAACATCAAAACAGATCGATGAACACATCACTTGTAACAAAAATATTTTTACTTTTAATCTTTTGTTCAGGGAATGTATTTGCATCAGGACATCATGCCGATAAAGTTTTTCTCAACGGTTCAATCCACACATTTAATCAAGAGCTAACAGTGGTAACAGCAATCG
>CACPJA010000027.1 GCA_902634075.1 uncultured Gammaproteobacteria bacterium
AAGTTGTTATTCTTTTTCGAACGCTCAATTAGATCATCAAGAGTTCTTTCAACAGTATCAATCACAGAGGTAAACATCATTTGTTGACTTAATCTTTGTAATAAACTCCAGCTTTGATAGGCATTGTCTTTTAACATAAGATCTCTCACCTCATTCTTATCTTTTGGCTTCCTGTTTTTTTCTTGAATAAATTTTGCTTCAACATTTTTCTCATAATAGGGAGTGATCTTTGGGTATATCTCATCAGTTAGGAACGCTCTGAGATCAGTAACAAAATCTTGTCTGACCGATTCATCATGATTCGGTTGAGGTTGCATCGAATGTTTTTGTTTGGAACTGACCATTTTTTCTAGGCATATTATAAGCCAAGATAGCTAGCGCTTTAAGCAAAAATAGTAAGAGAAGCTTGAGTAACTCAAGATATTCTAATAAAGTTAAAATTATCAGTAATTGGAGGAATAAAAGATGAGGATCGTATTAATCAGTCTTGTCATCGCTAGTTTTTTAGGTTCCGTTGGTGAACTTGAAGCTGGTGGTCACAGTAAAGACAAGAAACTAGTCGCCCCAACAAGTGGTTATGAAGGGATGGAAGATCAATTAGCTAGGGCAATGAATGTTGTGCTGATGACTTTGAACGAAAGAAGCGCTTATCAACACGATATTAACGATGCATTAGTTAAGATGATATTAACCACAATTCAATTTGCAAAAGATAACGACATGATCGATGAGTTAATTGCAAATGAAGTTGAAACCACTAGACCGCTTTTGGAGAGGGTTAGAAGAAATTACTTAAAGACAGGTCAACTAGATACAGCCATGGTCGGTATGATTGACAGAACCGCTTGTGCTTATCAGTTATATCTAAAGATAGATAAAACTGATGCTGAAAGAAGCTGGCAGTCTCCGTTTGGTCTCGTGCTTGAACAAACCAGAAGGATGGGTCAGCACGATCTTACTGAACAAGAAGTTCACGATATATGGATCAAGAAAAGATACCATGCATTTGCCGAGGTTGTTGGTGTTGAATTATCCATTTCTGATATTGATGAGAATGGAAGAGTGTCAGTAAGAGCTTTAAGACCGGCGTCTGTGGCTAAGAACTAGATTAATGTTCGAAAACAATGTGACGGAATACACTGTTTACGCAGTTGGTGCCCCAATTGTTCTCACATTGATTCTTATCGAGGGGGGTTTTTCAGCTTCCAAAAAATTAGGCTACTATAATCGGAACGATTCTCTAGGAACAATTGGTTTAATCCTTGGAAATGTATTTGTTAACCTTGTAACAAAAAGCTCTATCATTGCTTTTTATTTATTTTTATATCAGTTCAAAATTTTTAATATTGAGTCATACCCACTGTGGGTACAAATCTCCCTAACTCTAATAACCATTGATTTTATCTACTACTGGTTTCATCGAACATCTCATCGTGTCAGATTCTTTTGGGGGATTCATATGAATCATCACTCTAGTGAAGAAATGAACTTTTTAGTCTCTCTTCGACAGGCGTGGTTCAACCCAATATTCAGAGTCCCATTTTTTTTCATTATGCCCTTAATAGGATTCAATCCCTTCCTAACATTTATTGTCGGAGCTGCATCAACTCTTTGGGCTGTTGTTCAGCATACTAAAACCATTGGCAAATTAGGGCCTTTGGAATGGTTCATGGTTACTCCCTCTGCTCACCGTGTTCATCACGGAGTAAACGACGGGTACTTAAACAAAAATTTTGGGAATCTTTTTATTATCTGGGATCGAATGTTTGGTACTTATGCCGAAGAACGTGAAACGGTAATCTATGGTTTGACTAATAATGTGAAAACCTCTAATGCTTTTAAAATTACTGCTTTTAGTTGGATAGGGTTTGTTAATGACTTTAAACGATCGAGCAGTTTTTCAGAAAAATTCTTGTCGTTCTTTGGATCTCCTGAATGGCAGCCTAAGTCAAGTTAGACAAGCATAAATTTTCTTATTAATCATGAAAAAGATACTGATTATGTTGCTAGCAATTTTAGTTACAATAATTATCTTTTATATATTGAGTGTAATCACGCCTTTTGTTGTAGATTATATTACTGAATCATTATCGGGAAATAACAATGGATGAAAAATTAATTCAAGCCATAAATAAAATTCATGAGCCAGATGGATGGGTTCATTTCTCAACTATAGGTCCTGATGGAGGACCTCATGTGACCCCATTAATGATGGGTATTCATGAACAAGGTCTATTGTTTAGCTTTACGGGAAAGCAAAAAAAACGAAACCTAGAAAGAGACCCTAGAGCCTGTGTTTCAATTAGTAAGCCCGTGACCTTCGGTCACGTTATTGTTTGGGGTTCTGTTGAAATTAGACATGATGAAAGAGCCCAAGAAATTTGGAACAATATGATAAAAAATGCCTTTGGCGAAGAAAGATTTAAACAGATCTATCGTCGTAAACTCTCTCTAGAACAAACTAGTCTGGGAGTTCTATCTCCAAGTCACTATAGAATTTATGATCTTGATTAAGCTCTAGAAACTTAAGAAATATGAGGAAAATTCATTCGCTATTATTCTTCTTGGTTGTTTATAGCCACTCTAGCCTATCTTCCTACCCTTGGCTAGATTCAATGGATCCTGAAAAGGATTACATCAAATCAGGACAAAGGTTAATGAGTCTAGAATATGGTCTAAGCCCACTTGAGGTGATGAATAAGAAGGAAAAGGTTGCTGTTATAGGGGTGCATGGAGGAAGAAGCGAAGGTTATGAATGGGTTTACCCACTTACAAAATTAGATGGAAACGACAGACTTACTCTCTTCTATCGATGGGACGATGAATCATGCTTTTTACCATCTGCGCTAAAGCTAAACCAAGAAATTTTATTACTCTTAGAGAAAAACTCGACCATTGAGAAGATCGTCCTTCTTGGACATAGCTATGGAGGCATTCTTTTGACATGGTTTATTGAAAACTGGACAAGCAATACACCAATTGAAATCCATACGATAGCTAGCCCTTTAGCTGGATTAGATTCCATCTCCAACTCTTGCAATTACGAGCCGCCCAAGCAGAGAAATAAGAATGTAAAATCGGTTCAATGGAAAACAATAAAAACGCTAGATAATGCCTTTAAAGATTTAAGTTACGACCCTCAACTCATTAATTTCAAAGGTCATGAGGTTCGCAATCTTCCTGATAAATATAAGGGTAAAAGATTAGGGCATAATTGGTCAGTAAGTTATGTGGCAGACGAAATAATTTTTTAGGTCTGTAATTACAGTGCATAATTAAGAAACTAATAGTTAAATCTGGAGAACAAATATGGGGATAACTAACAAGAAATGGATTTTAAAAAGTAGGCCCAAGGGTTTAGTAGAAAAATCAAACTTTGAATTCATTGAAGAAAATCTACCTGATATAGAAGAAGGCCAGATTTTAATTCAAACTGAATATCTTTCTGTGGATCCTACGCAAAGAATGTGGCTAACAGATGTACCAGGATACTTACCGCCAATCCAAATAGATGAGGTCATCCGTTCGGGAGGCATGGGTAGAATCATTCAATCTAAGAATGAAAAGTTTAAGGAAGGTGATTTGGTTAATGGTTTTGTCGGTTGGCAAACTCATCAAATAAGCGATGGCAAAGGATACCGAATTGTTCCAGAGCTTTTACCTGCACCTACTATGTTAAATGTTCTCGGGCTCACAGGTGTTACCGCCTACTTTGGCTTACTGGATATCGGTCAGCCCAAAGAAGGGGAAACAGTTTTAGTCTCTGGTGCTGCTGGGGCAACCGGTTCTGTGGTAGCTCAAATAGCAAAAATTAAAGGATGCAATGTCATAGGTATAGCTGGTGGTGAAGAAAAGTGTGAATGGCTTAATAATTGTGGCCTGGATCATGTAATTGATTATAAAAACTCTAATGCCAGGAAAGAGCTCCAAAAAATTGCTACTTCAGGAATAGATATTTACTTTGATAATGTTGGGGGTCCTTTGTTAGAAGCGGTCTTATTTCAAATAAATTTAAATGCAAGAATAGTCATTTGTGGATCAATCTCTAACTATGCCAGCGAAGAGATGCCGGTAGGTCCTAGGAATCTTAGTGCATTGATTATTCAAAGAGCCCGGATGGAGGGATTTTTAGTGTTGGATTATCTTGACCGAATGAATGAAGCTATTGAAGAACTTTCAAAATGGCTTATGGAAGGTAAAATTCAACATCGAGAAGATATTCAAGAAGGAATAGAAAATTGCCCTGAGACACTCAATCGACTTTTTACAGGGCAAAATATAGGCAAACAAATACTAAAAATATAAATGAGAGAACTATTTAAACAATTCTTTGATCATGACATTTCTCGTAGAGACTTTAGCAAAAAACTCTTGGCATTAGGGTTTAGTCAAGTTGCTGCAAACACACTGATAACATCAGTTGCTGACGCTCGGGACGTAATTCCTAGAGAGGGTAAAAGAATCACAGGTACTGGTGC
>CACPJA010000028.1 GCA_902634075.1 uncultured Gammaproteobacteria bacterium
AATGGGATACTTTCCATAAACTGGCTACGGATTTAAAAAACAATAAGGTTGAATTTATTATTGAGCCAACAATTAGATTTAAAGGTCAAGTTGGAGAGCAAGCAACTTTATTTCTAAATGATCCTTCAGGAAATGCCATTGAATTCAAATCCTTTAAGGATCAAGAAAATTTATTTAGAAAAGACTAAGTATCTTGTTGAAGTAACATTCAGATAGCTTAATAATAAAGAAGCTAAAGGAGTAATTTATGGATATTTTTTCCTATATTTTCAGCGAAGGAACTTGGTTTGGAATAATAGACAATGGCATTCTAGTTTTTGTTTCTCTATTTGGTGTCAACCTTGAACGAAGACTGGGTGGCAAAGGCGTCTACGGAGCTTTATTTGGCGCCCTATTAGGTAATGCACTTAGTGATGGTGTTGCCGCTATTATCGACCCTTCCACGAGAATGATAGCAGGGGGCATTTTTGCCGGTTGTATGTATGTTGTGGTATTAGCCTATATTTATGTGAAAGTAGCTAAGCCTGATTTAGATTCTTAAATATGTCATCAGCGATTGAAAATTGGCATCTCTGTATTGAGAAAAATATTGTTGATGCTTCATTTATGGATCAGGAAATAGAGTTTTATTCACCCTTTGTCTATAAGCCTATTCAAGGTATTGAAAACGTCATGAAATACCTAAATGCTGCTAATCAAGTTATTAATAATGATTATTTCAAATACACAGATGAAATTGTTGGACAAGATTCTGCTTTTTTAATCTTCGAAACCAAAATTGAAGAGATCTATATCAACGGTGTGGATTATATAATTTGGAATGAAGAGCAACAACTAACTGAACTTAGAGTTTTAATTCGGCCATTCAAGGCACTAACTCTAGTTGCTGAGACTATGTCCCAGCATCTCTAAGTCATCTAATGGAAAAATCTTTTACTAATAAAAATGACTATTGGGCTGCCAATCTTAAGTTGGTTGCCAGTCTTTTACTCATTTGGTTTTTTGTCTCATTTGGGTGCGGTATTTTATTTGCAGATTATCTAGATCAGTTCACATTCTTTGGTTTTAAATTAGGGTTCTGGTTTGCCCAGCAAGGCAGTATCTATGTTTTTGTTATTTTGATCTTCATTTATATCCATAAAATGCAGAAACTGGATCAGAAATTTAAGAATTCTAACGATAAAGGGAATTAAAGAATGTCGGTTCAGGCTCTTACTTATATATTCGTTGGAATTACCTTTGCTCTTTATATTACGATTGCGATTCGTTCTAGAGCAGGTTCTACCAGTGAATTTTATATTGCTGGAAAAGGTGTAAACCCTATAGCCAACGGCATGGCAACAGCTGCAGATTGGATGTCAGCTGCATCATTTATCTCCATGGCTGGATTGATTTCTTTTTTAGGAAGAGATGGTTCAGTTTATCTTATGGGCTGGACGGGCGGCTATGTCCTTTTAGCATTATTGCTAGCTCCCTATCTTAGAAAGTTTGGTCAATTCACAGTCCCTGATTTTATTGGCACCAGATATTATTCATCTCTAGCAAGACTGGTTGCAGTTATTTGTCTAATTATTGTCTCATTTACCTATGTTGCTGGTCAGATGAGAGGGGTAGGTATCGTTTTTTCTAGATTTCTTGAGGTTGATATTGAAATTGGAGTGGTCATTGGTATGGGCATCGTTTTCTTTTATGCAGTATTGGGTGGCATGAAAGGCATCACTTACACACAGGTTGCACAATATTGCGTTTTAATTTTTGCCTACTTGGTACCAGCAATTTTTATTTCAATCTTGATTACAGGCAATCCAATTCCTCAATTTGGTTTTGGCGACAGAATAATTGATCAAGATATTTATCTTTTGGAAAAACTGGATCTAATTATGACCGATATTGGTTTTGAGCCATATACGAATGGATTAAAAGAAACCATTGATGTTTTTTGTATCACGGCCGCGCTGATGTTGGGTACTGCGGGATTGCCGCATGTAATCGTCCGTTTCTTTACCGTTCCTGATGTTGCATCAGCAAGAAGATCGGCCGGCTATGCTCTAATTTTTATTGCTATTTTATATACCACTGCACCTGCCGTTTCTTCTTTTGCGAGATATAACTTACTCGAATCAACACATGATGTTTCATATCAACAAGCGCCTCAGTGGTTTAAAAATTGGGAAGATATTGGTTTGATTGCATGGAGAGATAAAAATAATGATGGATTAATTCAGCATGCTCCAGGCAATGCCTTTGATCCAATTAAACCAAAATACTTGGATTCTAGTGGTGATTTTGGTGAAAGGGTCATTGCAAATAATTCTCCACCCAAATCAAGAAATGAAGTTTATATCGATCGAGACATCATGGTATTGGCAAATCCAGAGATCGCTGAGTTACCCGCTTGGGTGATTGCCTTGGTCGCAGCGGGCGCACTTGCTGCGGCATTATCAACGGCTGCAGGACTTTTGCTTGTCATATCAACCTCTGTTTCTCATGATCTCATAAAGAAAACTTTGGCCACTAATATATCTGAAAAGAAAGAGCTTATGTACGCCCGTTTTTCGGTTTTCATTGCAGTCATTATCGCTGGCTTATTTGGTATATATCCGCCCGGTTTTGTGGCGCAAGTGGTTGCATTTGCATTCGGACTAGCTGCAGCCACTCTTTTTCCAGCCATTCTTTTGGGGATCTTTACCAAAGTCATAAATAAAGAAGGAGCCATTTCAGGAATGATAGCAGGTCTTATTTTTACCCTGGGATATATCTTGTATTTTAAATTCATGCATCCAGATCTTAATTCTTCGTCGAACTGGTTGTGGGGAATATCTCCAGAGGGCATTGGCACGATTGGTATGTTGATTAATATTTTTGTTAGCATCATAGTGTCATCAATGACAAAACAGACGCCTGATGAGATCAGGGATTTAGTAGACCAAATTAGACAACCTTAGGAGAAGCGAGTGATTGAAACTATATTTTTTGAAACGTCTATGCACCAATTTGCATATTTTATTAATTGGTTGGCACTCACATTGCTTTGGATGGTCAGTATTAGGATAAAAGATTCGAGCATCATAGATATTTATTGGGGATTTGGTTTTGTGCTGATTGCTTGGGCTTGCTCTTTTCACAATGATGTCAATGGATTGGCATCGACTGACACACGTGAGCTATTGCTAGTAATGGTAACTATTTGGGGCTTGAGGCTCACCTATTATCTTGCAAAAAGGAATCTAGGACATGGCGAGGATTATAGGTATGTAAAAATGAGAAATGCCTCTAAAAGAGATTGGAGACTTGTCAGTTACTTTAGAGTCTTTATGCTTCAAGGAGTGCTTCAAGCAATCATTTCATGGCCAATCTTTCTAATCTTTAGTCGTAATATAAACAACGACTCTTCCATCTTAGTTGCTTTGGCAATCATATTTTTTGTCATTGGATTTCTATTTGAATCCATTGCAGATCAACAAATGAAAAAATTTAAGTCCGATCCGGATAACTCATCTAAGATCATGAACAAAGGCTTATGGAAATATTCAAGGCACCCAAATTATTTTGGTGACTTTCTTCAGTGGTTTGCAATCTTTGTATTATCTTTGTCGACAGGGTCTTTATTAGGTGTGGTTGCCCCAGCAATGATGTTATTCATCTTTTTCAAGTTGACGATTCGTTTATTGGAGAAACCTCAATCTAAAAAAAGACCTGGCTACAATCAATACATCGATGAAACAAATATGTTTTTTCCTGGGCCTAGTAGAGCAAAAGACTAGTTATTCTATTTTATTCAATCCTTTAGCCTTTGATACCACGTAGATGTGTCTTTAGGTATAAAATTCTTAATTTGTAAAATCGCCTCATCGACATCATCTACCAAAACCAACTCATCACTGGTTGATTGAGGAAGGAAGCCCTCATCTACCGCATGCTGGATAAAAATTTTTAATTTCGAATAGTAATTCTCGATGTTGAGTAAAATAATTGGCTTGGTCTGTAGTCCAAGTTGATTCCAAGTCAGAGATTCAAAAAATTCTTCCCAGGTGCCTACTCCTCCGGGGAGGCAAACCACTGCTTGAGATTTATCAGCCATCATCTTTTTTCTCTCATGCATATTTTTAACAATGATTAAGTCATTTAAGCCTTGGTGACCAACTTCAATATCATCAAGTTGTTCTGTAATGATCCCAGTTATATAGCCACCAGAATCAACGGCGGTGTCACCTAGAACTCCCATTAACCCATTACTTCCTCCCCCATAAATAATTTGATACCCATTGGAAACAAGTTCTTTTGCTAAGAGTTCTGTGGCTTCTTTATATATTTCTCGATTCCCTAAGCTTGATCCCAAGAAGACACAAACATTTCTGATA
>CACPJA010000029.1 GCA_902634075.1 uncultured Gammaproteobacteria bacterium
ATGAATAATTTGTTCTGCATCCTGTAAATTAAGTTTTAATGAGTAAGAAACATCATAAATACTTTAATCGTAAAGACGAAGAAAAAAACAATAAATCTGTGAAATAATACACACCCTAAACACCAACAAGATGAACAAGATAGCCAAAAAAATTTTAATCAATGCCAATGAACGAGAGTCAGGGGTTACTATTGCGAAATACGGTCAGCTTTATGGTTCTTCATTAAGTTTAGCGATAGCAGAAGACATGCTATATAAAAAAGAACCTCGCTTGCTTATCTGCCCAGATAGTCTTTTAACAGAATCAATGGCCGAAGAAATTAAATTCTTTAACCAGACCAATCAGGAAATTGAAGTGTTTCCAGATTTAGAGATTTTGCCTTATGACTTGAGCTCACCAAGACGTGATGTTCTCTCAAAAAGATCAGAGATTATATACAAATTAATGAAAGGAGAAATTGATCTTCTAATAATTAATGCCTCCAACTGTCTATGGAAACTTCCACCTCGAAAATTCTTTGACTCTGAAAGTTTAGAAATAAAGGTTAGAGAAAAGTTGTCCATGGATGAACTAAAAAAATCCCTAAAACGAAATGGCTTTGATCGTGTTTCTGTGGTTAAAGATCAAGGAGAATATGCGGTAAGAGGTTCTATTATTGACTTGTATTCACCAAATGAAATAAACCCTATAAGAATAGATATTGACGACGATTTTATTGACTCTATTCGACTGTTTGATAAGGATTCACAGTTAACAATAGAACAAGTAAAAGAAACTTCTATTATTTCGGCAAATCATTTTCCAAGAGACCTAAAATCCATAGACTCCTTTAAAACTAAGATGAGAAATCATTTCGAGGGAAATCAAATGGAATGGCCTTTATACAATGAGATCAATGATGATCCCGAAAGTCATGGAATCTATAATTATCTACCCTTATTTTTTGACTCTATGTCATCGATTATCGATTATTTAAACGGTGAGACTAAAATTTATCTATTAGAAAGTGCTTTATCGAGTCTATCTGAGTATGAAAAACAAATTCATCAAAGATTCTCTGATTACCAATCTGATACTCAGCCGCTGATGCATCCTAATGATTTATTTTTTCAAAGCGAGAAAGAAATACAGAAAATTAAGGCTCGGTGCTCAGTTCTCATTCAACCAGAGAAACTGCCCGACTCTGATAAAAACATAAGCTTGAACTTTAACACTGAACCAATAAATCTAAGGATGGCTGGTAAGGATTTGTCCGATAGAGAAAAATTGCTTCAATACACTGAAGAAAACTCTATGGAAAAAGTTTTAATATCAGCTCCCACAAAAAATAAGGAATCAATTATCAGTGATTTTTTAAAATCCGAGGGAATAAAAGTAAATAAGATTGAAGAATGGGGTGAATTCCTTAATAACAGCAAAGGAATTTATATAACTCCTAAAATTCTAAGCAACGGTTTCGCGATAAACGATAAAAACACCGCAATCATCGGAGAAGCTGATTTATTTGGACAGCGATCAAAACGTCATGTGGGCACAAGAAAACAGCAGAACCCTGAGACTATCATTGAAAACTTGAAGGACTTAAGGATAGGAACCCTTGTTGTGCATAGAGATTATGGGATTGGAAAATATGATGGATTAACTAAATTAACCATCGATGAAGTTGAATCAGAGTATATCTGTATCAATTATGCTAAAGGTGATTTACTGCAATTACCAATAACACAGATGGAGAAAATTTCCAGGTACATCGGTGACAGCAATGATGAGAGTTTATTGAGTTATCTTGGCAGTGACCAATGGAAGAAAATTTGCAGTAAAGCAAAAACTAAAGCACAAGATGTGGCTGCTGAACTTCTCGAACTCTATGCAAAAAGAAACTTAACGATTGGAAAAAATCAATCTACCAATGAGTATGAATATCAACAATTCTGCTCTGGGTTTCATTACATTCTAACCAAAGATCAAGCCCTAGCAATCAGTCAGGTACTGGATGATATGTCCTCGTCTAAGAAAATGGATAGATTAATCTGTGGGGATGTTGGTTTTGGAAAAACTGAGGTAGCATTAAGGGCAGGTTTTTGTTCTGTGATGAATGGCAATCAAGTGGTGATCATGGTCCCAACAACTCTTCTTGCTCAACAGCATTACGAAACCTTTCAAGAAAGATTTAGTGATTGGCCAGTTAACATAGAGATCTTATCTAGAACTCAAACTACGAAAAAAAGAGAAAAAATAATCGGCACTATTAAATCTGGTGAAACCGATATTATTATTGGCACACATGCTGTCTTATCAGAAAAGATAACCTATCCTAATATCGGTCTAGTTATTGTTGATGAAGAGCATAGATTTGGTGTCAGGCATAAAGAACAATTAAAAAAAATGAAGCACTCTGTTGATTATTTGGCCATGACAGCAACACCGATACCAAGGACTCTAAATATGGCTATCGGAGAACTTAAAGATATTTCTATGATATCAACACCGCCAGAAAGTCGTTTAGCCGTTAGAACATATATAAGTCGCTGGGAAGATGCGTTGATTAAAGAAGCATGTCAGAGAGAAATTAATAGAGGTGGTCAGATACTTTTTGTTCACAATAAGATTGAAGATATTAAGAAAATTGTGGATCGATTGAAGGCTTTTCTTCCTGGTATTTCCATGGAGATAGCTCATGGGAAGATGAGGGAAAAAAGACTAGAAGAGATTATGATGAAATACTATAACAACGAATTCAGCTTACTAGTAGCCACGACAATCATAGAAAGCGGACTTGATATACCTAATGCAAACACCATTATTATCAATAACGCTGATCGATTTGGTTTAGCTCAACTGCATCAATTAAGAGGAAGGGTTGGCCGTTCTGAGAGACAGTCATATGCTTACTTATTGACACCCCCAAAACAACTGCTATCCGCCGATGGAATCAAGCGTCTTGAAGCAATAGAGGCAATTGAGGATCTTGGTGTAGGATTTATTTTGGCTACTCATGATCTAGAGATAAGAGGTGCTGGAGAAATCCTTGGTGATGAACAAAGTGGGCAAATTCAAAAAATTGGATTCTCACTTTATAAAGATTTATTAGAAGAAGCTATTAACACATACAGAAATGATGACAAGGAAGAACAGAGTTCTTTTATGACAGATATCAATTTAGGTATTCCAAATCTAATCACGGAAGATTATATGCCTGATGTGCATCTAAGATTAATGTTTTACAAACGTATTTCTGCTGCAAAAGATGGGGCGCAGATAACAACCATAAAAAAAGAATTAAAAGATCGTTTTGGAAATTTGCCTGAATTTACCTTAAATCTTCTGCAAATCACTAAACTCAAACTAATAGCTAATGCTCTGGGAATTGAACGCATTAAAATGAGCAAACAGTACGGACGGCTCTACTTTCATCTCTCAACAAAAGTGGAAACTGATCAACTACTAAGATTAATAGAAAGCAACGGAGATAAATTCAGACTCTATCCTGATCAGTCTCTTGGATTTAAGGTGGAAAACTCTGAGGATAAAAAGAGGTTAGATGAAATTAGGGTTATGTTGGATTATTTAGCAAATGATCAAGTTCTTGAGACAACTCACTAATATTCTCATAACTAAACTCAGACTGACCTGAAGGTCTCATAACTTCTAGTTTACTATCAAAGTTCTTCTTATAATTACTTTGGACTGAATTTATAATCAAATTCATCTGCTCCTTCATGTGACAACATATAACCACATCACAACCGGAAGACAAGGCCAGATTAATACGTTCCTCCATTAAACCGATCTCTTCTGTGGCACCCATTGACAGATCATCCGAAAAAACCAATCCCTGAAATTGAAATTTTTGTCTCAGAAGATCATTTAACCAATATTCTG
>CACPJA010000030.1 GCA_902634075.1 uncultured Gammaproteobacteria bacterium
GATCTGACTGAGGTTGGGTTGGCGTTATAAGAATCATCTATTACTATATGCCTTCCCACCTTCATTTGATAAAAACGGTTCTTTTGTGGTGATGAAAAATTATCAAGTGCGTTTAAAACAGATCGTTTTGGAATCCCCCACTCCCTGGAAACTGCTAATGCCAATAAAGCATTTTGCGAATTATGCTTTATCCCTAAATTAAGACTAAATTTAAAGTCTGTCTTCTGTCCTATGTGCTTATCTGATTTTGATTCTATGATGTAAACACCTAACTCAGAATCATTGGAGCTAGAATTATACAACCATGAATCTTTTAAGGTAACTTCGCTATTGTCTGAGATCAAATAAGTGTTTATTTTTTGCTCTTCAATTTCTTGTTTATCAGTTGATTTCGATAAATCCTTGAATGCTGCTTCGACTAAGACACCGTCAGGTTTAAGGCCATCAATTAGTTTAAGTTTAGTTTTCTGAATATTTTCCTCGCTTCCAAAAATACCGATATGACTATTATTAAGATTGGTTAAAATCAGTGCATCAAAATCCAAGAATTTTACAATAAGATCAAAATCACCATTCTTTCTTGCTCCACACTCAAGTATCAAATGTGATGTGCTCTCCTTTATCTTTAGCACTGTATAAAGAATTCCAAACTCATTATTTTCATTGTCTTTAGTAATTACAGTGGTCTCGCTTGGTAAGATACAACCAATCATTTCTTTAACCGTTGTTTTGCCGTTACTGCCTGTAATTGCTAGGGTTCTTGGGTTTACATGATTCAACTGATTTTTTGCTAATTTTAGTAGAGCCATATAAGTATCTTTAACCAAAACAGATCTTCCAATAATATTTGGATCATCAGTGATAACCGCACAACAGCCGTTACTCAATGCCTCGGAACAATAGATGTTTCCGTCAAATTTCTCACCGTGCAAAGCAATAAAAACAGATGCATTACCAGAGAGTCTTGAATCTAATACTAGATTCTCAAACTGCGTATTTTCGCCCTTAAGCTCGCCTTCAACGACCTCTGCAAGTGACTTTAAATCTCTAATGTTTAAAAGTTCAAACAAACTAATCCTTCTAATTGGTGCCCCGAAGAGGATTCGAACCTCTGACCCCCGGATTAGGAATCCGATGCTCTATCCTGCTGAGCTACCGGGGCATAATTTTTAAAATCTTTAAACAAGTTTACCTCAGCTTCAGTGACCATAAAACTTGAGATTTAAATCATTAACAATAGACTTAAATCATATAAGACTATGAGCAAACTAATTCACAAGCATCTCCTTAAGTTAAGTAGTGAGCATTGCAAACCCTTAGAAGCAATTATTAAATCTAATGGCGTAATTAGTATTGATATCCCCGAAGATTTAGAGCTATTTGATTGTCTTGCTCAGACTGTCTGTGAACAACAATTATCCTACAAAGCTGCTAAGAACATCTGGTCTAAAATTAAGTTAAGCTCACAAAAACGAAAACTCGCCCTAATTGATTACTTTGATTCAAAGTACATCAACTCTATTAGAAAAGACGGTTTATCTAAAAATAAAATCAAATCAATTATTGGGGCAAAGAAAGCGATCTTAGAAAAAAAAATTACCCTAGAAAAATTGTCTGCTATGGATGAACAAGAATACAGAGAATGTATAACAAACCTATGGGGATTTGGAGATTGGTCTGCTGAAATGATTGCCATTTTTTATTTAGGTAGAACTAATATCTGGTCTGAAAAAGATTTAATCCTAAATAAAGGGATTAATGAGATTTGTAGTGAATCTAATATAACTCCTGATGAACTGCTAAAGCTTATAGACCCCTACCAATCGTTTCTTGCTCTTCATATTTGGAGAAATAAGGACTGAGAAATAATTTCAAGACTTGGTAAAAACAAGTGATGAATTTGTCCCGCCAAAACCAAAACTATTAGACATCACAGTATTAAGACCAGCTCCCTCTTCCAAGTCTTGAACTATAGGAATTCCAGCAGCCCCTTCGTCAAGATTATCAATGTTAGCAGAAGCTGAAATAAAATCTGAATCAAGCATAAGAAGGGTATAAATTGCTTCATGAACTCCTGCTACACCTAGTGAGTGACCAGTCAATGACTTTGTTGAAGTTATTTTAGGCATGTTATCACCAAAGACTCCTCGAACAGCTTCAATCTCCTTCATATCTCCTACTGGGGTACTGGTTCCATGTGCATTTAAATAATCAATTGAATCTATATCTTTCATTGCTTGTTTCATACATCTTATTGCTCCTTCGCCAGAAGGCTGAACCATATCAAACCCGTCCGAAGTTGCGCCATAACCAATCAATTCCCCATAAATTCTTGCTCCTCTAGAAACAGCATGTTCATATTCTTCCATAAGCACAACTCCTCCTCCTCCTGATATGACAAAACCATCCCTATTTGAATCAAAAGGTCTCGAAGCAATTTTTGGAGTTTCATTGTACCCTGCTGACAAGGCTTTCATTCCGTCAAAAAATGAAGCTAAAACCCAATGAACCTCATCTCCTGCTCCAGCAAACACCATGTCTTGTTTATCGAATTGAATTAGTTCAGCTGCATTCCCTATACAATGTGCACTGGTTGCACAAGCAGAACTGATTGAGTAATTAATACCTTTAATTTTAAACGCGGTACCCAATACTCCCGAGTTACCACTGGCCATAGATCGAGTCACTAAGAAAGGACTGACCTTGCCTTTTTCTCTTAGTGAATCAGCGCCATAAACAACCGTCTCTGGAGAACCTCCACCATTACCCATAATCAGACCAACTCTATCACTACTTAAATCTTCCTCAGATAATCCTGAATCTTCTATAGCCTCTTTCATAGCCAGATAGTTAAAGGCTATACCATCACTCATAAATCGTTTTAATTTACGATCAATATGCTCATTTAGGTTAATATTAATTGATCCAGCAATTTGGCTCTTAAGCCCCATTTCTGCAAAATCTTCACGATACTCAATTCCTGATTTACCTTGCTTTAGTGAATCTAAAACTTCGTTTTTGTTAACACCAATGGAGCTCAAGATTCCAATCCCTGTGACTGCAACTCTTCTCATCCCTCTACCTCTGCTAAATCGGTGAAAAGACCTACTCTTAGATCTTGCCCCGTATAAATTATTTTGTCGTCGGCTTTCAGAGTAGCGTCAGCAATACCCATGGTTAATTTGGATTTAATAACTCGTTTGATATGAAGATGATAAGTGATCAATTTTGTTGATGGGGTAACTTGACCCGTAAATTTTATTTTACCGCCACCTAAAGCCCTGCCTCGGCCTTGGCCACCAATCCATCCGAGAAAGAAACCAATAAGTTGCCACATAGCATCAACACCTAAGGAGCCTGGCATAACTGGATCAGCGAAAAAATGACAATCAAAAAACCAAGCGTCTTTTTTTATATCTAGCTCTGCAATAATCTCGCCTTTACCATAATTTCCACCTTCATCACTTATATGGGTGATGCGGTCAATCATCAACATTGGCGGCAAAGGAAGTCTCGCATTGCCTGGCCCAAAGAGTAGTTCTTTGGCGCAATCCATTAAGTCTTGGAGGTTATAGCTATTTTTTCTGTTCATGTTTTTAATTTTAATAGAAAGCCTGTCCCTTAGATAATTATTTCTAGATGCTGTATTGCAACTGAAGGGTTTTAACTTTACCAAACCATGGAACAGTAACAACAAATAGCTGGTCCAGGCCTTGAAGTGATGAGGGGTCTA
>CACPJA010000031.1 GCA_902634075.1 uncultured Gammaproteobacteria bacterium
CAAAAATGCTTTAGAGGGAATACAACCAACATTCAGACAAACCCCTCCTAGGACAGGGTTTCTGTCTATTAAGGCAACCTTAAGGCCTAGATCAGAAGCTCTAAAAGCAGCTGCATAACCTCCCGGGCCAGCTCCAATAACAGCTAGATCATATTCTGCTTCGCTATTACTAGATTTTTCATCCTGTTGGTCTTCTGTTTCAGGTTCTATTAAAGTATCGACAGAAATCTCAGCAATAACATCTCCCTCAGAAACTTTATCCCCTGATTTTACTTCGATCGATATTACTTCACCTGTCACTATCGACGGGACATCCATTGCCGCTTTTTCAGTCTCTAAGGTAATAATTGGGTCATTTTCTTTGATTGACTGACCTGATTTTACATGAACTTCGACAACCTCTACTTCATCAAAATCACCCAAATCTGGAATCTTAATCTGAGTCATCTTAGGCTTCCAAATTATCTAAGAATGATGCCGGGTCTTCTAACGTGTTCTTCAGTTCTGTTGTAAATTGAATACCCCCTACTCCATCTATTACTCGGTGATCGTATGAGAGGGATACAGGTAAAATAATTCTTGGAAGAAATTGACCTTTAATAAAAACGGGTCTTACCTGTGACCTTGCAACACCAAGGATTGCGACTTCAGGTGCATTGATAATTGGTGTGAAGGCAGTGCCGCCAAAGCTGCCCAAACTCGATATGGTAAAAGTACCGCCCTGTAAGTCTTCTAGTTTAATTTTTCCATTTCTTGCCAGCTTACTCAGTTCACTGAGCTCTCTAGCGATACCAAATAAATCTTTTTGGTCGGCATCTTTAATAACAGGAACCATTAATCCTTTATCAGTATTGGCAGCAAAACCGATATTAATATAATCCTTATGAATTAAATTCTCTCCGTTGGGGTCGAGTGATGAATTAAAATCAGGAGAATCTTTCAAGATTTTACTAACAGCCTTAACCATAAAAGCTAGAATAGTTAATGAAAAGCCCTCGGCTTTGGCTTTATCTTTTAGATCAAGTCTTATTTGCTCCAATTCATTGATATCAATTTCATCATGTTGCGTGACATGAGGAATATTAATCCAACTTGCCTGTAATCTAGGTCCAGAGATCTTTTTAATCCGACTAAGTGGAACTGATTTTATCGGCCCATATTTTGCATGATCAATACTCGGGATCTCAGGTAATACTCCTCCTGATGAAGATGTTGCACCTGTTAAAATAGCTTTCACGTGAGATTTTAAATCCTCTGGCTGTATTCTATTTTTTAATCCAGTTCCAATAACCTGAGTAAGATCAACGCCCAATTCTCTTGCAAGTTTTCTAACTGAAGGACTGGCGTGTACCCCTTTAAATGACTTGTTTAAGAATACATTTGGAGCTTCAGAAGCGGGTGTGTCTTTGATGATTTTTTTAGATTCAGGTTGCTCTTCAGTTGCGACTCCTGTTCTTGTTGTCTCATCAATAGTCTCTTGATCTTCTGATTCAGGTTGATGAGATAAATCAACATCAATTTCACAAAGATCATCCCCCTCATTAATTGTGTCACCTTTCTTGATAAGAATTTCTGTTACCTTTCCAGGGTATGGTGAAGGAATATCCATCGCTGCTTTATCTGTTTCTAGGGTGATAATAGGGTCATCAACTTTGAGTTGATCGTTCTTTTTAATGAGAATTTCAACAACCTCTACATCACTGAAATCCCCGAGATCAGGAACTAGAACTGTTTTTTTATTTGAAATAAAGATCTCCTAAAGAAAAATTATTCAGGCTATTCGACAGTGTCCAATATTTTTCCTAATTCGCCACTTTCAAACATTTGCTCGATAATATCGCATCCTCCCACCAGTTCTCCATTGACGTATAACTGGGGAAAAGTTGGCCAATTGGAATAAGCCTTAAGCCCTTCTCTTATTTCATGGTCTTCAAGAATATTAACAAATGCAAAACGCTTTTCTGATGCTTTTAAAATGCCACAAACTTTCGCTGAAAATCCACATTGAGGGAAATCAGGGGTTCCCTTCATATAAAGCAAAAGAGGGAATTCGCTTAATTGACCTTTAATTCGTTCATTTAAATCCATCATAAACTCCTTATTCATTATGAATCACACCTTATTATAAATTCTATCGATTGAAAATATTGAGTATTTTAAAACTATCTGTGAGTTTGACTGTGAGTGAAAATTGTTATACTTTTTCTTCATTAATGAAATGAGGGTGAAAATATGAATCCACTAGATAAGATTACAGGAACAATAGTAACTGGCTTAGTACTGGCTGTCTTGATTGCTTTAGGTACAAATCTTTCAGGGGCAAATGCTGCAAACTCGATAGTTATTTGGCTACATGTTGCTGCAGGTGTAGCTTGGATTGGCTTACTTTACTATTTTAATTTTGTGCAAGTGCCATCAGTCGCAGAGGCTAATGCCGACTCAGACGGTCCTGGACCAGCTGCCATAACTAAATACGTAGCTCCTAGAGCTTTGTTGTGGTTTCGATGGGCAGCTCTAGTCACCTGGTTAACCGGCGCGCTCTTTCTTTACCTGAATGGTAATTTGGGTGATGCTTTTGAATTAGGGTTTAGAACTGGCAATGCTTATGCAACTACAATAGGCATAGGCGCCTGGATGGGAACTATCATGCTGTTTAATGTCTGGATTTTAATCTGGCCAAATCAGAAAAAAGTTCTAGGTATTGTTGAAGCAACAGCAGAAGAGAAAGCAAAAGCAGCAAGAACTGCATTTCTGGCTTCAAGAACCAATACAATGCTATCCATACCAATGTTAATGAGCATGGTAGGTGCAGGTCACGGTTTCTTTATTTAATACAAAACCTCTACTAAAAAAGCTCGCCTTAAGCCAGCGAGCTTTTTTTTATAACTAAACTCTTAAGCAACTGGATCAGATTTGAGCAAGTCCAATAAAGAACCATTCCTGATGGGAAAGTAAAAAACAAAATAAAAAATAACGCTGCCATGATATAGAGTTTTAATTGCTGGTCTTTAAGTAGATCAGCACTTAGATATTGGTCACGATAACTGATTGCGCTAACTAAAGTGATGATCGTCATCAATAAAGGCAATAAATTAAAATACGAACCAAAAAAAGGTATTGCAAAAGGAAGTTCTAACCACTGATCAGGTTTACTTAAATCTTCAATAAAAAAGAAAGACTGGCCTGCAAGTAGGATGCTCTCTCCCAAGACATCAAAGACTGCAATAAAAATTGGTACTTGTATCAAAAAACCAAACAAGCCTTTAATGGTAAAAAATGGACTAATATTATTTTCTCTATATAGATTTAATATCCTAGTGTTTGCC
>CACPJA010000032.1 GCA_902634075.1 uncultured Gammaproteobacteria bacterium
CTGGGGTTTTTACACGCCTCAAGCATCTACTTGGAAAGAATATACAAGAACTTCAAAGAACATTAGACCAGATTATAACAGCGTCGTTGAAATCTACTCAGGTCACGGCAATTCTGAACAATTCTATGATTTCTTAGAAGTTAACACTGATGAAAATGGCAATATTAGTTGCCCTGAACCCACATCAAATTATCTTCCGTCTTGTTATCAAGCGGGGGTGATTATGAAACAACTCTGCCTAGATGAAGGGAAATCAGAATCAATGTGTGCTGATCTTGCAACAAAAACTAGAGATGAATTTAATAAGTTCCCCGGAGCATCAGGCATTAGAGTACTCTTTGGAGCTGATAATCAATCTTGGCTTGATGCAGGACAAGCTAGAAACACGTACTTACCAGCTTTCAATTACAGACCAAAGAAATCTGTGCAGTATGCACTAGCCTTGAGAAATGAAGGCTATGGCGATGATAAAGATCGATTCCGTTGGGGGTTTATTGGCTCCAGCGATACTCATTCGGCTCGAGCTGGTCATGGGTTTAAACAGTTATTAAGAGACAATGCAACCGAATCCACAGGAGCCGCCAGTAAAACATGGAGAAAAATGATAAACCCTGTATCTGCTGAAAAAAGAGTCGCTAGGTTACGAACAATAGAAGAACTCAATCAACTCACAGGAGCGACCATTATTGATACTGAACGACAAATGAGTTTTTTCACTCTTGGTGGGTTAATGGCAGTCCATTCGGAAGGTCGTGATCGTGATTCAATTTGGGAGGCCATGAAACGAAAAGAGGTATTTGCAACCACTGGTCATAGAATCCTAGTCTGGTTTGATTTATTAAATGAAGATGGTGATCTACCGATGGGTTCTGCGACACAACAATCTGAAAATCCAACCTTTAGAGTAAAAGCCAAGGGATCTTTTAAGCAACTACCAGGGTGTCCTGATTATGTTAAGGAAGCTTTAACTGTCAGACGACTGGAAAAAATGGCTGATAATGAATGTTATAACCCGTCTGATGATCGGTACCGCATAGAACGAATTGAAATCATTCGTATTAAGCCTCAGATCAACTCTGATGAAGACCCTATCAATCTCATTGAAGATGTTTGGAAAAGCTTCGTATGCGATCCTGACAGTCTTGAATGCACTGTAGAGTTTAGTGACGATGAATTTGAAGCTAATTCAAGGGATACTCTTTATTACGCAAGAGTTATTGAGGAAGATACGCCTTTAGTCAATGGCGGTAACTTAAGAACAAAGTTTGACAATGAAGGTAATCCGATTTCAGTTGAGCCTTGCCATGCTGATTACCGACTCGATTACACAGAACAATGTCTTGGTCCTGGTGGACATAGAGCATGGTCTTCGCCTATTTTTGTTGACTACAAAGAAAAAAAGGTTGTTCCTATAATCGCCGATGAACCTAATATCGAATTAGAGACAAACAATGACATCATTGAACAACCCTCGATTAACTAAACGAGAATTTCTCAAATACAGCACAGGGCTTCTATCTGCTGCTGTTCTCCCCTACCCCTATCAAGCAGCCTTAGCCAATGATCATTGGGATGTAATTGTTATCGGTGGAGGCACAGCGGGATTGCCAGCAGCTATCTTTGCTGCTAAACGTGGCCTTAAAGTCTTAGTTATTGAGAAAGCCTCAGTGATCGGTGGCACTTTATTTGTCTCAACAGGCCAAATTTCAGGTGCCGGTACAGTTTTCCAAGAAAGAAAAGGTATTAAAGATTCTCCCGATCAACATTATGACGACATTATGAGAATTAATAACAATACCTCTGACCCAATTCTGACCAGAATCTTAGTGGATCATGCTGGACCAACTATCAATTGGCTTGCAAAGAATGGTTACACTATCTTTGAGAATCATCCCGTTAAAAAAATGGCTCATGATGCCTTTTCAGTTGCTAGGTATCAGCAAGGACCCGAAGGCACTACCAGCCCATGGGGTGGAGGTATTGCAATCTTAAACGCTATAAAACCATTAGTAGATCAAGAGATTAACAATGGTTCTATTACAATCCTTCTAGAAACCAGTGCGAATGATCTTATCCAGTCTTCTGATGGAGATATCAAAGGTGTGATCGTTGAAAATAACCAGGGTAAAATTCTTGAGTACAGAGGTGAAAAAGTTATTCTCGCCTCTGGAGGATGCGCTTCAAACCCTAGGCTTTATGAAGAGTTGCATGGAGTGCCGCTATACTGTCAAATGGCCTACCCCCAAAGTCAAGGTGCAGGATTGATTCTAGGCCAATCGGTCGGCGGTTATCTTAGAGGTGGAGAGAAATACTCACCTTTGTATGGAATGATCCTCTCTGATGACAAAATACCTTCCACACCCTACGGTGTAGCAAGAAATGTCATGGAAAGATTACCTTGGGAAATTCTAGTCAACTCAGAAGGTAAAAGATTTGTAAAAGAAGATCATGAAAGTGTTGATCACATTGAACATCGAATTGGTGAACAACCTGCTCATAGACATTGGACTATCCTCGATCAAAGAATGCTCGATGAAATGCCTAACATAATCTATGACTGGCCAAATAAAAGAATCATGGATGAATCGAATAATCACTCCATGTTTAAAAGCGCAAACAGTATAAGAGACCTCGCTATAAAATCTGGCTTACACCCCATGAATCTTGAATTGACCGTTGAGGAATACAACAACAATCTCAACAATAATCGTGCAGATGAATTTGGCAGACAGCACCGTCCCTTACCATTGGTTAAAGGTCCATTTTATTCAATAAGAATGAGTGGGTGGAGTTTATGTTCATTTGCTGGACTCGGTGTTAATGGAAATTTTGAAGTTACAAAAGCATCTGGAGAACCAATTAAGAACCTTTATGCCATCGGTGAAGTTATAGGCTTTGGTGCAACTTCAGGTAATGCCTACGTCAATGGAATGGGGGTAACACCAGCACTTACTTACGGCAAGCTCTTGGGAGAAAGAATATAAGGGTCCTAATAATCGCGACTAAGAGGGAGATATTTTTGAGCCATTTGCCATCCCGCAAAAAACACGCCTGAGAAGACAATTGTGCTGGCCATTAATCT
>CACPJA010000033.1 GCA_902634075.1 uncultured Gammaproteobacteria bacterium
AATTAACATATTCCAAAGCGCCTTGGTGTGTGGCAGACAACACTACTTTTGGAGCTGAGTCTGCCTCATAAGCTTGTTGCCATCTTGGAGCACACAGACACCAATTATCTCCTGGATTCAGTCCAGGAAAACCCATAGCTGGCATTGGTGTTGATAAATCATTCCCTACAGAAGCACTGTATTTTAAGAAATTTTCAGTCATTATCACGCAAACTGTGTGGCTTCCCACATCTTCATCTGAAGTGTCACAACAACCGTTTCTAAAAAAGCCTGTTTTAGGAGAATTACTGCATTCTTTCAATGGTTCTCCAAAAACATTTAATGATTCTTTCATGATTGTTTCTTCCTCACTATGGTTAATCCATCGCCAACAGGAATCATGGATAAATCAATCCTTTGATCATTAAAAAGCATTTCATTAAGATCTCTCAATGCAATTGTGTTCTTGCTTTTGTCATCCATGTCAGCCACAGCTCCACTCCATAAGACATTATCAAAGATAATTATTCCATTCGGGTTTAATAATTCTAAGCAGAGTTCATAGTAATTCTTGTAATTTGCTTTGTCAGCATCAATAAAAATAAAATCGAAGCTAGCTGAGTGTTTTTCTTCTATTAGCTGATTCAAAGAATCTAAAGCCTCGCCAAGACGTAGATCAATCAAATGATCAACCTCCCCTTCTTTCCAAAATGTTTTAGCAACTTCAGTTGCAATAGGATCATTATCGAGAGTAATGATTTGACCGCTTTTCATAGCCATCGCACAAACCATAGAGCTATAACCCGTATAAGTCCCTATTTCTAATAGCTTCTTAGCTCCAATCATTTTTACTATCATTGCCATAAACTGTCCCTGATCCGGTGCGATCTGCATTCTTGAACCAGGCATTGATGAAGTAACTTCTCTCAACTTTTTTAAAGCCTTATGCTCTTTTAGTGATACCGACAAAAGATAATTGTATATCTTGTTGTCAATTTGGATGGTTGTGTTACTCATGGCTTAAATTAACCAGGCAGAGAAAGAAAGAAAATAAACAGCAGTATTATAAAAAAGAACACAGAAACTAAAGATGAAAAGATCCAATATTTTTTTATATTTTTCTTCATTTAAATGGTGGGCCGTGAAGGATTTGAACCTTCGACCAACTGGTTAAAAGCCAGCTGCTCTACCAACTGAGCTAACGGCCCTTTGGAAAATAAAAAATCTGGTGAATAATAACCTAGGTGAAATAAATAAAACAGCCATTTAATCATATTCAGTTAATTAATAGCATCAAGCTTCTCAGAAGCAAGTCGAGCAACAGAAGAGTTTGGGTAATCAGAGATAATTTGTTTAAAAATCTGGATAGATTTATCCATGTTGCCTAATTCAAAATGACAAAAACCAGCTTTTAATATTGATTCCATAATTTTCTCGGACTGTGGATACTCTTTTTGAATACCTTCAAAAAGTTCTAAAGCTGAATTATATGCTCCTTGCGAATACATTGATTGAGCTAACCAAAATTTAGCATCGTCAATAAAATCACTATCCTGATAAGTCTTTATATAATTTGTAAACGCCACTTCTGCCGCCTGATAATCTCCCCTCCTAATCAGCTCGAAAGACTCTTGATAGGCCTGTCTTTCAGAGTCATTGGGTAGAACTGAATCGCTATCATCTGCAATCACCTTTTGAATCTGTGACAATTGATTCTTTAAAAAAGATATCTCTTCTTCAAAGGATTTGTTCTGTTTAGCAAGTTGAGTTATTTGATCGCTAATATTTTTGTTTTCTTCTGCTGATCTTTCTTGATCAATCTCTATGGTTGAGCAAGAGAAGATGACAATCAAGAAAATCATTGAGAAAAAAGATTTTATTAATATATTCACTTAATCAGGTTCTTGTTAGCTTGAAGGTCAAAAAAGTTATAAGCGTTAAAAGTATTAATGGTGACCACCCAATCAATATAGAATTTATTGAATAAATTTGAACTGATTCCATTAATGTATTTTGCATAATAAAGTAAGCTAATCCAATAATCATACCCAAAGTAACCCTATAGCCTGTGCCTCTTGATCTTTGAAAACCAAAAGACAATGGTAATGCAAATAAACACATTATCGGGATAACAAATAATGAGGCAAGCCTGCTGTGGAAGGAAGCTTTGTATAACTCAGCATCCAGAGTATTACTCTCTAAATATTCTATATATCGAAATAATTCAATAATATTCAAATCTTCTGATTTCACCACACTGAGACTTACAAGGTCTCTATCCAATTTAGTTTTATCAATTTTATATCTTGAATAGTTTGATTCTATGCCGGAAGGATTGAAAATAGATTCACTAAGATTACTCAAAATCCATTGATTATAATCATCAATACCTGCTGATGATGCTCTAGATATTTTTTCAATTTGTCCATCTAGGCCTAGTTCAAAAATAGTTAATTCACCAAAACTCTTATTTTCTGAAACAAAATTAATATTAATAATTTTATTTTCTTCCTTCACCCAAAAACCCTTGGACTCGCCGATTGACTCCAAATTATATTTATTCTTTGTTCTTAACTGGTCGGCTAATCTCTCCATTGGAGGGGAAAGGTACTCTCCGAGACTAATGGTCAAAAAACATAAAATTAGACCGGCAAAAAATGTCGATAGAGACAATCTGAAAAAAGAGAAGCCAGACGATAGAATCACTGTGATTTCATTGTTTTTACTTAAATTGCCTAGACCAATCAAACTACCTATTAAAACTATTATAGGTAGAAGCTGGAAGATAGAACTCGGTAACTTCAAAAGTGTGTATTGGATAGCTTCATAAACGCCATATCCCCCAATACCAATGTCATCACTCTGAGAAATAAAATCGACAAAACCTGAGAGCGCGGCAAAAACAAAGAGGACAACTAATGTCATTT
>CACPJA010000034.1 GCA_902634075.1 uncultured Gammaproteobacteria bacterium
TCTTTGGATTTCTGGTCAACATTGCCAACGACTAAGTTAATAGGGGTACCCGTTGTTTTTCCCTCAAAGATTCCTGACATAATTTTTACTTGATCGGGTTCTTTTCGCTGCGATGTGAAACGAGATGTTCCGGGTCTTCGTTTCTCTAGTTCTTGCTGAATATCTTCTTCTGAAAGTTCCATCCCAGGAGGACAGCCATCGACAATAGCTGCCATTCCGGATCCATGACTTTCACCAGAAGTAGTAACAGTAAACAGTTTTCCTATTGTATTCCCTGCCATCACATTCTCTTAACTAATTCTAATTGTATCGAATTCTAACTCAGATGTTGTGCTTCTATAACAGCCACACCATCCCCTCCGTTTTCAAATGTTGCCCATATAAATGGTAAATCCCTTGATCTCTCCAGCTCCTCTGCAGCAACACCCGCCTCTATAACTAAAACACCCTCTTGATTTAGAAACGGAGGAGCATCTTGCAGTATTCTTGAGATAAAATCCAGTCCCTTGTTGCCTGCTATCAGTGCTTTACGGGGCTCAAATGAATACTCAATAGGCAAATTTCTCATAACCTCATCAGGCACATAAGGTGGGTTAGTGACAATTAAATCAAAACTTCCTGAAATATTTTCAAATAAATCAGAATGAATCAATTCAACCCTATCAAGGAGATTTTTATCTTGTCTGTTCATTCTAGCAACCTCTAAAGCTGGTTCAGAAATATCAGAAGCGACGATTTCTATTTCTGGAAATTCAATGGCCATTGATAGAGCAATGCAACCAGAACCTGTACCAATTTCTAGAACCCTCCTAATCTTTTTTATATCAATCCACGGCTGCATTTGATTCTGAATCATTTCAGCTATTGGAGATCTAGGAATCAGCACTCTCTCATCAACAAAGAAACGATGACCACAAAAATAGGCCTCTCCAGTTATATAAGACATTGGCTTTCTGGTGTTTATTCTCTCTGAGAGATGATTATTGATTCTAGAAAACTCATCAGATGAAGGTTTTGATGCTAAGAGATCTTTACCTAACGGATAATCAGAATTTAACACAGAAAGGATAAGAGCTAATGCTTCATCTTTTGCATTAACACAGCCGTGACCATAAAATAGATCGCTACTATCTAACAATAGCTCCAATTCTTCGAGGATGCTGGCAATTGAAGAATTTACTGTTGATGTTTTTAAACTAATGTTTTTCATTATTTTTCGATGTTACATTAGAACACATAGACATAGAAACTTGAGACTATCAATTATTTACTCTTTATGAACTCGATGAACCTACTCCAAAACTTTTTTCAAAAGTTGATTCTAAAAGTTTCGAGAATCAAAACAAGATTTGTAAAAAACCTACTCATCAATCTTTTTAAAAACCACTATAAAATCAGTCTTGAAGAATTCGCTAGAAAAAATATGAATGAGTATTCCTCTTTTAATGATTTTTTTACCAGAGAATTTGACGAAGGGGTTAGACCTATTGATCAAACTGAAAACACTATAGTCTCTCCTGTGGATGGAAAAGTTATGGAGTCTGGGAGAGTTAGTGATGGGAAGCTTTTCCAACTCAAGAACATGGAGTATAACCTCAGTGATTTATTAAATAAGAACCCTCAGCTAATTGAAGCTTTCAAAGATGCCTTCTATGTGACGATATACTTAGCGCCCTATAACTATCACCGAGTTCATATCCCGCATCAAGGAAAACTTCTACATAACGAGATAATAGATGGGAAGACTTATAAAGTTAATGAGCAAGCTTTGAGGAAGATTGATGCTCTCTACACTAAGAATGCTAGACAGATAAGTCAGTTTGAGAGCAGTAAAGTCAATTATTGCATAATCATGGTTGGCGCAATGAACGTTTCTTCAATATCAATCACGGATAAAAATAAAGAAGTCTATAACAAGGGTGATGAATTCGCTCATTTTAACCTTGGTTCTACCGTCTTAATGTTATTCTCTGGCTCGGAAAATATAAAATTCCCTGATGGCCTAAGATTTGGTGAAAAAATAAAATTAGGTGAATGCATTGCAAAATTTAGATAAATTAAATCTATAGGGGGATTTTCTATGGAAGCAATGATTATAGTTTTGATTGTCGTTGTGATTTTCTTGGTTCGATCGTTTAAATATTTCAGTAAACGAAGTTCGCCGTCAGAAGATCATGGCAAAAAGGATGGCAATGATTAGAAGGGAGAAAAGATGTTCTGGATCCCAAACATACTTAGGATAATCATTAAAACAACTAGAAAATAATAAATAAACTTCTGTTCCATTGGTCTTATTTTACTCTCGATAAATATTCGCCTGTTCGTGTATCGACTCTAATAACTTCACCTTCATCAATAAATAAAGGCACTTTTATTGTC
>CACPJA010000035.1 GCA_902634075.1 uncultured Gammaproteobacteria bacterium
GAGATTAAAGAGCATAAAGATGAGAGTGGTAAGCCCATTGACGGTGTAGCTTTTCATCCTTTCCACACCAGCAAAGATCTTGTGTGGATCACTGTGTTTTTAATTGTATACTTTGCCGCAGTATTTTATGCTCCAGAAATGGGCGGGCTATTCTTGGAAGTTGATAATTTTGAACCAGCAGATCCATTAAAAACTCCTGAGCACATAGTGCCTTCATGGTATTTTACCCCTTATTACGCGATTCTTAGAGCAGTGCCAAATGCAGCACTAGGTGCAGTTTTCCTTGTATTAGCTGTTCTTTTATTTGTTTTCCTGCCTTGGCTAGATAGATGTCCTGTTAAGTCTATTCGTTATAGAGGATGGCAGTATAAGTTAGCTCTATACACTTTTGTTATTTCATTTTTGGCCCTCGGGTATTTGGGCATGCAGCCTGCAACAGGTGTCTATGTTATCTTAGCAAGAATATTTACTATCACTTATTTTGGATTTTTTCTTCTTATGCCTTTTTATACAAGATACGAAAAAACAAAGCCTGTTCCAGAACGAGTAGTTTATAAGAAATGACTTTAAGCATTAAAAAATTATTACTTCTTTTTACACTTCTTTTAGTAAGTGATTTGGTTACTTCTGCTAGCTCTTCATCAGATAATAAGATTGATATGAAACCTATATCTATAGATGTTTCTGATAAAAAATCTCTTCAAAGAGGCGCTAGAAATTTCTTTAACTATTGTGCAGGATGTCATTCATTAAAATACATGAGATATGGGGAAATAGCTGAAGATCTTAATATCTCAGAAGAGCAATTATTAAATAATCTGATTTTTAGCAATCAAACACCTCAGGATATTGTTACAACTAATATGAGCAAAGCAGATGGAGATAGGTGGTTTGGTAAAGCACCTCCTGATTTAACACTTGTAACTAGAAGAAAGAATCCTGACTACGTGTATCAATTCTTAAAATCTTTCTTTCAAGATGATAAATCGCCAACTGGTGTAAACAATAAAATAAAAGACGCCACGAGTATGCCACACGTTCTATGGCTAGTTGAACAAGAAATGACACCTTCAAATTACGACCAATTTCTTTTAGATATAGTTACCTTTTTAGAGTATGCTGGCGATCCTACCCAAGAAAAGAGAAAGTCTTTGGGATTTTGGGTCTTGAGTTTTTTATTTTTATTTTTAGTTTTTAGCTACGCTCTATATAAAGATATTTGGAGAGAAGTTAGATAAATTTTAAGAGGTATTGTTAAATGACAAGTGTATCAAACAGAAGGTCCATGATGGGATTATATTCCGGAAATATATGTATCCGATCTCATCAAGTACGCTTTGTTCTTTCAGAAAAGGGAATTGTCACTAAAATCGATAACTTTGATGACAAGAAAATTCCTGAGGATCTAATTGCACTTAACCCTTTTGCAACTCTTCCAACGCTTATCGATCGTGAGTTAGTCTTATACGATTCAAGGGTTATTATTGAATATATAGATGAAAGATATCCATATCCTCCATTGATGCCAGTTAGCCCAGTAGATAGAGCTAAAATACGCTTAGCTTTGGCCTCTCTTGAATCAGGCATAGTTTTTCCAGCTATTGAATTTGATAAGTCTATTGGCACTAGGACTGAAAATGGCATGAGAAAGAAGTTAAGATCCGCCTTAAATGCAAGCGCAGATCTATTTTCAGTTAATAAACATTTCCTTAATGATGATTTCACGATTATTGATTGTGTTCTTGCACCAATACTCTGGAGATTAGAATATTTCGGAATAAATTTAACGAATGACCACAAGCACATGAAAGATTATATGGAGCGTGTATTCTCAAGAGAAGCATTTCAACATAGCCTAACTGAAGATGAAGAAGAGATGCATCTATAGTTCCAAAGAAAATTTTTTGTTGAACTAAAATTTATGTCCGGTCAGATCAATATTGTTTCCACGCCCATTGGCAATCTAAAAGATATTACACTCAGAGCTATTGAAACCCTTAAGTCTGTTG